>NZ_JAUETW010000032.1:0-1268 GCF_032484895.1 Bradyrhizobium sp. SZCCHNRI3052 | reverse complement strand
TGAGCTGCCACCGAAGTTTCATCCAGCAGAGTTTAGAGTCCGGGTGGGTTGTACGCCGAGTGGCGCGGGTGGAGCAACGGGCGATTGGCGGAGCTGGTCGGGGTTGCGCAGCCGATCGCCCGTTGCGGTGAGGTTGGCGGCAAAGGCCGCAGGGGTCTGGTATCTCAGCGAGGAATGCGGCCGCGCGTTGTTGTAGTCGGCAACCCAGGCGGCGAGCCTGCGCCTGGTATCATCGAGACCGAAGAACAGCGTTTCATTCAAGAACTCGTCGCGCATCCGGCCGTTGAAGCTCTCGACGAAGGCGTTCTGGATCGGCTTGCCCGGTGCGATGAAGTGCCAGTCGATCGCGTTGTCCCTGCACCAGGCCAGCATCGCGTTGCTGGTAAACTCGGTGCCGTTGTCCGAGACGATCGAGCCCGGCTTGCCGCGCCGGGCGATGATCGAGGTCAGCTCCCGCGCCACCCGCCGCCCCGAGAGCGAAGTGTCGGCAATCGCGCCCAGGCACTCCTTGGTGACGTCGTCGACGATGTTGAGGATGCGGAAGCGCCGCCCGCCTGCGAACTGATCGGACACGAAGTCCAGCGACCAGCGCGCATTCGGCCTCGCATCGACCAGGATTGGCACGCGGACGCCGCAGGCCTTGCGGCGGCTGCGGCGCTTGCGCACCGCGAGCCCTTCCTCCCGGTAAAGCCGATGGATGCGGTTGATCCCGGACGGCTCGCCCTCCCGCCGCAACAGAATGAACAGCCGTCGATAGCCGAAGCGCCGCCGCTTGCTGGCGAGCTCGCGCAAGCGGCCCCGAAGCGCGGTGTCGGGGGGCCGGCGGGACCGGTAGCGGACCATCGTCCGGTCCGCTCCGACGATCGAACAGGCCCGCCGTTCCGACAGGCCCAGCTTGGCCTGCAGGTGCGCCGCCGCGGCGCGCTTGGCGGCAGGCCTTACCATTTTTTTGAGAGCAGCTCCCGCAGCGCGGCCGCATCGAGCATCTGCTCGGCCAGCAGCTTCTTCAGCTTGGCATTCTCGTCCTCGAGCGCCTTCAGCCGCTTGGCTTCGGAGACGTCCATGCCGCCGAATTTAGCCTTCCAATTGTAGAACGTCGCTTCCGAAATCCCGTGCTTCCGAGCCAGATCGGCCGTCTTCGCACCGGCCTCGTGCTCCTTCAAAACCGCGATGATCTGCTCTTCCGTGAACCGCTTTCGCTTCATCTGTCCGTCCTTCGTCAGGCCGGACTCTAAATCGTTCTGGAGGAAATTCTTAGGGGCAGGTCA
>NZ_JAUETW010000031.1:0-1284 GCF_032484895.1 Bradyrhizobium sp. SZCCHNRI3052 | reverse complement strand
TCTGCACACCTTCCCCCTCGTGTGTTGTCGTTCCATTTCGAGTTCTCTGCTGCTGTGGAGAATCTCCGGTGGGATCCAAACATTTCGAGAACAGAGCTCGCCGCGAATGGTGGTCGCTGCACATCGAAGCGTGGCGTCGGAGCGGTCTCGGGATCCGCAAATACTGCCAGCAACAACGTCTGACCGAGAACACGTTGCGGCGTTGGCTGAAGCGGCTGGCCGGCAACGAGACTGCGCTTAAGCTTGAGAAATATCAGACGGAATTGCGCCGCGAGCGCGCCCGGGAAGAGCGCGAAAAGGCGCTCCGAAAGCAGAAGCAGCGCAGGTTCACGATCACCTCGGATGTACGCAATCGAGCGTCCCCGGCGTTCTGGGCGATGCATGTCGAGGCGCTGAACTGGAGCGGGATGGAACTCCGCGCCTACGCCGCGGCGATGCAGCTGTCGCCGCATTCGCTGCACAAATGGCGCGACCGACTGGCCACCGGCGAGGTCACGATCGACTGGCGCGCCCATCTTCATCCCTCCGCCCGTCCGCCCGTTAGCACTAGTGCTAGGAACTCACAGCCCGAACGCCGCTTGACAGCCGCTGAAATCGGCGATCCGGCCGCGACCAAAACGCCGGCCCGCCGCTTCTTCAGCGACGAAGAGAAGCTCGCGATCGCCAGGGAAACCGAGCTACCAGGCGCCAAAGTCTCTGCCGTCGCTCGCAAGCATGGGATTGTCACCGGGCTGCTGTTCCGCTGGCGCGCGCAGTTCGGCATCGCGCAAAAGAAGCGCTCCAAGCTCGCCCGTGTTGTGCTGCCCGACGACATGCCCGCCGCACGCGCCCTGCGCGATCTCGTGCGTCCACCGGAGGGCATGATGGCCGTCGACCTCGCTGACGGACGGCGTGTCTTCGCTCCCGCCGGCAGCGATCCGGATGCGGTGCGGGCGCGGATCGAAAGCGGAGAGACAGCATCATGATGTTCGTTCCTGCAGGCGTGAAGGTGCACCTGGCCCTCGGCTACACCGACATGCGGAAGGGCATGGACGGCCTCGCAATGCTGGTGCAGGACACGCTGAAGAAGGATCCGTTCTCCGGTCATCTGTTTGCCTTCCGCGGCAAAAAGGCATCGATCCTGAAGGTCCTGTTCTGGGACGGCAACGGGCTTTGTCTGTTCACCAAACGCATCGACCAGGGCGGCTTCGTGTGGCCGGTGATGGCGGGTTATGATGGCTCGATCACGCTCACGCCGGCGCAGCTCGCGATGCTGATCGAAGGCATCGACTGGCGCGCGCCAGA
>NZ_JAUETW010000030.1:0-2203 GCF_032484895.1 Bradyrhizobium sp. SZCCHNRI3052 | reverse complement strand
CTTCAGTCCTGCCCACTAGACAGACTGAATCACCGATATCTCTGCGTCGCAACTGCTGACTTTTTCAACGAAATCGGTCAAAAGCGGCCCTCGGCAGCCAGCATGCCCTTGGTCGAGTCATCTCTCGGAAGCGGACATCGCCGCGCTCTGGGCCGAGGTCGGCCACGGGCCAACAGCAGACCTTCCGGCGTGCCATGTAACTGGGTCGCGCCCTGCTTCCACTGGATGGTCAGTTGGTCAACCCTGCTTCACCACTTCCAGCATTTCGCTGAAACCGGGCGCCGCTAACCCCGTGATGAAGGCCGTGAGCGACATCTTCGCAAATGCGTAAGCCACATCAGGTGAGCCAGACGCCAAACGTCCCTCCGCTACGGCGGCGCGAAATTCTATGGGTGTCATTCCTGCAAGATCTTCGTTGGATGCCGACCGGTGCAGTGTCCCCAAAAGGCTATCGAGAACGATGCAACCGTAGAAGAGTCGCGTAAGCAGTCGAATAACGCTCAGTCGAGCGCGCAAGCGGCGATCGGGGACTGCACCAAACGCCGTCTCCAGTAAAATTGCCTCAAGCTCCGCCGATTCCGCCACTTCGATGGTCAGAATCGCCAGGTCAACCAGCGGATCATTTCGCCAAGCGAGTTCCCAATCGACAAGCCAAACGTGCTTGCCGTCGAAGAGGATATTTCGCACGTTTGGGTCATTGTGGCTTGAAACCAATGAGGACGAGTCCCACGGAAGCGCTGCGCGAATCAGAGCAAGCCCCTCAGCGTGACGGTCCAACTGACCGGACGCGAAGCGTCCTGACTTTACGAGTTTAATCATGATGTTCTGAATCAGCTCTGGATAATCGAGCATGATCGGAAACGGTGGACTCGACTGTAGCTGCGCCGTGAGCTTGCCGAGAGCGCGTACCGCTCCTGCGAGTCCGTCAGGATGCTGCGCGAGTGGTCTGTTTGGTACAAAATCCATAACCGACAGGCCGGTCGCCGCATCTGAGTAGTGTACGGCAGGCGCAGCGCCGACCGCGGCGGCTGTGGTCATGCATGAAAGGCCTCTCTGGCGATCTTGGAGTGCGACGCGTTCAGGTTCGATCCGCAGCACATAATCTCGCTCTCTTACTTCAAAGCGAAGGATCAGCGCTCCCGAAACTCCGCCCTTCAGGGGCTGAAGAGCAGCTACATTCCAAGTACCGAACACGGTCTTAAGAGCAGCGCGCACGTCATCGAGGCGAGCTTCGGGTACGATTTTCGAGACGTGCATGTTCGTCCAGACGCTTGAACGGCGGCCGACACTATCGCGCGGGCTACCCAGGGCGGGCCTTCAGGCGAAAGCCCAAAGTCTCTGTTTAGGACGAAGTATCCACTGGCCCGCGGCCTCCATGCGTATCCTGAGGCTATCAAATTCAAACTCTAGCGGTCAAGCTACTATGCACTTTACCGACCAGCTTGTGTCTCAGAGACGTCTCAGTTGGGTCAAAACCGGCCTTATCGACCTGGGATGTGGCTTCTGCTCTGGCCCGGCGAGCCGATGTCCTTGACGCCGACCAGAGGTCTCAAACGGGCCAGTAGGCGACGTGAGTGCTCTCGTCTACAATGACGCAGACGCCAGATCTGCGTGGACCTTGGAGCTGGGCAATGAAGTCGTTGAGATGCCGATCACTACTGATTGCTGTCACCACGTTTGTGTTGATTTCGGGATGCGTGGCGGATGAACTCGTGGTTGTGCTCAGCAGTGCAAAAGCAGGTCACGATGAGCGAACAGGACGGCCCATCCTGAACTTGATCTTCGCGGAGACGTCCGAGGAAACGCTGCGTATTCTTGGCAACAGCAATCTTGGTCAGCCGCTTGAGCTTCGTCTTGCGGGACGGACGCTTCTGACCCCGGTCATTCGAGAGCCCATGGAAGGCGGGACCTGGCAGATCAGTGATCGCGATTGGACGGATCAAGAAGTGATCGATCTGGCTAAACAACTCAACAATGCCCCGAAAGGGGAACTTGAAGTCCGGACGATGCAGCCACGGAAGTAGTCCGCTTCGGGTCCCAAGCCGCCTCTCGGTCCCGCCGTGGGTTACTTCCGGTTGTGCCCCGGGAGCTGACATCGCCCGCGTCGACTGGAAGTCCGGGATGGGCCGATTCCGTTGAAAAAGTCGGCAGTAGTTTCGTCGTGAACGCCATCTGTTTCGAGGACGAATTGGCGCGTTGTGGT
>NZ_JAUETW010000029.1:0-3954 GCF_032484895.1 Bradyrhizobium sp. SZCCHNRI3052 | reverse complement strand
GCTACGGCGCTATTTGGGAGCGCGCGTCCGGGCGGCTTTGCTCCACCGAGCTACACCACCTCCGGGGACACGACCGGGCGAACGCCTACCACGATAGAGATCAAGGGAATCGAAGCCGCCTTACGCGAGGCGCCGCTTGCTCCTGGGAACCTCTTTGCCCTGGGATCTTCTTTGAAGAGAAGGCGCGGCGATCAGCCGCCAGGGCGCGGAGCGCGAAAGAGCAGCCGCAGGAGCGCCGCTTTGCGGCGCGGGACCGACTGCGATCGCGAGACCGGTCAAGAGGGCAGCCGCAGGAGCGTCAGCATGCGACGGCGAAGCCGGGACGCGGGACCGACTGCCCCCGGCGAGCGATCCATCATGATGCGCCAGGGATGAAAGCCGAATGGCGGAGACGCGTCCATACTTGCTAGCGACTCCGTTCACGACAGCCCGGCCGGCGCGACCCTTTTACCATCTGCACCCTCGATCTGCCCTTTAGAACACGCGCGATTATGTCCCGCTGCCGAACCCGCTCTCAGGGATCTGGCAGAACAGCAAGCCATAGACTTCGGCAGACATACCCATCCTGCCCTCGAAGGGCAAAGCTATGAGTCGATCAGGGCGCCGGGATGTGTGGAATGCGAACCCGGTTCGCCTTGCCAGACGTGCTTCGGTCCTCCATCCACAGTACGCCAGCATGGCCGAGCAATCGACGGAGCCAATCCATTTCTGGTTTAATGGCCACTATTCGGTGCCCTCGTAGCCGAGACGAGGCAATGTCGCTCCTGAGAAGGACGGTGGCCCCACAATGATGAGTGACGGCCGCCTATCGATTGGGAGGACGGTACTGAAGCGACTCCCTTAGCATCGTTGCGCTTGGGTCGACGACGAATAGACGCCTCGGCACCTTTCTGAGTCGAGTGCGTGCGCGTCAACGGCACGCCGCGCGACTATTTCAGGAGCGCTGAGATGGCACGGCCGAGAGCCTGATTCGAGACGTCGCCTCGCGGACCTTCTCGGTTGGCGCTCGCGACGTCCGCTCCCGGAACGGACTGGAAGCAGGCCGTCAAAGGACCATAGGAACGCTTTTGACCCGAAGCTGACCGCAAGCAGGCTATATTTCGTCGACGATCGCTTTCTTCAAAATTGCGATCCGGCTTTCATCGCGCTTGTAAAAGGTCCACTGTTTCACACGTTTGGCGCGGAGAAAGCCGGCCTGAGACAGAACCTTCAGATGCTCGCTGACGGTTGGCTGACTGACGCCAAGTTTCTCTGCGATCAGAACACCGCAAACGCCGTCCTCAACGAGATCGCCATCCTGTTGGGCCCTGAAATGACGTTTCGGAGACTTCAACCACGCCAAAATTAGGCGACGCCGATCGTTGGATAGTGCTCGCAAGGCCGCATCCAAATCATCCAATAACTTAGGCATATTGCTAATTAACGAAATATCTGGATAGATGTCAACCGATGCTCCTTTCAACGGTGAAGGCATTTGGAGGCGCGATGACTGTTCAGTTCGACGGGCTCAGCAGGGAAAACATCTCCTATTGTGAGCAGCTCATCCGTCCTTACATACGGCGCACGCCGATCTTCGAAATCGACCCGTCCGATGTCGGCGTCTCGGCTGGCAAGCTCTTGCTCAAGCTTGAGCTCATGCAGCGTTCGGGCTCTTTCAAAGCCCGCGGTGCATTCGCAAACCTGCTGACTCGCGATATCCCTAAAGCCGGCGTAGCTGCAGCAACGGGAGGGAACCATGGTGCGGCCGTCGCTTATGCAGCCATGCAGCTTAAGATCCCAGCAAAAATCTTTGTCCCTACTGTTTCGTCGCCGTCCAAAATCGAACGCATCCGCTCGTACGGTGCCGACCTTGTGGTCGAAGGTGATCGGTATGCCGACGCGCTCGTTGCAAGTGAGAATTGGGTACGAAAATCCGACGCGCTGCCAGTGCATGCGTTCGATCAGGACCAGACGATTCTCGGTCAGGGTTCCATTGGAGTTGAGCTTCAAGAGCAGGCTGCCGATATAGAAACGTTGCTCGTTTCTGTTGGTGGAGGGGGCCTGATCGCTGGAGTCGCAGCTTGGTACGCTGGACGTATCAAAGTTATCGGGGTTGAACCCGCCGCTTCGCCTACGCTGACTAAGGCCTTGGAAGCTGGACGTCCTACAGATGCAGAGGCGGGGGGTGTCGCAGCCGATTCGCTTGCGCCGCGTCGAGTAGGTGATCGCGTTTATCCAATTGTTCAGAAATATGTCGACGGTGTCGTGCTCGTGACGGATGATGCAATCGTTGCATCACAAAAGGCACTTTGGGAAAGATTGCGGATCGTGGCAGAACCAGGTGGGGCTGCCGCCTTCGCGGCACTGCTGTCCGGCACCTATAAGCCATCGAAAGGAGAAAGGGTCGGCGTCATTATAAGTGGCGGCAATACAACGGCCGTGAACTTCACCTGAGTTTCAGGCGATCTCCGCTTTTGGCCGATTCCGTTGAAAAAGTCGGCAGTAGTTTCGTCGTGAACGCCATCTGTTTCGAGGACGAATTGGCGCGGTGTGGTTCACGCGGGCGTCAGCGCGGGCATCGGGATCAGCTTGGCCATCTTACGAAGGTTCTGAGCGGCTGCAGCGAGGGTGAACTCGTCGCGTGCGCCGTTCGGCCCTCTTAGTCGCAGCCGATCTAGCTTGAGGATGCGCTTGAGATGCGCGAACAGCATCTCAATCTTCTTGCGGAGCCGGCGTGAAGTGCGGCCTTCCCATGAGCTTGCGATCTCGCGTGCCATGTCGCGAGCGCCCTCGTAGATCGAGCGCGGCACTTTTCGAGCCGGGGTGTTGGGGCAACACCTGCTTCTTAGAGAGCATGCTTGACAATCGCGCTTGCTCGCACGGTAGAGGACCGTCGTGTCGTTGTTCACCAGCGTCCCTGTAGTGGTGAGGGGTTTGCCAGCGGGACAGCGATAGACGTCCCTGGTATGGTCGTAGGTGAAGGCCTCACGCGAGAAGGTCCCGTCGGTGCGGGCCGACTTGTCGAAGACGGTCACGTGCGGCTCGATCCCGTGCTCGTAGACCAGCCACCCGAGCATCTCAGCGGAGCCATAGGCGCTGTCGCCGAGAAGCCGGCTTGGATAAAGATCGAACCTTTCGATTGAACGCTCAATCATGCGCTTGGCGGCCAATACTTCTGCCTGGCGGATCGCCGTGGTCGCTTCGACATCGACGATGATCGCATTCTCGACGTCGACCAGATAGTTCGTCGAGTAGGCGAAGAAGGCTTGGCCGCCGTGCGCTCCCGTCCAGCGCGCCGCCGGGTCGGAGGGCGATACAAACTTGGGCGTGACCTCCGTCGCGGCACCGAACGCGGCATCATCAAGAACGGCAAGATACTCGTCGATCGCTCGACCCGCAGCCTCCGGCGGAAGCCTCTTATCGCCTTCGATTCCCTTCTGCCGATTGGCATCCGCCTTGATCAGGCTCGCGTCGACTGCGAACCCTTCGCCGCCGATCAGGCGCTCCCGGATGCAGCGGCGCAAGACGGTCTCGAACACGCGACGGAAGAGATCGCTCTCACGGAAGCGGCCGTGCCTGTTCTTCGAGAACGTCGAGTGATCGGGGACGCCTCCATCTAGACCCAGCCGGCAAAACCAGCGGTATGCCAGATTGAGATGGACTTCATCGCAGAGGCGCCGTTCCGATCGGATGCCGAAGCAATAGCCGATCAAGAGCATCCTGATCATCAGCTCCGGATCGATCGAGGGCCGCCCGATGTTGCTGTAGAACGGCGCCAGCTCCCGCCGTAAGTCCTCAAGGTCGACGAACCTATCGATCGACCGCACGAGGTGGTCGGCTGGGATGTGCCTTTCCAGCGAGAACTCATAGAACAACGCAGCCTGTTCGACTTGCCGATGCCCCATCATGACCTTCAGTCCTGCCCACTAGACAGACTGAATCACCGATATCTCTGCGTCGCAACTGCTGACTTTT
>NZ_JAUETW010000028.1:0-4497 GCF_032484895.1 Bradyrhizobium sp. SZCCHNRI3052 | reverse complement strand
GCTTCTGCCCCGATGGGCACCCAAGGTCCCAGCTGTCCGGCCGCAATGGCGGCCCCGCCGAGCTTCAATTCTGGTCCCGTTCCTCCAGAGACAGGGTTGACGAAATACCCACTACCGATTTGAACGAGACTCGTTGCTCCGAAGGATTCGATCACGACTGGCGTCGCCGAGACCAGATGATAGCCGAGCGCTACCAGTTGCTTCAGATCGAAAGTGGTGAGCTGCTGGAACGTACTGCCCGTGTAGAACTCGTTAAAGGGATCATTGGCACCCTGAGCCCCGCTGTTGAGGAAATCACTTGCATCGGAGCTTTGACCATAGTCGGCAAGCTTTGTATTGCCACCATCCAGCGAGAAGTATGCCGCAGGGGCGGTGCCACCGTTCAAGAAAAGCCGTGTCCCGGCGCCGGTGAAACGGAAAAAATCGAATACATCAGGCTGCGTTCCGTACGGAACACGCCCCATGGCGTGGGTCAGTTCATGGAGTGCAACCCCGACAAGCACACTTGGCGCGATATCGGTGGCGAAAGTAGCGCTACCGTCATCGGTGCTTGTATCGTTAGCACCGAGCAATCCCCACAGTTTGAGCTGAGAGTTCCAGACGGCGACATCGGATTGCCCCTGCAGAGTGGAACTTCCCGGAAGAGCATCAAAGGTGCCGTCGCCAGCGGTCGCATTGTTGACTAAATATGATCGGACATTTGAATAACTCACCCACTGGCCGTGATCGGGCCCCGCTGCTGCCCCGCCGCCGGTGCCGCTATAGTCTATTTTCAGGTTTATAGTGATCTTGTCCGAGATCGCAGTGCTCAGCAAAGCAGCCGCTTGTTGAATGCCGGCCCGAAAACTGGCCGGAGCGGCCATTGCTGCAGCATCAAATATCAAATTGATGGTCAAGCCGCCGGAACTGAGTGCGATCACCGAGCCCGGACTTGCGGAGGCGCTGCCTTGGGCCGCCTCCGCCACGAGGGCCTCCTCCGGAATTTGAACAGGATCGGCTGCAGAATTCGTCACAGGGATCGAACGGTCCAACGTTTTCATCCAAGGCCAAACAGATTAATCTTACCCCAAAGGATGCAGGATGGCGGTTAATGCCATCCTATCTCGCCCAACTCGTGTCGTCCCCCTACCGGCCAGAACAATGGCGGGTTGTAGAATATTGGTAATCGACTGCTCCGTGTTGCTGTTTCGCCACCATGATGGCGATTTCCTGTGCTAAAGAGTGCGGGGATGTTAGCAACCAAACTTCGCATTCTCCGGAAACGGGACTTCCGCTTCAAAGTTGTAACGAAATGCAATTCAACAGCCTGTCATTCCTCTTCGTGTTCTTACCAGCGGTCCTTGTAGGCTATCTGCTCCTGCGCCGCACTCCGTTCGCCAATCTATTCATTCTCCTTGCTAGCCTGTACTTCTACGGATCGAGTGCCTGGTGGTACCTAGCCCCCTTCTTCGTCACTGCACTCCTCGATTTCTTTATTGGCCAGATGATCGAAGGAAGTGACAACGAGCTCTACCGAAAGCGGCTATTGGTCGTCAGCGTGGTCGCCAATCTCTTGCTGCTGTCGACCTTCAAATACACGACGTGGCTGAGCGCCGACGCAGCCGCGGCATTAGCCCCTCTCGGCATCACGTTTCCGATCATCGCTCTCAGTCTGCCGCCGGCGATTTCCTTCTACACCTTCCAGTCGATGAGTTATACGATCGACATCTATCGGCGCGAGTTCAAGCCTTATCGGAATGTCGTCGACTATCTCTCGTTCGTCTCATTTTTCCCGCACCTTGTCGCGGGGCCGATCATGCGAGCGCGAGACCTGTTGCCGCAACTCGCTGACATCCGCCCCCTGCCGTCCTTCGCTACGGTCAGTGGCGCTCTGTTCATGATACTCTTTGGTCTGTTTCAAAAGACCGTGCTCGCGGACAATCTGGGCAATCTGGTCGAAACAACTCAGCGCACAATCGTGAACGGATCTATGCCGCCTGGTATGGGCTTGATCTTTACCTACGCATTCGCGTTTCAGATCTATTGCGACTTTGCCGCTTACTCCACGATTGCACGTGGCATCGCTCGGCTGCTTGGCGTCAATCTGATGCGCAACTTTCTAACGCCCTATTTCTCGACCAACCCATCTGAGTTTTGGACGCGTTGGCATATTTCGCTCTCGACCTGGTTGCGCGACTACCTCTACATTCCGCTCGGGGGCAACAGAGATGGTCGGCTAAAGACTCTGCGCAATCTGATGATTACCATGCTCCTCGGCGGCCTTTGGCATGGTGCCGGTGTCTTCTTCATCATTTGGGGCGCTTACCACGGTTTGCTGTTGGTCCTATATCGGCTGATCCCGCTTGATACGATTCTGATCAAACGGTTCGGTCGGCTCGGCAACATCATTGCAGCTGTTCTGTTCTTTCACTTGATCTGCCTCGGTTGGATCTTCTTCCGCTCGACACCATCCGAGTTCCTGCCAATCATCAAATCCATCGCTGCTGTTCCCGCTGCTATTCTTGCACCACTGATCGTGTCATGGGGATGGTCTCCGATCGGCGCTCTCCGCTCTGTCTGGCAGACGATAACGGCAAACTGGGCGTTCTCCGTCTATGGCTGGGGCCTGACGCTCTTCGCCCTCCCTGCTGTCTTAACCGACGCTATCGCGTGGCGCCGTGATTGCGAGTTTGCCGACCTCTTCCCGTCGATGCCCTGGTGGATGAGAACACTCGTGATCGTGGCTCTCTTCTACGGAATCCTCTTCTTTGCACGGCGACAGGCAAATGAGTTCATTTATTTCGCATTTTAGGGCTTGGATCGCAGCGGGCCTGGCAATCGCGTGCATTGAGTGCGTGGTCTACACCACCCATCCTCCGTCCGCTCTTGAGATCAACAACTTCTTGCAATTTTCGTTCGCGCACGATGAGACGCCTCAGCGGCTGTTCATGTTCCACAAGCTCGAGGCCTTCGCAGACTCGAACCCCACAATTGTTCAATCGGGTGACAGTTCCGGCTTTTACGGCGTCGATCCGTCGGCGATCATGCGGCACCTACCGCAGGGGACTACGTACCTCAACTTGAGTTGTTGCGCTAATCTTGGATTCAGCGGTTACTATAATGTTTTCCGATTCATGGCCGAGAGAAGCGAGAAGCTTCGCTATCTCGTCCTTCATATCACGCCCTATACGATGCCCAGGCCCGAGACTTGGGATAGTGATGGAGCTGCCCTATGGGGCGATCCCAACATCAAGGTGTTTGGCGATGCCATCTACCGCGAATACTTGAGCCCGCAACGCTATATCTATCCTCCTTCGCTTGGCTATCGCCGTTACATTTCGGATCGCGTATTCTATCTGGGTGGCGTATTCGGCAATTTGGACCGGCCGCTCCTGCAGAACGAGAACTATCTGGAATTCCTGCGTCTCTATCGGCAAACTCGTGGCTGGATGCCCGAGAATGACGCGCGCAATGGGGTTGCCGCGACGGAGTGCGAAATCAAGGAGTCGCAATTCTTCGACCTTCGCACCTTCAGGGAGAAAACGTATACCGAAGAGGTACTGGACGCTTATGCTAAGCTAGCAAAAAAATTCGGAAAAACACTTGTGGTCGTGTTCCAGCCGGTCGCCTGTACCTTGGGTACAGGACAAGGGTCCGCCAAGACGCGCGAAGCAATCGAGAAGTTCAAGTCGAACCACCCCGAGGTGGAGGTGCCATTTCCGTTGATCACAACTTGGCCGGCCGAGCTGTTTTCCGTTCCAGCTCATATCGTCCGCGAACATACGGACATGCTGGCCGAACGCTTAGGACCGGTCATGGCCGACATCGTCAGGCGCCATGGTAGCTAACACCGGCATACGCGCCGGCCGACATGATCAGCGCGCCGATTGCGCCGAGATTGGCATCCATGCCGTGACGATCGGAATCCAAGCCTCGGGCACCATGTTGGCGAGCGACATCGAGCCGTTGCCGATCTGGGTCTCGATCGCAACGATGATGCCGTGCACGGCGATCCAGTTCAGCTTGTCAAAGAAGTCTTTCATGGGAGAATCCTTCAGCGTAGGCGTCCGGTGAAGCTTTCAATTACCCACAATAGGCCGCTTGTCCTGCGGGTGGCCCGAGCTATTGCGTAGCATGAATCAACTGTGATTCCTTGTCTGGCACCGATTCGCAGGGGGCGATGCCAATGGACGGAGAGCCCATCGCATGGTTTGATCGCGAACTCGCTGGCGTCAGCCTCGCTGACGAGCGTCTGAACAAGCGCCTTCGCAAACTGGTGGCGCAGATCGGAAGCGCCGTGGGGCAAAGCATTCCGCTGGTGTGCCAGGATTGAGCAAATACCAAGGCTGCCTATCGGTTTTTCTCCAATGACCGGGTCAGCGAGGCGGATATTTTGGCCGGCCATTTTCAATCGACGCGTGAGCGGGTGATTGCTTGACCTTGCCCCTGGGGCTTAATCCAGTTTGAAGTTCGTTCTGGCCCAACGAGGACCAGAGCATGAAGCGCGGCCGCTTTACG
>NZ_JAUETW010000027.1:0-6280 GCF_032484895.1 Bradyrhizobium sp. SZCCHNRI3052 | reverse complement strand
GGTTATGATGGCTCGATCACGCTCACGCCGGCGCAGCTCGCGATGCTGATCGAAGGCATCGACTGGCGCGCGCCAGAACGCGTATGGAGGCCTGCGATTGCAGGATGATCCGCCAAAACCGGTGCTGAACTGAGTTGCGATTCTTCTACGAATCAGCGTGTTCGAGTACCATCGGACATGCAGCTCGATCTCGCCAATCTTCCCTCTGATCCTGAGCTTCTGCAGCGCCTGGTGCGCGACATTGCGGCCGCCATCGACCATCGCGACACCGAGATCGAGCGTCTCAAGTCCATCATCAAACAGCTGCAGCGGATGCAGTTCGGTCGTAGCTCCGAGCGCATCGATCCCGATCAGCTTGCACTCGGTCTGGAGGATCTCGACAGCGACATCGGCCGCGTCGAAGAAGCGCAACCGAAGGTCACCCCGGAATCCAAATCTCCGCCGCGACGTCGTGAGCTGCCTGATCATCTGCCACGCGAAGACGTTCTGCTTGACGTACAAGACCGCGTCTGCGTCTGCTGTGGCGGTGCTCTCCATCTGATCGGTGAGAGCGTCAGCGAGATGCTGGATTGGGTACCAGCTCAGCTTCGCGTCCTGCGAACGACCAGACCCAAATACGCTTGCCGAGCCTGCAAAAAGGTCGTGCAAGCCGGTGCGCCCGAGCGGTTGATCGCTGGCGGTCTGGCGACGCCAGCGCTGCTCGCCCACGTGTTGATCAGCAAGTACTGCGATCACCTTCCGCTCTATCGGCAGTCGCAGATCTTCGACCGTCATGGCGTCGATCTCTGCCGCTCGACGCTCGCTGGCTGGGTTGGCGGGGCGTGCTGGTGGCTCGAGGCCTTGCACGAACGGCTGTGCAAGAACGTGTTCGCCTCCAACCATCTCTTTGCCGATGACACGCCGATCCCAGTACTCGATCCTGGCCGCGGACGAACCAAGACGGGACGGCTTTGGGTGTACGCGCGTGAGCAACGGCCCTGGAGCGGCCCCGAACCTCCGGCTGCCATCTATTTGTTCGCTCCGGATCGCAAGGCAGAGCGACCGGTCGCACATCTTGCCGCCTTCAAGGGCATCCTGCATGTCGACGGATATGCTGGCTTCGAGCAGCTGGCCGACAAGGAGGGTATCACGCTCGCAGCTTGTTGGAGCCACTCGCGACGCAAGTTCTACGATGTGGCCGAAGCCACGGCGTCTCCCGTGGCAACAGAAGCCCTGCGCCGGATCGGCGAGCTCTATGCCATCGAGGCGCGCATCCGCGGCCAGTCGCCGGCCACCCGACTTGCCGAACGCAGGACGTTCTCCAAGCCGATCGTCGACGCGCTGAATGTCTGGTTCGATGCCCAGCTCCGCCTGGTCTCCGGCCGCAGCACGCTGGCTGAGGCGATCCGCTATGCGCTCTCGCGCTGGCACGGACTTACACGCTTCCTGAACGACGGCCGGATTGAGCTCGACACCAATCCGGTCGAACGGGCGATCCGTCCTGTCACGCTCGGTCGCAAGAACCACCTGTTCGCCGGCAGCGACGGTGGCGGACATCGTTGGGCGGTCATTAGCTCGCTGATCACGACATGCAAGCTGAATGACGTCGAGCCCTACGGCTACCTGCGAGACGTACTGCAGCGGATGATCGATGGACATCCCGCCAACCGTCTCGACGAATTGCTGCCGTGGAGCTGGAAGCTGACTGATCATGTCAAGCCCTGAGGCATGTGCGGCGGCCGGACGCTTACCCGCTCTTCGCTCGCTTCTCTCCAATCCCAGTCTGTACTGGGCTCAGACACCGCGCGGTGGCTACACGAGTAGTGAGCCTCAAGCAGCATCTTTGCTGCGGCTCCGGTCGGACCATTGGCATCCCGTCGCAGGGTCTTGGCGATCTATTGACAGGATCCAGAGCGATCGAACGGCAACGGCGATGGTACTCGTCTGCAAATCCGAGATGGAATGTCGGACGGCCCGCTAGCATCAATCCAACACGGATCGGTCCAGCATTGAGGAAAACTAGTGTTAAAGCCGCGCGCAAATCGCCGAGACGGAGGGACCAAACTTCGTGTCGAGCGGCGGCAGTTCGGCAGCAACGGCGCGCATCGTGGCCGTTAAGGGGAGGGCTGTAGCGTGCGGCGTCGCGCAATTCGGCCGTTCCGCTCTAGCTTCGGACGTGCCACCTTTGCGGGACACCTGCGCACAGGGTGGGGCTCGCGAGGCTTGATCCACTTTCGCCAAGCAACGGGCATACAAGTCCGCCATCCGGCACCACTCGCCCCGGGGCCCCCTCCGTCTCTCCCCGCGGGGCGAGCAGGAGGGATGACCGATCCTGGTCTGGGCAGGCGGCTCCCGGTTCCGGCCATTGAGGTCAGCGTTATCGTTTTGGAGCAGCCGGCCTTTCGCGCGCCTCCGATCACGCGGGGCCGAGACGCAAGGAGCAGCATCTGATCATGACCGAGTCCGTTCCGCCCCATCCATTCGATGACATGGAGGCGCTGGCCTGGCTGCGCTCCCAGCCCGAGGGACGCGTGACGGTCAGCGCCGCTGAGCTCGGACGCCAATGGGGTTGGAATAGGATGCGGACCAGTCGTCGCTTGAAAGCCTGGGAGCGCGCGGGCCTGATCAGCCGTAACGCTGAAGCGATCAATGTAACAGGGACCGTGACGTCGATCGTTACAGATGGTACCGCTGTCGTTACGGACTCCGCCGGCGTCACAGGGATCTCCGGAGCGGAGGAAGCTCACCGTTCCCCGACACGTGTCAAGCTCGCCGCTTTGATTGTGGCTCTGGCGCTGGCTTGTGTATCGGCTGCCTTTTCCATCGACGGCCTGACCGCGATCTTTGCCGGGGCCTTCTGGCCTGTCATCATCATGGGAGCCGTACTGGAGGCTGGCAAGCTCGTGGCGGCGGCCTGGCTGACTGAGCATTGGACGTCTGCGCCGTCTCTCCTGAGATTCATCCTCATCCTAATGATTGGCGTGTTGATGGGCCTGAACGCCGTTGGCGTATTCGGCTTCCTCACCCGCGCCCACCTCGACCATATGGCATCCATAGATCTCACCCTGGCCGACAGAACCGCAGACGTCGAGGCCCGCCTCGGGATGCAGGGCCGAGTGGTCAGCGACATTGACCGGCGTATTGCCCAGATCGACGCGGCCATCGACGAGGCCACGCGCCTTGGCCGGCCGGTTGGAGCGATGACGATCGCTGACCAGAGGCGTCGCGAACGTGCCGACATCGCGGCGGAACGCCAACGAGAGTCCCAGGCCCTCGCTAATCTACAGATCGAAAAAGCCAAGGTTGACGCGCAACGCAGGCGTGCCGAGGCCGAGGTCGGACCGATACGATATCTCGCAGAGCTGATTGGTATACCTGCCACGGACTTTGAGCGAGCGGTCCGGCTGCTCACGCTGGCGCTCGTTGCGGTCCTTGATCCGATGGCAGTGGCGCTGCTGCTCGCTGCCGGAGTTCACGCCAGGCGCGCGGGTTCATTCTGACCGTTGCCATTTCGTCTCGGAGCAAGCTCCTCGAGCGATACCGGGCCGGAGCAAGTCGGTGAGCGGCAAGCCGTCTTCCGCGCAATCGTGCAGCCGAGGACCAGGAGAACGAAGTAAGGGTTTCTCACACCCTATGCACCTGCGGTGCTGACGCTTCGGCGGGCCGCGCACGGCTATCTCATTGGGGTGAAACAAAGAGTCGGTATCAATAGGCGTCTACACAGCCGGGTTTGAAAAATACAGCGGCGTTGCCGAATGATCGACAAGGCGCTGCGCATCAATCACTTGCCGGCGTTTGGGCGCGTATACGAACTCATATGCCAGTCAGCGGTTGATCCATCGTGCGTTTGCTTCAATGCATGACCTGAACGAACCAGTCGGGCTCTTGAATAGTAGGAGGAGCTTGCGCCGTTGAATCGTATACCGCACGTGATTTTCCGGCGCTTAAGCCAGGTGAGATCGCTACTGAGGTTCTTCAGCCGGCGCGGGAGCGCGGGCCGGAGCTGGAGCTCGCCATCGGCTCGATGTTCGCCGTGCTGAACGTGTTGACCAGGGACGACGCCAAGCTCAAGCTCCAGGTGCCGGAGTGGTGCGAAGCCGTTGGAGAATACCCGCTGTTCGCCATCCGAAAGGCGGCGAAGTGGGCGGTGACGGGAAGGCATAAGCTGCCCAGCCTGTCGGCATTCACCGATGCAAGCTTGGCGATCGGGAATACCGTGTTGCAGCACGATAGTTTATTGAGGGGGCTCCTAACGTCGTAACTGCTCAAGGTTGCTGCAGCTGATGACTTCGCGTATGTCCGCGCCTTTGGGGTGAAGCAACCAAGGCATGAATTTTCCCAATCTTACCTGTCCGATGTCTCCAGTGATTTCAGACCTTGAAGACATACCGACAGACCTCGACGTCAATTACGAGGAAGGATGCTGGTACATCCGGATCCCGATCGCGCTGAGCGAGGATGGCCGCTGGCTGACTTCCATTGATGTTGGGTACCAGGAAAGTGATGGAGAAAGTCCATGCGACGGTATCGCGCCTATCGATTTCTACAGCTTCGGATACGAAATTCACCTTTTTGATCAACAGTATGGCGTTTCTTATCTGACGATGAATCCGCTCGAAGCTCGGTGCGCAATTCCGTCCGAAATTCGACATCTTGTAATTGATATCACGTGCGCATGCTACCTTAAGCTTATTGCAGAATGCGATCCAAGCTACATATTCAGAGTTACTTGGCTGACCGAGCCCGGGAAAGGTGCGCTGAAGAAGCACGACCAAGCAACTGAAACCCTCTGCCAATCCGGATACACCGTGATAAAAGAGGGAACTGATCAACACGGCTGCAAGTTTTGGCTGCTAGGGAAGAGCGACGAAGATCACTCGCATTTGGAGCGAGTTGAGGGTAATGAAGCGGTGGGAGCTGATCATGAGCCTTCGTAACCATTTCGATATCGCCCTCAAGAAGGGCCAGCAGAAGCCGGAAGACCGCGCGCGCGCCCTCGGTGTGACCATCAAGACGGGCGATGATGCTGCGCGCCATCTGAAACAGGCGCAGGATTCGCTGGATAAAATCCGGGCAAAACAGGCTGAGCGTCAGAAGAAGCTCGCGCACGCGTAGATCGCATTCTTATGAAATGTAACCTAAAGGCCGCCGATCCGGCGGCTTTTTTGTGCCTTGCTTGACTATCGTGCCCGTTTTGTTCACCGTGGCGAAATCCCACGTTTGGCCATGCGCTCCATCGAATACATCCGCTCGGATATCGAGCAAATGCGGCGCCAGATCGGCCGCCAGCAAAAGGAAATCCTCCAGCTTCAGCTTCAGCGGGCAGGTGTCGCGACCGCGTCGGCGGAAGCGCTCTTGGAGCGCATGCAAGCCAAGGTGGACAGCCTGGTTGAGCAAGGGGACCGGCTTAAGGGCGAGGAGCGCCTGGGTAAAACCTACGCCTCCGGCAAGCGGATCAACGGCACCCCATCCCATCGGCGAGCGTGATGGGCAAACTGCGTCGATTTCCGGCGCGGTGGGGGTGGAAGAGGGTGGTGACCACTCTTTCCGGGTCTACGACGTAAGCGGAGGCTGGATCTGAGCGATCGGAGCCAACTATCAGCGTGCCAATCGAACTCCTGGCTGATCGCCGTCGATGAATTGCACGCCTCCCGCCTCCAAGGCACGCCTGACGGCCGCCAAATTGTTGATTGACGGGATCCGCCGGCCTTTTTCGAAATCACGAATAGTACTCTCACTTAGATTGGACCGAGTGGCCAATTCAGCCTGAGACCAGTCGAGCAGACCACGAGCTGCCCGAGATTGATCGGGAGTCATCAAACCGCCATTTCATGGAACACGATTTCCGTCTAACAGCCACGAAAAGCGTTGACATCCGCTTTTATAAACGCTAACCGTTTAAGATCGGTGGTTTTCGTTTACCCGGGCAAAAAAATGCACAATCGCGCCAGGGACACTAGCCCGGAGCTTACTTCAGGCGACCCAGACGCTCCTTTGATCGATCTTGAGAAGCAGTTTTTGGCATTGGTAGCTGAGCTCGATGGTGGTGTCGGAAATCTTGCGCAGTGCGACGAGTACCTAACGACAAGGGATGAAGCCGTGTTAGCCCGGCTCGATCCCGTGGAACGAGCAATCATGGAAACGCCCGCCTATACTATGATGGGTCTGAGTGTGAAGGCGCGTCATTTGGCCCATGTTCTCTCGGAGTACTGGGAGGCTCCAATTGAGCTGCCACCGAAGTTTCATCCAGCAGAGTTTAGAGTCCGGGTGGGTTGTACGCCGAGTGGCGCGGGTGGAGCAA
>NZ_JAUETW010000026.1:0-6637 GCF_032484895.1 Bradyrhizobium sp. SZCCHNRI3052 | reverse complement strand
TGCTCCACCCGCGCCACTCGGCGTACAACCCACCCGGACTCTAAACTCTGCTGGATGAAACTTCGGTGGCAGCTCAACCCAGTGAAAGGTTGTACCTTCAGCGCACTTCCCGCCAACATAAAGTTCAGGTACTTTCGCAACGATTTTGGAAAATTAAAGGTTTTGAATGATCCTCGAAGATCAAGATATTGCAGATTTGGAGGTCTATCTACATCTGGAGCGCTATGTAAATCGCGGCTCTCCTAGCGGCTTTTCCGACGTGAACACGACTTCGCCCGGGACCTCGGCAAAGGGATCGGAACGAGGCTTCCACCTGCCGTCGGTCGAATTCCCTAGTACAGTTGAGTGCGTTGAATACGGACTTGCCCCTTCATTTCTCCCGAGCGGCTATCTCCCTCTCCATCCCGACATGATGTCGAACGACTCATTCAAGCGTTGCACGACAGTCAACCGCGAATTCCGGTTCGTCTCACCCACAGCTAGCGAACGGACAGTCATGGATCGGTCAGGTGACGGGTGGTTCTATAAACTCTCATACAATGAGCTGATAGGCCGGGCGCCGCGTCTCATTACGACACAGCACGCACAGTCCGCCGTGGAAGTAACGAGCTTCATTTCGTCGGCAATCCAAGCGCAAACATTACCCCGAGGTCTTTACTTCATGCGAGAGACTTTTGGTCGCGTGTTCAAAGTTCCGAATAGTGGGCGTTTAGATGAATGGGGGGTCGTATTGCGAGAGCCGCGGCCGTACCCTCACGAGCCAACAATCAAACTGCTCCTACCGGCTTTCGCGGCATTCTCTAAAGACTCTCAAAGTCCGAACGATGCGCTCATATTGCACCAATTGTATGAAAGACAAAGCAAAAGCATCGAAGACTTTCTTTTTGAGGATCTCATTGCTCCAGTCTACGATTGCTACTTCTCACTACTACAGAATTGCGGAATGCAAATCGAAGCCCATGCGCAAAACATCATGTTTGCGCTTGACGGCAGCCTCCAAATTAGAGGGGTGGTCATTCGAGATGCCGAATCAGTCGATAAAGACTTCTCCCTGATTGAAACGCTTGGGCTTGCAATCAATCCAACCGAAACCGATTATAAATGTCTCCGGCTTGGCCAATACAACTATCACATCATGCACAGCTTTATGTTCGACTTTAAGCTGGGTGAGTATTTGGTTTCGCCTCTGATCGAATGCGCCGCAGATAAGTATGACGTCAACCGGTCAACGCTCGTTGAACGGATTAAGAAACACAACGCGACGCATCTTGAAAAGCTTCCACACGACTTCTTCCCCTCGGACAGCAAATGGTACTCATACGAAAATGTGGTCCATACCCCTGGTGCACGACGACAGTACACAGCGCACGACTGTCCGAAATACCGCTTTACGTAACGCCTTCCTATCGAGGACCTTGGCATGTACAGGGTTGCCGTAATACAAAATGAACGAGAACTGTTGCGTGCTGGCTATGTAAACTTTACGCCGCACTTGAAGCATGTTACCGCACTCGCTCGCTATGCATTCTCCATTTTCGACACAACAAACATCAAGGATTTATTTGCCGACGGCCCCAATTGCCTTGAGCATTTTGAAAGTCTGTTCATTGCAACGAATGCGACCAGCGAGAGCACGGTCTTAGAGGCGCTTCAGGGGGCGAAAGATCGGATCGCAGCATTCACGGCTTCTGGTCGAGGGATATTTGTCGGCTCTCAGAAGAAGCTCAGTTACTCCGATGACGAGACGCCTTCGGAACACACCGGAACCACGGGATTTCTGCCAGCGCAATTCGAATTCAAGACGGTTGAGCGGCCGAAGGCTGAGAGAGATTCCGGACTAGGGTCAATCAGCGAGGCCCCGGATCTTGCGCTAGGAGGGAACGGCGACGTGCTGCTTCGCTTTCCGAACGACGTGACCGCTCAACGCACGCAGGAAATCTGCGAGGTAAACTCGTTCAAGCGGCATGTCTATCGCTCGTATTTGCGTCCCCGGGAGAGCGGCTCGTATGAACCGGTATTCCGTGATAGTTCATACTCGCCCGGCCCTCCTCGTAATCTCCTAATGGTCAATAAAGGACAGCAAGGAAGAGTCGTCATTTCTACGATCGTTCTTGATTGGGAGCTGCACGAGCTTCTACTGGTCAACATCCTGAAATATATCACGGAAGGACTACCGACTGTCGCCTTCATTGGAAAAGGCGACAGTGCCGTCGGCGACTATAGATACGTCGTCTCAAGCGCTCAGCTCGCTAAGATTTCACACGTAATCTATGACGACGCCGCAGAGATAGACGGGCGACTTGCCGCCGTTCATACAACCTACGTGTTTGCTCCCGGTTGTGACGAAAACGAGATACTTGATTTTTGGGATAAAGTGGACGATGCGGGCTCTCGACCGGAATCGCGACGACCGCCCTACCGTCGTCTGTACTACTTTCGGAGCAATGGCGGAAAATTCGGACTCACTCGATACTCCAACTTCAGTTCTATCGATCTAATTATCGACAATGGCATTAGTTGGGTCGAACAACAGTTTACCCGCGGAATGTGGGCCGGAAGCTTCTGGATTACATATGATATTCTGATTATGATGTCCGAACTTAACGTTCGGATCGGCCGTTTTATTCCATCTGTTATTAGTGACATCCAAGGACACGATATAGAAGGAAGCTACGATGGAGTAATGGGCGCGACATGCGGTTTGTTGGAGCTTTTGCTGATGATTCGATCATCAAATGCCCGAGAGCTCAGGGATGCTGGCGTAACCGACGAGCGCATTGAAGCGACGCTCAATTGGATATTCGACAACTTTTCTAAGTTCTCCATCTATGACAAACAAACGGCAGCTCTCACTCTAACTCGCTTGAATTTGTCTTCGGAACGGCTGGAGCGCCATAGTGAGCTCCCTTACATTGTAGACCACATAAGGAGTATCCGTCAGAACTTCTCTGCGGAAACGGAGCTCGATATCTGTCGGAAGATTGCAGTCCTCATTCTTTGTTATGAAAACACTGAGGCAATCAGCCTGCTAGTCGAGCTAAAGCAAATGCAATCGTCTGACGGAATGTGGGTGAGTACAAAGCGAACTGCATTCGTGCTCTTGTTCTTGCTGCAAAGTGTGTTGCCTTGGTGTCCCCCGCAGGAGAAGGGTCGTATCGACGAGATGATTTTTTCTGGCGTGAATTTTCTCAGATCTCAGTATGACGACAAGGTCCGCAACTGGGGGCAGGACCTCCAAATTACCGCCAAGGCACTTCACGCGATCGGGCTCTACAATCGGCTATATGGATATTCAACGCAGGACTTCTTTGAACGGATTCGTCTCGAAAACGGACCGTCAAAACTATCTGTGGTACTCTAAGCGTGCCGGGCTGCAACCGCGACGATATGGAAGGCATAAGATGATAGACTCGCAAGTGTTCGCGGATATCGTTGCTAAATTGAAAGCCGCGGCGGATAAGAGCGGCAACAATCTCAAGATGGACAGTTTATCCATTTCTTGTGGTGCGAAAGAGTTTCATTACGATTTTGGGGCAGAGGAGGCACGCGCCGACCTCAGATCTGTCAGCAAGCCCATTCTGTGCATGGCACTGGGGACCGCGCTGGCCAAAGGCTTGGTTGCTGGGGGAGAGAAACTCACGCTCGAGACTAAGGTCTGGCCTATATTTGAGAATATGGTGGCGCTCAGCAATACTTCGAATTTGGCCAATCTTCGTAAATTGAGGCTGAAGCATCTGTTGAACAACACCATAGGACATCATGAGGGAATGATGTTCCGGAAGGATATCGAAGGCAGAGATGAAAGCCGTCTTTTAGACTACATCTTTAATTCCGACATTCCGCATGAGCCGGGCACTTACTTCGTTTATTCAAACGCCGGCCCCTATCTGATTTCGGCGCTAATTCAGCGAGCGACAGGCTCGCTGGCCTCCGAGCTCGTGCGAAAACTGATATTTGATAAGCTTGGCATTCAAAACTTCAGTTGGAAGATGCTTGGCGAGTTCTGCGCGGGATGCACCGGCCTGGTGCTTGCAAATAGAGACCTGAACCTGATTGGTCGGGTATTGGCAGATGACGGCCAGTTTCGCGGAGCCCAGATCGTACCCGCAAGTTGGGTACGAGATATGAAGTCTGTCTTTGTAAAAACTCCCACCATGCACGATCCCAAACGAGCGTTCCCAAAGTACGGATATGGGCATTACCTTTGGAAGACAGAAGACGGTGCGGCGTATTGTGATGGCACTGATGGACAGTATCTCATACTGCTGAAGGATGGGGCAACGGTCATATCTACGCTGGGGCACCAACCGGATATGAAACCCATTACGGAATGCTTTCGCGGGTTATTGTGAGTCCTGCTACCTCGGTTGAGGTTTCCTTCGCAGTTCGCAGCAAGCAACCTCAATTTAGTAGGAAAGACGCCAGTGCAGCGACCGACGGTATTCATTTCATCAACGATCTATGATTTCTCTGATCTCCGCAGCGCACTTAAGTATTTTCTCGAACGGCAGGGGTGTCTGGTTCTCGCTTCGGAGTTTAATGACTTCACCAAGCCGTTAGACACCCACTCTTATCAAGCTTGTCTTGACGCGATTGGAAAATCCGACCTCTTTATTCTGCTGGTAGGGTCTCGAATTGGAGGATGGTTCGATAAGCCAAACAATATCAGCATAACCAAGCAAGAGTACCGAGTTGCGTACGAGTTGCAGCGTGCGGGTCGACTTAAGCTTCTTTCATTTGTCAGGCGCGATATATGGAATTTTCGGGACAATCTGAAGAGCCTCGAACGACATCTGGCTAGCATGGATGAGTTGAGCCAAGAGACCCGCGATAAGGTGAAGAGCTATCCCAATCGCCTCGCGAACGACGCGGCTTACATTGTAAGTTTCATCGAGGAGATCGGCAGAAACAGAGAAACTGCAGCTGCAGTATCCGGAGGTGGCGCATTCCCGGTCGGTAATTGGCTTCATCTTTTCTCGTCTTTCTCAGAAATCATCGATGCGGTCGAACCGCTTATTTTCAGAGGAGTTTCCGTTGACGACGCCGCTGCGCGCAAGGCGTTGCAAATCCAACTGATTAGTCTTCTTCAAGGCACGCTATTGAGAATTCGGCAGTCAGCGGTGCACCCTCGCGACACAGTTGCAAAACTGGCAGCCACGATAGATTTGAAAGCAACACAGCTTCGCGGAGATATAACCATCGACGGCAGGACATGGAGGACGCTTTCTAGCCTTGTAATGATGGTGGCCCGAATGCATCCGCTTACCGAACCATTTCAGGCTGTATTGGCCTCCCCACTTCTTCTTCAGTACGAGCCACAAAACAGCCGTTATCGCGAGACTGAAGCATATGACGCGCTTGCCGCGTTGGTGGAGCAAATTCGACTATTTAACGCTGCACAAGGTGCTTTCGATCGAGCCTCGATTATCCGCCCGGGACCTACGAGTCCCGGCCAAAATATTCGTGCCCCAGCGCATCAAGTCGCGGGCGCGCTGCAGCTATTGTTGCGGTGGGTTAATGTCGTCGGTCTCGCTGGCGCACTTGTCCGCTGTCTCGATGGGCATCCCTTGCAGGTGCCGGATTTGATGCCCGCAACGCCATTATTAGATCTGACTGATGAGATCGAATCTGAGCGTGTGACACCCAAAGATGTACGCTTGCTGTTTGGACTCATCGAGCCCCATACTGGCGAAAGCACTCACAGAACATAGGCTCTCTTCAACATACAGTGCGGTGCTGCCCACATCGATCCAGATGTACGCGCTGGCCGAGGATCCCAACAATGTCGACGCCGCGGTCGCGCTGGAGGCGCTGCAGATGCGCGGCATCCAGATGGTCTGGTACAGTCCCGAGGCCGCCGCGACTGACCTAGCCCCAAGTTTTATCCAGGCCTAAGTTCGTTCGGGCGGTTGGTTGATCTCGGCGGGTGCTGTCTTCAGCATCGCTATCGGGGTATTCGGTGAGAAGCTTTGGTACATCCCGGTCTTCGCCTGCTGGCGGCGCTTTATTGCGGGCTGTAGTTTCCGCATCAATGATGAGATGGGAAGAACGGACGGTGCTATCGCCACAAGAACGCCCGAAGAGGAGGCGGCGTATTTGGCGGCAGCAGCCCAGGCGGCTGCAAGGGTCAAGCAATCTGAACAGGATAGTGAGAAGTTCTACCCGAATATCCGTCAGCTCGGCCGCGTTACTCTTCTGACCTGCGGGGGGGGCATGCGTGAAAACATGTAGGCAGTGCTGTTAGTTGCCAGAAATCCTGCTGCGTTGCGCATAGTAAGGCGTGGCAAGGACAGCCCCCTCCGAGCCGAGCAGCCCTTTTAAGGTCAGGCGCGTCGAATATGAGCACGGTCTCCGAACACGAAGATTCACGAAGATTCAGGTCGGACGCGACAGCTTCTGGCTGAAGAAGCGTCGCAAAGGGAACCAAGCCTCGGCTTCGTAAAGCGCCGCACTATTCCCAAGCTAGGGTTCTCGGATGGGCAAAGGCGCGTTTGCGACGTTGCATATCGCTTCGACGAGGAGACGCACCGCTCGTCCCTCCCAAGCGAGTTGGCCGATTGTGACCTGCCCCTAAGAATTTCCTCCAGAACGATTTAGAGTCCGGCCTGACGAAGGACGGACAGATGAAGCGAAAGCG
>NZ_JAUETW010000025.1:0-9787 GCF_032484895.1 Bradyrhizobium sp. SZCCHNRI3052 | reverse complement strand
TTGAACTTGAAGCTTTGAACCGGCTGATCACAACGTTTGACGAGGTCCCACCAATCAGTACCCACGCTTCACAGCGCGAATACCATGGTGTTACCTTTGAAACATTGTCCGCCGAAGTCTTCTCGTCCGATCCCAGAACCAAAAGCCGAAGCCTTCAATCCCGAGACCCGCAAGGACTCCGCCGTCCACGTTTCTCTTTCTTCATCTTCACTTGTCAAACAGCCCGCACTTGTTAGTTCGCTTCGAACTAATTAGTGCATCAACTTCTTTGGTCTCGTTCACCGTGGAAGTCCCGATTGCCGGGGCGCTTCACATAGCTGATTTTGAGAGACCGTCAAGAGCCTTTCCGAAGAAAAACTCAGGAGCCAGTCGGAAGAAGAAACATCAAAGAAAACAACGTTGGTCCCGAAGGTCGGGGGCCTCAGTCATCAGTGATGTCCGGCTGGCGTGGTGGTGAGATAGTGCGATGCCGCATCCCGCGCAAGAACTTTTTGCGACGGCTGTGCAGAAATGTGGATAGCGCTGTCGCCGCCCACGCTCGGCCTCCTCACACGCCGTTTCTGTTCCATTTTGGAGCGGCGGGCGCGCGCAGCGTCAGGAATTGCTCGCCTTCGGTTGCACCAGCGCACGATGCGAGTGCGGCATGGGCATGCAGGACGAGATCCTTCCGCCGGACGAGGTTGGTCGGACAGACGCTGCCGAGATTGCTGGTGTCGATTTCGAGGGTCGCGATCCCCTCCCCCGCCTGCGACGATCGCGGCGCAGCGCGGAACGCCAATGGTTCCGGACCGGGCCGCTGAGCCCGGAATCGAAGTTCGCGGCGTCGCACACATTCGCGAATGCGAACTGGCATTGGTCTCGCCACAGCGAGCACGGAAGTGATGCGAGGGACGATCGGCGATATCCGCAAGCCTGGCGGTGACGCGGCCGGGAATGGCTCGGCTGTCCCGGCCGGATCGGTCAGCCCTGTTGCCGCAAGCTCCGGAAATACCACCAGCCCGACGAGGGCGCCCTCGCCACCAACCAAACATGCTTCAATCAGCGCGGGCTTGGAATTGGTTCATCGTGCTCGCGTCTCTGGACTGACTTGCCCAACGCACGGACGTTACGGTCGCTTGGGAGATCGTGTCCCCAAGCGTGGTGTAGCTGGCGGCCCACCGCGTTCGCCGGCTGGAGCCGGGCCTGTCAGCTGGCGATAGCCGTGAGGCTGACGTTCGGATCATCGCTCAATGGCGCGATGGTTTCCAGCGTCATGTAGCGGGCGCGTTGGACCGCCCATTCATCGTTCTGTTCGAGCAGGACAGCTCCGATGAGGCGGACGATAGCGTCCTCATTGGGGAAGATGCCGACCACCTCGGTGCGCCGTTTGATCTCGCCGTTGAGGCGTTCGATCGGATTGGTGGAGTGCAACTTGGTCCGATGCTGCGGCGGGAACGTCATGTAGGCAAGCACGTCGGTCTCGGCCTCGTCGAGGAAGCCGGCAAGCTTGGGCAGCTTGGGACGGAGCTGATCGGCGACCTTGCGCCATTGGGTGCGAGCGGCCTCGGCATCGTCCTGGGCAAAGGCCGTGGCGATGAAGGCGGAGACCACGCGCCGTCCGCTCTTGCCGGCATGAGCCAGCACGTTCCGCATGAAGTGGACGCGGCAGCGTTGCCAGCTGGCGTTGAGCACCTTGGTCACGGTGGCCTTGATGCCCTCGTGGGCGTCGGACACCACCAGCTTGACGCCGCGCAAGCCGCGGCGGGCCAGCTTGCGCAGGAAGGCGGTCCAGAACGTCTCGGCCTCGGACGGCCCGATGTCCATGCCGAGAACCTCGCGCCGGCCGTCGCTGTTGACGCCGACTGCAACGATCACCGCGACGGAGACGATGCGCCCCTGCTGGCGCACCTTCACATAGGTGGCGTCGATCCAAAGATAGGGCCAGTCACCCTCGATTGGACGGCCGAGGAAGGCCTTCACTTTGTCGTCGATCTCGCCGCACAACCGACTGACCTGGCTCTTGGAGATGCCGGTCATGCCCATCGCCTGCACCAGATCGTCGACCGAACGGGTCGAGACGCCCTGAACGTAAGCCTCCTGAACCACGGCGGTGAGCGCCTTCTCGGCCATGCGCCGCGGCTCCAGGAAGCCGGGGAAATAGGAGCCCTTGCGCAGCTTTGGGATGCGCAGCTCCACCGCACCGGCGCGGGTCTCCCAGATCCGGTCGCGGTAGCCATTGCGCTGGGCCAGACGTTCGGGGCTCTTCTCGCCATAGGCAGCCCCGGTCTGGCTCTCGACCTCCAGCTCCATCAGGCGCTGGGCCGCAAAGCCGATCATCTCGCGCAGCAGATCGGCGTCCGGGGTCTTCTCTACCAGCGTGCGCAGGTTCATCATGTCTTCGGTCATCGGTGGTTCCTCGGTTGCGTTGGCGTGTCGCAACCCGATCCTACCGGAGAACTGCCGGTGACCACCGCAAAGCCGCCCGCCCGCTACGGCGCTATTTGGGAGCGCGCGTCCGGGCGGCTTTGCTCCACCGAGCTACACCACCTCCGGGGACACGACCCGCTTGGGACGTCGATCCTGTCGAGCGCGTCGTTGCAGCGATGCCAGCATCAATTCGAGCCCGCATGCAGCAAGAGCAGCCGCGGCATTGTTGCTTGGTCGACATTGTTGCCTGGTGACCTGCCGCGTGGTGACCTCCGCGGCGCCGCGTCGTCCGAGGCCGGCGCGAGACGGCGTCAACGCGATCGCGGCGGCGTGCTGCGTGCGGGAGCCGTCAGGAAGCGATCGAGCTCGACGATCGCTTCGGCCTCGCGGGCGCGCCGCAGCTGCCTGGCCTGCTCGATGCCCGGGGGCAGACGTTTCGCCCTGTCTCGCGCTTCGCGCGCCATCTCCAGCAACCGCTCACCCAACGACATCGTCTGCTTGACACGCCGGCGCCGCTTCTTTTGACCTTCTACGTCCATGCGGGATTGCATCCAGTTTCATTGATGCGCATCGACGACTCTAGATCAGGAGCTGCCGCGCGCATCAACATAAGTGAATCGGCCATGACCAACGTCGTCCGGGCGGCAGAGCAGCAGCCGCCGGCCGCGCCGGGAGCAACGAGGCTAGCCGCAGCGCCGCCGACTTCGCACGGCTGGGATGCGTGGACCGGGGCGGTCTCTGCCCGCCCCGGTCCCATCGGCTGATGCGCGCGGTTGGGCAGAACGAGCATGCGCTTTCGCCGCAGCGTCCGGAGCCAGTCCAGCACGTCGTTGCGCGACCTGAGTGGACGAGGCAATGCCACTCAGGCCTGCGCGAACTTGATGGTCGACACCGGCCAGCGGCCGTCATGGCCACCGATGGTGATGCGCAGACCGTGGAGTTCGTCAAGATGGACGTACTCCACTGTTCCGGCCTTGCCGTCGCTCAGCGCCACAGCCTTGCCGACCAGCTCGGTCTGCGCCCGTTCGAATTCGCGCAGGATGCAGAAGGCTCGCGTCTTGACGGCAACCATGAGGAACTTCGAGACCTGAGGGGGGAACCGCCGGGCAGCACAGGCCGCTCGACGGTCGTTCAAGTCGGCACGCGGACGCCGAACGTCAACCCGTCCTCAAGCAATCGTGCGCGCCGCAAGGCAGCGAGCGCCGGGCTTGCCCATCAGCGGCACTCGAAATTCGCCGCATCCTCGAGGCTGCCGCTGCCCTTGTAGGTCAGCACCTTCGGGAACGCGCAGAGATCGCGTGTGCGCCCGGGCCATGGCACATCGGGCGCGCGCCGCGCGGTGGCCCGGATCGCCTCGGGCGCCGCGGCCGTGCCCTCCACCCATCGGTCCAGCGCGGTCAGCAGGTCGAACTGATCGGTGGCGGGTCCGCCGCCGCAATGGTTCATGCCGGGAACCAGGAACAGCCGTGCGAAGCCGTCGGCATCGGCGCCGTATTTGGTCTTGAGCTGATCGACATAGTCGACGGTGTCGAGCGCCGAGAAGATCGGATCGGCCGTGCCGTGATAGAACAGCATCTTGCCGCCCTTCGCCTTGAAGGCGTCGAGATCGGTCGAGGTCGCGGCCTCATATTCCATGCCGGCGTCGAAGCCGCCGGCGCCCTTCATCACCTTCCGCGGATCGCGGTCGAGATCGAAGTTGCGCACCCAGGCGACGAGATCCTCCGGCGTCTCCGGCGGGCTCATGAAATCATAGGCGACGCCGCCGGGAATGAGCGTGAGGTTGCGCGCATTGGGCGGACTCGCCTTGGGCGTACCGAGCTTCCAGGCGCGCCAGCCGGGCGCGGCGAGGCCGGGATCATACGGCCAGCGCGCATAGATCAATCCGCCCATGGAATTACGGCTGCCGTCGAACATCAGCTTGACGGCTTTCAGCTTGGGGACAGGCAGGCACTGCGAGTTCTGGCCCTCCTTGCAGGCGAGCGCGGCCGGATCGAAGCGGCAGGCCATGACGTCCTGCACCATGCCATCCTTGGCGCCGTCGGCGCCATCGCACGACGCGGTCACGGCATCGGCCACCAGCTTCAGGTCCTCGTCGCTCAGCGCGCTGCCGACATCGGCCTTGCCGTCCGGGCCGGGCGGCGCGATCGCCAGCAGCGCCTGCTCCTGCGCGATCACATCGATGCCGGCCAGCGGCACGCGATAGGCCGGCGCGCCGGCGATGACGCCGTCGAACAGCTCGGGGAAGCGCTGCGTCACCGCCATCGCCTGGCGGCCGCCGTTGGAGCAGCCAGCGAAGTAGGACCGGCGCGGCGCCTTGCCGTACAGCTTCTCGGCCGCGGCCTTGGCTGCGGCAGCCACGGGCGGAATCGAGCTGTAGCCCTTGTCGCGCCGCGCCTGCGGATCGAGGCCGAACAGATAGGGCCCGAGCGGTCCCGGCTCCTCGAGATGGCCTGCGTCGGTCGAGGCGACGGCATAGCCGTTCGAGAGTCCGTTGGGCGGCGTGTTGCCGGTGAGCAGGCCGAGCGCCGGGCGCAGCACGCCGTCGACGCCGCCGCCGCCCTGAAAGACGACCTTGCCATTCCACGTCGCAGGCAGTCGCAGCTCGTAGCCGACAGCATAGGGCTTGCCGTCGATGCCGGTACGCTCGTTGATCTTGCCCCGGATCAGGCAGTGATCCGGCGCAGGTGCGGTCGCGCCCGCAGGCGCGGGCGGCGCCAGTTGCACGCCGCCCGCAGCGACGAATTCCGCCGTGACGATGCGGCCGCTGCCGGAGAAGCCCTGAGCCAGCGTGGCGCAGCTCGCCTTGAAATCCTCCGCATGCGCGGACGCCATGGCCGACGTCGTCAGCAAGACCGCGGTCAGCGCCGTCACACGGATCGTCATCACGGTCGTCCTCACACCTGCGGGCCAAAGCCCGTCACGCATCGTCGTTGCTTCGCGGCACGCTCGATCGCTTCCGACCATAGCCAAGCCTGCGCCCGCCGCAAGCGGCCGTGCGCATGGGTGCGATTGAAAACGTCAGCCGAAGCGTGCCATCTGATGGGTGTCAAGGAAGCGTCGAGGGACATCATGGCTGCGGACATCAGGTTGAATGCGTTTGCGATGAACTGCGTCGGGCACCAGTCGCCCGGCCTGTGGCGGCATCCGCGTGACCGTTCCTCCGACTACAATCGCCTGCCCTATTGGCTCGACCTCGCCAAGACCTTGGAGCGCGGCCGCTTCGACGGACTGTTTCTCGCCGACGTGCTCGGCGTCTACGATGTCTATGGCGGCAACCCCGACGCGGCGCTCCGCCACGCCATCCAGGTGCCGGTGAACGATCCGATGATGCTGATCTCGGCGATGGCCGCCGCGACCTCCCATCTCGGCTTCGGCGTCACCTGCACGCTGTCCTTTGAGCCGCCCTACCCGTTCGCGCGGCGGATGTCGACGCTCGATCATCTCACCGAGGGCCGTATCGGATGGAACATCGTCACCGGCTATCTCGACAGCGCCGCACGCGGCATGGGCAGGGAGCGCCAGACCGCGCATGACGATCGCTACGACGTCGCCGACGAGTACATGGAGGTCGTCTACAGACTGTGGGAAGGCAGCTGGGAGGACGACGCCGTCAAGCGCGACCGGACAAGCGGCGTGTTCACCGATCCCACGAAGGTTCACCGTGTCAGCCATCGCGGCGAGAACTACCAGCTCGACGCCATCCATCTCTGCGAGCCGTCGCCGCAGCGAACGCCGGTGCTGTATCAAGCCGGCACCTCGCCGCGCGGCCGCGTGTTCGCCGGCCGGCATGCCGAATGCGTGTTCATGTCCGGCCCGTCCGCCAAGATCATCGCGCCGCGCGTCGCCGCGATCCGCCAGGCCGCCGCCGACGCGGGTCGCGCGGGCAGCGACATCGTCATCTTCAGCATCGCCACCGTCGTGCTCGGCGAAACCGATGCGGCGGCCGAGGCGAAGTTCGCCGACTATCGCCGCTACATCGACCACGAGGCGTCGCTGACCTTGATGTCGGGCTGGACCGGCGTCGACTTCTCGACCTACGACCTCGACCAGCAGGTCCGCCACGTGCTCAACGATGCCGGCCGCAGTGCGATGGACAACGTCACGCGGGCCGATCCGGACCGGGTGTGGACCGTGCGCGAGGTTGCCGAGCATGTCGGCATCGGCGGTATCGGCCCGGTGTTCGTCGGCTCACCGGCGAAGGTCGCCGATCTCATCGAGAGCTGGATCGAGCAGACTGGCGTCGACGGCCTCAACCTCGCCTTTGCGCTGTCGCCGGAGAGTTTTGCCGATGTCGCCGACATGCTGGTGCCGGAGCTGACCCGGCGCGGCCGCTACAAGAAGGCGTATCAGCCAGGGACGTTGCGCGAGAAGCTGTTCGGCCGTGCCCGGCTCGCGGCGCCGCATCCGGCGGCGAGCTACCGGCCGTAATGCCGCTGGCACTCAGCCCGACAGACGCGACAGCAACACGGCCACCGCCGCCGCGATCGGCTTGATGATCGGCACCGCGAATTGCCGCTGCAACTGATCGGCGGCCTGCGCCAGCGGCCCGCCGCCGATGATCACGGCCTCGGCGCCGTCCTCGGCAATACAGGCGCGCGTGGCTTCAGCCAGGGCGGCAGCAAGCCGCGCCGGATCGACGGCGAGCGCGGCCGGGTCGCCCTGCGTCAGACGCGTCCCGGTGAACTGCGCCGACAGGTTCAGCCTGTCTGCAAGGCCCGCGATGCTCGCGACCAGCGCAGGCGTCACCGTGGCAACGCCGAAGCGCCGCCCGCCCTCTGCGGCCTCGCGCATCGACGCCTCGCCGATGCCCGCCACCGGCAGCGAGCACTGGCTGCCAAGCTCCGCGGCGCCGGGATCGCCGAACGCCGCGACGATGATGCCGTCGCAAGCATCGCGATGCGCGCGGCCGATATCGACCACTTCCGCCGCCGATGCGGCCAGCGCCTCGGCATCCACGATCATGGCCGGCGCCCGCGTCGCGGTCGCGCCGACCACCTCGGCCCGGCCGGCGCAGCAGGCCGCCGCAATCGACACCATCATCGCGGTGGTCGTGGCCGAGCTGTTGGGATTGATCAGGAGGATGCGGGGCATGAGGACGGTTGCTCAGATGACGAAGCTCTCCTCGTGAACAATCGTCGGCCAAACGTCAACTCCAGGCCCATTCGCCGATGAGGGTGGCGGGCATCCGCCGTTCGTCGCCGGCCGATCACCCGATCCGCATCGACAATTCGACTTCGTCGCCGAACGGCACCGACAGATAGCCGTTATCAGGCGAACGGACGTAGGCGAGGTAGTCGGGGCTGTGGTCGGCATTGTCAGCGACGATGAACGCGCCGGCGCTGAGCCGGCTCTCGAGCAGCGCCAGGATATCGCCATACAGCGGCTTGGCGCCGTCGAGCAAAACCAGGTCGATCGCGTCCGGGAGATCACCGCTCAAGGTCTGCAGGGCGTCGCCCTGGCGGATCTCGACCAGATCGGCCAGGCCGCCCTCCGCGAGGTTGGCATGGGCACGGGCGACCTTGGACGGCTCGAACTCCGTGGTGATCAGCCGGCCGCCGCCATTGTCGCGCAGCGCCGCGGCGAGGAACAGCGTCGAGACGCCGAACGAGGTGCCGAATTCGACGATCGATCGCGCACCGACGCCGCGCGCCAGCATGTAGAGCAGCATGCCGGTGTCGCGCGACACGGGCAACGGAAAGTCCTTGAGCTGCGTGTAGAGCTCGACATGACCGGACCTGCTGCGCATCAGTTGCGCGCCCCGTTCGGCCATGCCGGCGAAGATCGGGCTCGTCTCCGGCCGCAGCAACGTGGCCTCGGCAAGCAGGCGATCCAGCAGCGGCGCCACCGGCTGAGTGGTCAGGGTGATCATTGATATTCTCCGTGTTCTCGATGCGTGTCGTTTGCGTCGAAGTCAGAATACGAATAATCATTCGCATTCGCTAATCGCATTTCGGAACGCTCCATGGCCCCGGCTCGAAAAGCCCCGATTTCCCCGCGAAAACTGCCGCAACAGGCACGCTCGGCCGACCTCGTCGCGGCCATTCTGCAGGCGGCTGTTCAGGTTTTGACCAAGGAAGGCGCGCAACGTTTCACCACGGCCCGTGTCGCCGAGAAGGCCGGCGTCAGCGTCGGCTCGCTCTATCAGTACTTCCCGAACAAGGCGGCGATCCTGTTCAGGCTGCAGAGCGACGAGTGGCAGCAGACGACGAAACTGCTGCACGGCATTCTGGAGGACACGCGCCGTCCGCCTCTGACGCGATTGCGCGCGCTCGTTCACGCGTTCCTGCAATCGGAGTGCGACGAGGCCGCCGTACGCGGCGCGCTCGACGACGCCGCCCCGCTCTATCGCGACGCGCCCGAGGCACGCCAGGCCAGGGCCAGTGGCCGCCGCGCCATGCTCGCCTTCATGCGCGAGGTGCTGCCTCGTGCCGGAGAGACCGAGCGCGCGCGTGCCGCCGACCTGATCAAGACGACGCTCGGTCAGGTCGGCAAGCACTTCTCGGAGACACCGCGAAGCCGGGCCGAGATATCGGCCTATGCCGATGCGATGGCCGACATGTTCTGTGCGTACCTCTCCACCGCGAACAAGCCCCACAGACGTAAGGCCGGGTAGTCCTAGAGCCGGCGCCTCTCCGGTCAAGCGGCCTCTCGGGGCACTCCCGCCATGCGCGGGCTTGTCCCGCGCATCCACGCCTCTCCCACGCAAACTGGGAACCTCTGCACGGCCACGGGCTGCCGCGACACTACGTTGACTTGATGCCGTCGTATCCCAGATCGCCGCTGACTTGATGCAGCGCCGCAGGTCGGGTGCCCGCAGCTAACAACGGACCTCTCATCAGAGTCCGTGATTGTCGGTTAAGGGCGAATTCCGGACACGATGAGGCGTCCGATCAAGTCGCGAATTGACCCATTGAAGACGTCGCATGGTTCGGTAAATGTGAGGCTCGGAGATATCTCACGACCAACGGAGTGAGAATGAATTTCGTTGCTGTCACTGCTGAATACGGGATTGTCATCCGTCGGCGCGCCTTGACCGAAAGGGGCGTATCGTATCAGGCCGTACTTAATGCCCTTGAGACGGATAAGCCGCACGGTGCTGATGAGGAGCTACTCTCTTTTGGTCCAAGCTTCGGTCCAGAGGCACTCGCAACTCTGACGCGGAGGCTCATCGATCTGGGCCTCGTCTATTTCGATGACTTCTTCGAGTTCGCCAGCGACGTCCCGCTGTGGTGCAAGTTTGCCGTGGCGTTTGTGGCGACGAAGTCAACGTGAACCAGCGCACTGGATGTCTGCTGTTGGCCGATGACGAATTGGCGCGTTGTGGTTCACGCGGGCGTCAGCGCGGGCATCGGGATCAGCTTGGCCATCTTACGAAGGTTCT
>NZ_JAUETW010000024.1:0-10031 GCF_032484895.1 Bradyrhizobium sp. SZCCHNRI3052 | reverse complement strand
CGTCTAGCGCCAAGGACCCAACGGCTTCCCGCCCACCATCATCATGGCAGACTTTCCAGACACAGGGACCCATAACCACAGGCGGTTGTGATGACGAGGGACGTAGCTCCAGCGCGCTCAACAATTGCCGCCGGTGGTTATGGGTCCCTGCGTTCGCAGGGACGACATTGGTGTTCAGGCGCGATCATGGCTCAAACGCTCCGATCTGCCAGACCCACCGCCCATAGCGCGAACGCGTAGACGATCGCGACCTCATCCAGCCGGTTGAAGCGGCCGGAGGCGCCGCCGTGGCCGGCGCCCATGTTGGTGCGCAGGAGGACCGGCCCGCCGCCGGTCATCGTCGCGCGCAGCCGCGCGATCCACTTTGCAGGCTCCCAATAGGTGACGCGCGGGTCGGTCAGTCCGGCCATCGCGAGGATCGCGGGATACTCCTTGGCCGCGACGTTGTCGTAGGGCGAGTAGGACAGGATGGTGCGGAAGTCCTTTTCGCTCTCGATCGGGTTGCCCCATTCGGGCCATTCCGGCGGCGTCAGCGGCAGGGTATCGTCGAGCATCGTGTTCAGCACGTCGACGAACGGCACCTCGGCGACGATGCCGGCGAACAGCTCGCCCGCGCGGTTGGCGACCGCGCCCATCAGCATGCCACCGGCGCTGCCGCCATGGCCGACGATGCGCCTGGCGCTGGTGTAGTTCGCCGCGATCAGCGCCCGTGCGCAGGCCGCGAAATCGTCAAAGCTGTTGGTCTTCTTCTCGCGCTTGCCGTCGAGATACCAGCCCCAGCCCTTGTCGGTGCCGCCGCGGATATGGGCGATGGCGTAGACGAAGCCGCGGTCGACCAGCGACAGCCGGTTGGCCGAGAACGAGGCCGGCATCGCATGGCCATAGGAGCCGTAGCCATAGAGCAGCAGCGGCGCTGAGCCATCGGCCCTGAGGTCGCGCCGGTGCAGCAGCGACACCGGCACCTCGGCGCCGTCCTCCGCCTTGGCCATGATGCGCGTGGTGACGTAGTCGGCCGGATTGTGCCCGGACGGAATCTCCTGGCGCTTGCGCAAGGTTTTTGCGCGCGTCACCATGTCGTAGTCCCACACCTCCGACGGCGTCGTCATCGACGAATAGGCAAAGCGCAGATTGGTGGTGTCGAACTCGTAGGAGCCCATCGCGTCGAGCGAATAGGCGCCTTCGTCGAAGGCGATCGCGTGCTCCTCGCCGGATGCGAGATCGCGGATGACGATCGACGGCAGCGCATTGGCGCGCTCCAGCCGCACCAGGTGCCCGGTGTAGAGATCGTGATCGAGCACGTAGATGCCGGCGCGGTGCGGAATGAGGTCGCGCCAGTTGGCGCGCTCGGGCGCGGCCAGCGGCGCGGTGACGATCTTGAAGTCGATGGCGCCGTCGGCATTGGTCAGGATGAACAGCTCGTCGCCGCGGTCGGCGATCGAATATTGCACGCCGTTCTCGCGCGCGGCCACCAGCCGTGGCGGCGCCTCGGGAGCATCGAGATCGATCAAACGTTGTTCTGACGTCTCGTGGTCGCCGCCGGCGATGACGCAGAACCGGCCCGACGTCGACTCGTGCACATGGGTGAACCAGCCGGTGTCCTTCTCCTCGTACACCAGCGCGTCTTCGGCCTGCCTGGTGCCGAGCTTATGCCGCCACACCTGCATCGGGCGGTGATTGTCGTCGAGCTTGACGTAGAAGAAGCTCGTGCAATCGCGTGACCACACCACACCGCCGTCGGTCTCCTCGACCACGTCGTCGAGATCGTTGCCGCTATCCCAGTCGCGGACGCGGATGGTGAAATATTCGGAGCCCTTGGTGTCGGCGCTCCAGGCGACGCGCTTGTGGTCGTGCGAATGCCTGCTGCCGCCGAACTTGAAATAGTCGTGGCCTCGCGCCAGCGCATCGCCATCGAGCCCGATCGTCTCCGCCCCGCCGTTGCGCGGCGTCCGGCAGAACAGCTCGTGCTGGCCGCCCTCGCGATACTTGCGGAAATAGGCGTAGGGCCCGTCCGGCGACGGCACCGAGGAATCGTCCTCCTTGATGCGGCCGCGCATCTCCGCGACGAGCTTCTTCTGCAGCGGTGAGGTGTGGCCGAGCACGGATTCCGCATAGGCGTTCTCGGCCTCGAGATAGGCGCGGATATCAGCATCCAGCAGCGACGGATCGTGCAGCACCTCCTGCCACCGCGCGTCTTTCAGCCACGCATAGTCGTCGCTTACGGTGATGCCGTGACGGGTGAAGCTGTGCGGATGGCGCGGCGCCACCGGCGCCTTGGTGCTCAAGTCGGTCATGTCGTCCTTTACGGGGTCACGCTCTCGCCGAGCCATTGGATCGCGGCGTCGAGGCCGCCGCGGCCGTGCGGAATCTTCAACGCCACCAGCGCCATTTCGATCACGCCGAGCGTGCCCAGCACCATCGGCGCGTTGACATGGCCCATATGGGCGATGCGGAACGCCTGGCCCTGGAGATCGCCGATCCCGGTGCCGAGCACGACGCCGCACTGCTCCTTGCAGTAGGTCTGCAACACGGCCGGATCATAACCTTCGCCGACCAGCACAGTGGTCACGGTGTTGGAGCGCTCGGCGGCGTCTGCGATGTTGAAGCCGATCACCTGGCCCTCGCTCCACTTCGCCACCGCGCGGCGTACGGCCTCGGCCAACAGCTCATGGCGGCGGAAGGCGTGCGGCAGCCCTTCGGCGAACAGCATGTCCATGGCCTGGCGCAGTGCGAACAGCAGATGCACCGGCGCGGTGCCGCCATATTTGCGATAGTGCTCGGTGCCCTCGCGCTCGCTCCAGTCCCAATAGGGCGTGCGCATGTTGGCGCGCTTGTGCGCCTCGAGTGCGCGGTCATTGGCGGCGACGAAGCCGAGACCCGGCGGCGTCATCAGGCCTTTCTGCGAGCCGGACATCGCGACGTCGATGCCCCAGGCATCCATCTCGAACGGCATGCAGCCGAGCGAGGCCACGGTGTCGACCATGTAGAGTGCCGGGTGGCCCGCGGCCTTGATGGCGCGGCCGATCGCCTCGACGTCGTTGACGACGCCGGACGCCGTATCGATCTGCGCCACCACGATCGCCTTGATGCTGTGCTCCTTGTCGGCGCGCAGCCGCGCCTCGACCTCGGCCGGCCGCACCGCGCGGCGCCAGTCGCCGCGGAGCACTTCGACCTCGGCGCCCATCGCGCGCGCGGCATTGCCCCAGCCGATCGCGAAGCGGCCGCTCTCCAGCACCAGCACCTTGTCGCCGCGCGCCAGCACGTTGGAGAGCACCGCCTCCCAGGCGCCGTGACCGTTGGCGATGTAGATGTAGGTCTTGCCCTTGGTGGCGAATAGCCTGCCGAGATCGGACATGATGCCGTCGGTCAGCTCGACCATCTGCTTGGAGTAGATGTCGAGCGCGGGGCGGTGCATCGCCTGCAGCACCTCGTCGGGCATCGTGGTGGGTCCCGGGATGGCCAGAAACTCCCGGCCCGCGCGAACGGTCATTGTCAGTGTCCTCGGCGATGTGGTTTGGCGGTTGAGGGTGGTGACGGGCTCTCGCACACGGCCGGCCCATGGTCGTTTTACGTGGCGCGGCGCATTAAGAAAAGCCGGAGAAGCCGGGGGGCTGGCATGCCCCGGCAGGCCGGCGGGTCGGGCCGTCAGCGCCTCGTTTCGCGGCAGCCGGCGGCCTCGGCCTCCTCGACCGAGCAGAACCAGCGGGTGCCCTTGGCGACGTGCATCTTGATCTGCGCGTACCAGCGGCTCTGCGGCGTGTGATAGATGCACTCGCCGGCGCCGTTGACATTGCCCTTGATGGTGCAGTCCGGCGAGGGCGCGACCGGGCCCGAGGCCGAGGCGAGCAGGATTTTGCGCGCGCCCTCCGGCGGGTTGGTGGCCCCGAGGATCGCAGTCTTCTTGTTGCGCACGCGCCAGTCCCATGGCGCGATGAACGCGCCCTGCCACATGCCGGCCTTGGCTGCGCGCGCCTCCGCCTCGTCGGGCTCGTAGTCATGCGAGAGGGTGCGATAGGCCAGCGCCCAGCCGCTGCGCACCAGCCATTTCTGGATGTCCTCGCCATCGACGTCGCAGCGCGCGACCTGGCGGCCGCGGCGGTCGATCGAGCGCGGATGGCAGGTCCAGCTCTTGCCGTCGACGTACTTGATCAGCTCGTCACGCGCCGCCACGCCGCAGGTCCAGCGCTCGCCGTTCTTGTTGAGGCAGAGCTGGTCCACGGAGGGCGCGTCGATGCCGCCGAGCCGGATGCGGGTGGTCCCGATCGTGATCCCATCGGCCTCACGGATCTTGGGAATCCCGGTGATGTCGGCCGCGGACGCGACGGAGGGCAGCAGCAGGAGGAGCGCAAGCAAAGCTGGTTTCATCGACATCAACGGGCGCGGGTCGTCCTTGGGGATGGGAAGGCTGGAGCAATTGTGCGGCGGATCGGCCCGCGGTTCCAGCGCCGTGATTGGCTGAGCCGCTCAACTTCGCGCGATGGCGGGCTGAGAGAAGGGCGACTCGAGCTATCACCTCGACGGCAGTGCGCTCCCTTTCCCGCAAGGGGGAGGGGAGCCGACCGCCATCACTCCCTCACCGCACGACGACCCGCCGCGCCAGCGCCAGGCCCATCAGCACGAAGGCAGATGTCACCTCGGGGCCGCCGACCAGGATCCGGGTCGGGGTCTTCATCTTGTTCCACTCATAGGCGCGGTACGGATGCCGCCGGCCACCCTCGCCGAACGACGTCACGATGCAATGCACTGCGGGCGCGAAGCTCGCCGCAGCGCCGCCGAGATGGCCGAGCGCGATCAGCGCCAGCGCGGCGTCGAACGGGTTCATCTCGCGGCCGACCAGCTCGTCCTCGACATAGGCCAGCACGCGCAGGCGAATGAGCTCGAACGCGCCGTCGGGATCGATCGCCTGCCGCGCCGCCGGCGGCAGCGCCATGAAGGCGTGGTAGCAGCGGCCGAAATAGGCGCAGTACAGCTCCGGCAGATAATAGATGTGCGAGCGGGGGTCGGCGAAGGCGCCGCTCAGCACCAGCCGCTGCTGGAAGCCGACAATCCGCCTGACGACGTCGAGCCGGGCTTGCGTCTCCAGGATCTGCCAGCGCCCGAGATTGCGGAACGATACCTCGAGCACGTCGAGGTTCAACGTCGGATCGAGATCATTGCCGTAGGGCCGCTCGCCGGCCAGGCTGTCGATCCAGGTCGCGACACCGCCCTCATAGTCGATGTTGTCGTTGATCGGCACCGTCACGCGCGGCTCGTTGCCGCCGGCGCGCACCTGGTAGCCCGCATAGAAATCCAGCAGCGGCTGGCTCAACATCGGATCGTCCGAGCCGGCCTGCGTCGCCGCCGAGAACGAGCACGCCGTGGTGTCGCAATCCGGCACGTAGACGCCGAAGCCGAGGTCCTGCTTGATCTGGGTGAAGAAGCGCGAGAAGCGCGGATGCGGCGGCGGCGCCAGCGCGGTGACGACATTGTAGCTCTTGCCGTCGGCGCCGCGCACCTCCTCGCGGCTGATGGTCAGGCAGAACTCGACCATGGCGGCGATGGCGCTGCGCGCCGCGCTTGTCTGCTCCGATGACGCGAGGCCCGTCTCCAGATAACTCAGCAGCGCCTCGGTGAAGAACGCGTCGTAATAGGCCGAGCGGTGGCGGATCTGCACCGGCTCCCACATCGGCTCGGCGATGCCGCGCCACGGCGGATTGATCACCGCGGCCGCCGGCGATCGCGCGATGAAGACGCGGGCGAGGTTGAACAGCAAGGTCGAGTTCTTGTAGCCGCGGGCGTCGAGCCCCTGCAGCGCCATCTTGACCTCGCGGCCCTTCATGTCGGGATCGCCGATCAGGTTGAAGGCGGCATAGGTCGGGATGAAGCCATTGCGGCTGAACGAGCCGAGCAGATCGGCGCCACAGGCCCGGATCACGCGATCGACCTCGCCGGCCGGCGGCATGGCCGCCGCCGCAGTCCGGCGCGGCGGGGCAGGGTGGTGCAAGGCGACGCTGTCGACCAGATCGGCGACGGGGCGGCCGACCTGCTCCCAGTCCGGCGTCGGATTGTCGCGGGCAAGGACCAGCGCGTCGCGCAGCGCATTGAGAACAGCGGGATCGTTCAACTCGGGCAGGCCGGCACGGCGCAGCAATGCGCGCAGCGCCGGGTTCCCGAGCGCGGTCCGGTAGAATTTCGACAGATGCGGGTCGCCGCTGCCGGGCCGGCGCAGGATGGGATCGCAGACCTCGTACAGCGAGGGCCCATCCTTCCGGGCCGTCAGTGCGCGACAGGCCGCGCCGGCGAAATACTGGAAACTCAAGCGAGGACTCGCGGGTTGTCGAAGGCAGGACGAGCGGCATGCGTTGCTCGAGACGCCCGGCAAACGGCGCGTCACGCGCATGCATTGGGCAAACTGACACGCTGGACGGCCAAAGACAACGTGACGGCGGTCACGGCGCGGGAGGCGGATTTGGCGGCAATGTGGTCTCCCGGCGGTCCGTCCGGGGCCGTTTGGAGATCGCCGTCATGGTTAAATTTGCGTTTCTCTTCAAGTGCTTGAAAAGTCAATGGTGTTCCGATGTTGCTTGGGACGCGGGTTCGGGTTAAGCCTTTCTTCGTTGCGGCGCCGCAATTTGCGCGCATTGAGACGACACATCGTCTCGCAACCCCTCAAACCTCAGAGGCGCCAGCGCGACCAAAGGGTGCACCCCTTTGGCATCGATGGGCAGGCTCGGACCAGGATTGACGTGATGACCGCAAGGCAGCCTTCTCTTTCCCGCCGATCGGCCGTGATCGCCGCCGCGCTTCTCTGCACGGTGTCGCTCGCGATCGGCGCGCATGCTGCCCTGAACAAGCGTTCGCTCGAGGCGCCCAAGGCCGCGGCCTCCGAGCAGAGCAGCGTGGCGACCGGCAACGGCGCGCGCCTCGCGCTCGTGATCGGCAATGGTCACTATCCCGACGCCAACGCGCCACTCGTCCAGCCGATCAACGATGCCCGTGCACTGACCGGCGCGCTGCGGCGCGACGGCTTCGACGTCGATGTCGTCGAGGATGCCAACAAGGACGACATGGCCCGCGCGGTCGAGCGCCTGAAGGCCAGGATCAAGCCCGACTCGGTCGTGATGCTGTTCTTCGGCGGCTACGCCATCCAGGCCGGACGCGAGAGCTACATGATCCCGGTCGACGCCAAGATCTGGCGGGAAGCCGACGTACGCCGCGACGGCACCAGCATCGAGCGCCTGCTCGATACCGTCCGCGAGCAGGGCGCGCGCGCCAAGCTGGTGGTGATCGACGCCGCCCGCCGCAATCCCTATGAGCGCCGCTTCCGCGCCTATTCGCACGGCCTGGCGCCGATCAATGCGCCGGCCAACGCCCTGATCCTGTCGTCGGCGACGCCGGGCAAGGTGCTGGACGATCCGAAGGGCCAGAACAGCGTGCTGGTCACCGAGCTGCTGAACCAGCTCGGCAAGAGCCCGAGCGCCGAGACCGTGTTCAACAAGACCCGCAACGCCATCGCCCGCAGCTCCGACGGCGAGCAGGTGCCGACCGTGTCATCCTCGCTGGTCGAGGACATCCGCTTCAGTGCCGACGTCGCGAACGCCGGCAGCTGAGCTTAGCCTGTCCCGCGCCTGAGATGCTCCGCCCTCTCGGCGGCCTCCCACCCTCCCCTGGAGGGGGAGGGTCGCCTCACGGCGAGCGAAGCGAACCGTGGGGCGGGGTGGGGTGATCTCTCCACTTGCGCCGTCATCTCTGGCTCCACCCCACCCCGCCGCACGACGCTGGCGCGCCGCGCGACGACCCTCCCCCTCCAGGGGAGGGTGGGGCCGCGTGCCCCTCAGACCCCTGCGGCGTCGCGTCTTTCAATTGCTCGCCATCACCGGCCGCACCGGGTCGCCCTCGCGCAGCAGCGCGCCGGCGCGGGTGACGACGACGTCGCCCTCGGCGAGGCCGTCGCGGATCTCGACCTGGCCGCCGGCCATCAGGCCGATCTCGACCCGCTTGGTCTCGATCCGCTGAGCCCGGACCACCTGCACCACCGTGCCGTCGGGATCGTACAGCACGGCGGTCAGCGGCACCGCGACGCCGCAGCTCTGGCCGATCTTGATCACGGCGCGGCCGAACGAATTGACCAGCAACCGCGCCGTGCCGGTGATGCCGATGAAGGCCTGGCCGAGCTGGCTGTTCGGCTCGACGGTCGGCGCCACCCTTCGGATCTTGCCCTCGACCTCGCCGGCCCCGACGATGCGGATCCGCGCCGTCTGGTTGACCGCGAGCTTGCCGAGCTGGGCTGATGGCACCAGGCCGACGAGATCATATTCGTTGCGGGCGAGAATCGAGAACAGCGCCTCGCCGCGACCGGAGGCGAACGCCCCGATGGTGGCGCTCGACGACAGGATGGTGCCCGCGACCGGCGCCTGGATCATGATCGTGCCGCCCTCCGGCGGCGTCAGCCGCGCCAGGTTCTGTCCGGCCGTGACGGTGTCGCCGGCATCGACCAGCACCTCCGCGACCTTCAGGCCGGGACGATCGGGCCTGACGGCGGTCTCGTCGCGCGCCAGCACCATGCCGGACACCTCGACCGTGTTGTCGAAGCAGGCCTTGGTCGCCTTGAGCACGCTGACCGCGGCGCCCTTCGGCGCGCCGTCATCGGCTGCCGCAGCCTGGATCATCGCCAGCAGGCCGGCGGCGGCGAGCATCGGCATCCGGCGCATCGTGGCGGCAATTGCGGCATGTCCCATCCGAAACCGATCCTCGCGAACCCAATTCATTGCACGGCTGTCGCCGGGATAGCAGACGTGCCGCCGCCGGGCCAGCCGACCCGCGTCCCTGGTAGTCGCGCCAGGATGCCGCGACGTTCAGCCGATGGTGCCGAACTTCTCGGCCGGGTCCACGTTGACGCTGCCGAATGTCAGCCGTCTTTCACCTGGGACTCACGACCATGCTTCGGCTCTGGATACCGCTTCTGCTCTGCGCCGTCGTCGTCACGCCTGCGGTCTCCGCCGAGCTCACCGCCGACGCCGTCAACAGCGCCGAGCTGCGCAAGCGGCCGCCTGCCGAGGAGAAGATGGATCCGGTGGCGATCCGCGCCCAGGTGCTGCTCGATCGCGCGCATGTCTCTCCCGGCGAGATCGACGGCCGCTTCGGCGACAATGCGCGCAAGGCGCTCGCCGCGTTCGCGCGCGCCAAGGAGCTTGCCGGTGATGCGAAGCTGACGCCCGAGCTGTGGGAGGCGCTGCTGCGCGGCGACCAGGCGCCGGCGATCGTCTCCTACACGATCACTCGTGACGATGTGAAAGGGCCGTTCCTGAAGAAGCTGCCACAGCACATGGAGGACATGAAGGACCTGCCGGCGCTCGGCTACACCTCGCCGCGCGAGGCGCTGGCCGAGAAATTCCACATGAGCGAGGCGCTGCTGTCGGCGCTCAATCCGAAGGCCAGCTTCGACAAGGAGGGCGAGCAGATCGCCGTCGCCAATGTGATCAGGCCGGACGAGAAGGCGCCGGACATCATGCGGCTCGACATCAGCAAGGACGCCGGCACGGTGCAGGCGTTCGACCGCGACGGCAAGCTGGTGGCGGTGTTTCCCGCCACGGTCGGCAGCGACGAAAAGCCGACGCCCGACGGCACCTTCAAGGTCACCTCGCGGGATGCCGATCCCAACTACCGCTACAATCCGGACTACGAGTTCAAGGGCGTCAAGTCGCGCAAGCCGTTCACCATCAAGCCCGGCCCGAACAACCCGGTCGGCGCCTATTGGATCGGCCTGTCGGTCGGCAACGGCTACGGCATCCACGGCACGGCCGAGCCGTCCAAGGTCGGCAAGTCGGAGTCGCATGGCTGCGTGCGGCTGACCAATTGGGACGTGCGATTCCTCGGCGACCACCTGGCGAAGAAGGCGAAGGTGGAGCTGCATTGAGCGGGGCGCGTCGCTGCTGCGATTTCAACCGGCCTCAATGGACCCCAGCCCGCATCGCCAACCTCCGCTGTCGTCCCGGCCTTGAGCCGGCAACTGTTATGTTGATGGAGTGATCGCATAAGGTTTTCGGTCGCGCATC
>NZ_JAUETW010000023.1:0-64695 GCF_032484895.1 Bradyrhizobium sp. SZCCHNRI3052 | reverse complement strand
CGCTTTCGCTTCATCTGTCCGTCCTTCGTCAGGCCGGACTCTAAATCGTTCTGGAGGAAATTCTTAGGGGCAGGTCAGGGTGGCTGCAATCTGAACGTTGCCGACAGCTCGGCAGCGCCTCGCCGAGCAATGCAGCCGGCATGTCGGATCAGTGCGCCGGTCGATATTACCTTCGAATAGGGGGCGGTATCAGTCTCGCGATCGGGTAGCGGCTGGCGGTCGGAGCCGGACCGATATCGGTAATTGCCTCGCGCTCCGGCAGGTGACCGCGGCGGACCACCACGCGGGACATCGGTGAACTGGTCGCGGCGTGTCCTGGCTGCGTCAGCTTAATGAAACTATCAGCAGACACGGCATGTCGCTATTTCGGTGGAGGACTGGGGCACTATGTCAGGCGTTACGGAAAATGCCTCTCGGTGTCACGAGGAATTGCCGCCTCCTTTAGTGGAAGGAGAGCGCAAATGAGTGAGGAGCGGATCACCTAAACCGCCTTGCGGGGCGATCCACGAAGGCCGGAGATGAAGACGCCAGACGACGGGGCGGAGATTTTGGGGTTGAAGGCTTGTAGGTGGGGGGAGCGGATCGCCCGGTAGCTGGGATGCAGCCCCTACACGGTGAAGGCCTACATGGCGGCGTGCCGGAGGAGGTCCTGCGGGACAATCGGCGAGGCCTGGTGGTGCGGCACGACGCGGTGAGCCGGCGGGTCGAGTTCAACGACAAGCTCGTTGCGTTCGCTTGGCATTGGAGCTTCCGGCTACGCGCCTGTGCGCCGTATCGGGCGTGGACGAAGGGCAAGCCGAGTGCGGCGTGGGCTCTGTGAAGAAGAACGCGATCGTAGGGCACAGCTTACGAGCTTCGAGGCGCATCTCGCCAGATGGGAGCGCGGGGTGAACGCGCGGATCCACGGCACGACCGGCGAGATGCCGATGACGCGCTTCGATCGCGACGAGGCGCATCGGTTGTAGCCGCTCGGGTCCCGGCCGTCCTTCGGCATGCAGCGCGAGCTGACGCGCATCTGCGGCCGCCCTCTTCGCTGGTCTCGGAATCCGCGGAGTGGCTTCGCTGCCAGTCAGTTCAGTCAGGAGTCTCAACTATCCCAATTGCACGAAATCGCGTCCGAAACTCCGCCGAAGGGACTTCGGATATGGCCAAGCATTCGCTTAGCCTCCATCCGTCGGATCCGCGTGCCTTCGATGTCGTCGCGGCGATCAATTCGCGGCGGCAAAGGAAGAGTATCGCGGGCGACAAAAGAAGCGAGACCATCGCTAGATGCCAAAGCGCGAACCGATGCTTCGAAACGCCGCAGAAAAGCTCTGCCTCACCGTTCCTGAGGCTGCCGTACTGTGTTCGCTCGGCCAGACGTCCCTTTACAAGGCCATCAAAGAAGGGCGGCTGCGAGTCCGAAAGTATGGCACGCGGACGATCATCACACGCGCAGATTTGGCGTCCTTCTTGGAAAGCCTCCCCGAGGCGACCAATCAGCCCGAGCGGTGACATACTAGTCGGGCGAAGGATAGCTTGATCCTTCAGGCGACCTTCATCGGGGTCACGTTGCTCCTTGGTGGTTGCGTTGCGAAGTCTGCGAATGTCTGCATCACAAGTAGTCGCTTCTTCAGGGCCTCGCCGCGCTTATACGCCTTTTCGGCATCATCGCCCGTGATGTGGTGCAGGCAATGCTCGACGATTTCCTCCTCGAAGTGGGTCTGCTCCTGCGCCCAGGTTCGAAACGTCGTGCGGAAGCCGTGCACGGTCAGGGAGTCGTTTCCGGTGAGCTCCTTGAGATATTTGAGCATCGTCATGTTGCTCATCGGTCTCTTTAGACTGCGACCGGGAAAGACGAATTCGTCATTGACGCGGCTCTCGTAAGCCTCGCGCAAATAGGCCAGCGTCTGCCGGGGTAACGGCGTGCGTTTCAACCGCTCGTTCTTGGTGCCGAGAAAGCCAAGATCCCAGATTCCGTGATCGAGATCGAGTTGCGCCCAGCGCATGTTTTGAACTTCGGCGGTTCGTCCCAAGGTCAGGATGATGACCTCGAGCGCCCGCGCGCTTTGCGTCGAGATGGCGCTGAGCTTGTGCATGAACGCCGGCAGGTCTTGGTAGTCCATCGCCTTGTGGCCGCCCCGTATCGTGCCACGCCGGCGTTGCCTGGGCATGATCGGTTGCAGTCGGCTGGCCCAATCGGCCGGGTTGTCTTTCGGTCGCAGGTTGTGGGCGATCGCTGCGTCGAGAATCTTCTTGATGATCTGGCGAGCGGAGCGCGAGGTCTCAGGCTGCTGCCAGATCGGCATGAGCACGTTGACGACATGGGCAGTTTCGATCTCGTGGACCCAGTGCTTGTGCAGCGGGCGGCAGATGACCTGCACGATGCGCTTCAGCTTTGCTCTGGCGGCCTTGTGCCTCATGCCGGTCTCGTAGGTCTGCCGCCATTGCTCGGCGAACTCGCCGAACCGACGCGATCCCTGGGTGCGACGTTTCTCGTCGTCGCGGTGCTCCCGCGGATCGGTCCCCTTGGCCAGCAGCCGCAGAGCGTCAATCGCCTTGTCCTTGGCCTCGGAGAGCTTCAGGCCGGTTTCCTTGGCCGAACCAAAACCCATCTTCTTGACGATGCCGTTGCGCTGGTATCGGAACGCCCAGCGGCGGCCGCCGCTTGGGGTGACGATCAAATAGAGGTTGTTGCCGCAGGGGTATTCACCGGGCCCGACGGAGAGATAGTTCTTGGCCGTGATCTCCGGCTTTTGAGTTAGAAGCTGCATGGGAGATTCGAACTCCTGTCCCTCGCTGAAAAATGCAGCGTTTCAGGTGAGGGGGATTCTAACTGAGATCGAGGGATGGCCAAATGGACGGTCGGGCGGAGCTCGCCGACGATCGCCGATCGTACGCGGCAGTCACCTAAGCTACGAAAAACCACGATCTAACAAGGTGTTACCGTGGGCTTCGGTGATGATCGGCGATGGCGGGTGAAGGGGGGCGAAGACGGGCCTGGCGCGCTCGGAGAGATTCGAACTCCCGACCCTCGGAATCGAAATCCGATGCTCTATCCAGCTGAGCTACGAGCGCGCGATGCGGGCCAAATCTCCCGCGTCACCGGGATACCAGACTTGGATGGCCAAGGCCAGCCTCCGCCGGACATGAACGGTCGTTCGCCGAAGCTGGCGGGGCGTCCATGGATGGCGTCAGAAGCAGGGATGCCGGCGTCGGTCCTGGCCGATGTAGGCCGCCGAGCTCTGGTAGCAGTGGTTGGTGGAAGGACCGTCATAGAACGCAAAGCTACCGGGCAGCGGGCCGGGGCCATAATTGTGCAGGAAGCTGATGGCGTAGGGCAGCCCGTAGTGGTGGCGATGATGCCGATGATGGCTGCGCGCCTCGGACGTGGCCGGCACCAGGGCGGCAATTGACACGATCAAGGCGGCGGCGAGGGATGCGAGCTTGCTCATGACTTTTCTTCTCCGGAAAACGACGTCAAGGCCGGCCGTCTGGCTGATAGCCTAACGCGGAAGTGGCGGAAAGGGTGCGCAAAAGGCGATAACCCGTCAAAATTTTGGCCTTTTCCGCGTGCTTAAGAAGATCATGACAAGGTCCGGCAAGTGCCGTCGTGCATTGGGCCCGAGGCGTTGTCGCGACAGCGCCAGAAAAGACCGGGTTTGCCGTCCGATCCATGAATCGCCTGATCCCAAGCGTCGTGCTCCTGCTGGTCGCCGCTAGCCCGGCGCGTGCGGATTTGCACATTACGCGCGACCATGGTGGCTACATCGAAGAGTACAAGGCCAAGTACAGGCACGTCAGGGAAACGCGTCAGCGCGTCATCATCGACGGCATCTGCAATTCCGCCTGCACGCTCGTCTTCGGCTTCGTGCCGCTCAACAGGATCTGCGTCACGCCCAGGGCCAGCCTCGGCTTCCACCAAGCCTATTACGACAAGGCGTTCACGTTCGGCATCAAGGTCACCAGCGTGGAGGGGACGTCCGAGCTGATGTCCTATTACCCCGATTCGGTGAAGGACTGGATCCGGCGCAACGGCGGGCTCACCACCGAGATGAAGCGGATCAAGAACGGCATCGAGCTCTGGAAGATCGTCGACCCCTGTCCCGACGTCTGGTGAGGGCACCGCCCGCACGGAATCTCTGTCCCAGCAGACCTCTGCCGGCAATCCGATCGCAAGCCGGCCGGCGTCCGCGCGGCATCACCGGTCGCTGCGTCGCGCCGCGGATGCCAGATCCCGGCTCCCAACCGCACGGCGACAAACGAAACAATCCAGCGCCAGATCGTCCCCACTACCGGGCACTGGATTGTTTCGCCAAGACCATCAGCGAAGGTGACGACTCGCCTTCGGTCTCGAGCCAGGCAGAATCAGCGCTTGGCCTTCTTCGTCTTCTTCGCCGCTTTCTTGGTGGCCTTCTTGGCCGTCTTCTTCGCAGCTTTCTTGGCCGCCTTCTTCACGGTCTTCTTGGCGGACTTCTTGGTCGCGACCTTCTTGGCCTTGGCGGCGGCCCGCTTGGGTGCAGCCCTCTTGGAGGTCTTCTTCGCGGTCTTCTTGGCCGCTCGTCGGGCCTTAGGCGCCGTCGTGATCACCGGATCCTTCGGCGCCTCGGCGGGCATGCTGGTCTCGGTCGCGGTCGGATCAGAGAGTGGAGTGTCGTCCATATCGGGTCCCCCGATTTGTTGGAAACCCTGCGACGATAGCTGGATTCTCTGTACTGTCAAAGCGCGCCCCAACTAATCACTTGTGCGCAAGCTTGCGTAGGCTGCCAGCGCGCGCTCCCGCCCGGGCTTGTGATCCACGATCGGCGCCGGGTAGGTGCGGCCGAGTTCAACCCCGGCCTCGGCGAGCTCGAGCGGCTTCGCCGCCCAGGGCTGGTGGATCAGCGTGGCCGGCAGGCGCGCCAGCTCCGGCACCCAGCGGCGGACATAGGTCCCGCGAGAATCGAATTTTTCGCCCTGCAGCACGGGATTGAAGACGCGGAAGTAGGGCGCGGCGTCGGCGCCCGATCCCGCAACCCATTGCCAACTGGCCGGATTGCTGCCCGGGTCGGCGTCGACCAGCGTGTCCCAGAACCAGTGTTCGCCGAGCCGCCAGTCGATCAGAAGATGCTTCACGAGCAGCGAGGCGACCACCATACGGACGCGGTTGTGCATGCTCCCGCTATGCCAGAGCTCGCGCATCCCGGCATCGACGATCGGATATCCGGTTCGCCCGCGCTGCCAGGCCTGCAGCGCTGAATGATCCTGCGCCCAGGGAAAGGCATCGAAGGCCGGCTGCAGATTGCGGGTTGCGAGGTCGGGATTGTTGTAGAGCAGGTGGCGGCTGAACTCGCGCCAGCCGAGCTCACTCAGGAACTTGTCGATGCCGGCGGCGGAAGCTGGACGCTCGGCGGCGGCAAATCGCGCCGCATGCCAGACCTGGCGCGGGCTGATCTCGCCGAAACGCAGATGCGGCGACAGCCGGGAGGTCGCCTCGATGTCGGGCCGGTCGCGATCGGCGGCATAGGTCTGCACGGCCGTTTCGAGAAAGCTGGCGAGGCGCGCCTGTGCCGCGCGCTCGCCGGCTTGCCATGACGCTCGCAGGCCGCCGGCCCAGTCGGGCTTGCGCGGCTCGAGCGCGAGCTCACCGATCGGCAAGCTTGCGCCGCCGGGGGCGTGCGACAGCCGGGCCGGCCGCGGCAGCGGCTTCGGCGGATCACCCAGAGCGAGCACCCGCTTCCAGAACGGTGTGAACACGCGCGGGCCGCGCCCATCCTTGCCGCGCAACTCGGCCGGATCGACCAGAAGGTCATCGGGAAACACGCGTGAAGAGACGCCGATCTCGGCGAGTGCTGCTTCGACGCCGGCAGCCACGGCGCGGGGGCCGGCCTGCGCGACGTCGTTCCAATACACCGCGCTGGCCCTGGTTTGGCGCGCCAACTCGCCGAGCACCTTGGCCGCGGAGCCGCGCCGGATCACGAGCTCGGCGCCGAGCGCATGTAGTTCGGCCTGGAGTGCACGCAACGATTGCGCGAGCCACCAGCGCGCCGCGCCGCCGAGCGGACGCAACCCAGGGCTTTCCTGATCGTGGACGTAACTACAAACGATCCGAGTGCCCGACTTCGCTGCTTCATGCAACGCGGGGTGGTCAGACAGCCGCAGGCTCTCGCGAAACCATACGATGATGGGGGAGGAGGACATGATCAGGGTATCTTATTGCCGTTTTTATCGAGAGTTCCGGTATTCTACGCTCCGGAAAATAACCGCTTTGAAACCAACTACGGGCAGTTTGAGATTCAGTTGCAGTTCCCCTGGAAGGTTTATCTCGTGTCCGTCAAATTGAAGCTCGGCACCAAGGCGCTGATTGGCGCCGTTGTCGTGATCGCCCTGAACACAGCTCTCGTGGTCGGCGCGGCGTACTGGTCGCTGTCCTCCGATTTCACGGATCGCGCCAAACGCGACATCGAAGGCAATCTGCGCACCTTCGCGCTGACGTTCACCGAAACGTTCGGCGACGCGAAAGTCAGCGTGCAGAACGGCGTCGTTACGCGCATCGAGATTCCGGCGATTCCCGAGATCAAGGATCACGCGATCGTCGATCGCGCGGTGTCCTATGTCGGCGGCAGCGCCACGCTGTTCGTGGTTGATGACAGCGGCCAGTTCGTCCGCCGCTCGACCAATGTGAAGAAGGAGAATGGCGACCGCGCCGTGGGCACCCAGCTTGCCGCGGATCATCCGGCGCAGGCGCTGCTGCGGCGCGGCGAGGCCTACAAGGGCCCCGCGACGCTGTTCGGCAAGTCGTTCATGACCGCTTATTTTCCTGTCACCAATCCGGCTGGAAAGGTGATCGGCATTCTCTATGTCGGCGTGCCCATGGCCGAGCTCGACGCCATGCTGTCGCAGGCGATGCGGACCATGGTCGTCGCCGCTGCGATCGCCGCGCTGCTGGTGCTTGGCTTGACCATGCTGGCGGTTCGCCGCGTCACCAAGCCTCTCGCCGCGGTGACCGACGCGCTCACCGCCATCGCCGAGGGCCGCGAGGACGTTGCGATCAAGTCCGATGACCGCAGCGACGAGATCGGTGAAATCGCCCGCAGCCTTGTCGTGTTCCGCAGTGCCGCGAGCGAGCGGCGCCGGATGCGCGAGGAGCAGACCGCTGCGGCCGCAGCGGCTGTCGAGCAGCGCAAGGCCGAGCTGCAGCGTTTCGTCGATTCGTTCCAGGCCAGCATCGGCGGCATCATCGAGAACGTCTTGACCTCGTCGGGCGAGTTCGAGCGCGAGGCGCGCCAGCTCACCCAGACGGCGCGGACCACCGCCGACCTGTCCGGCCACTCGGCCGGCGCGTCGGAGACCGCATCCGAGCACGTCCGCACTGCGGCTGCTGCCTCGGACGAGCTGTCCGGCTCGATCGCCGAGATCATCCGCCGCGTGCAGGAGTCCAACGCCATCGCCGCCGAGGCGGTCAACCAGGCGACCGCGACCGACCAGCGCATCAAGGAGCTGTCCGACGCCGGCAACCGCATCGGCGACGTCGTCAAGCTGATCACCTCGATCGCCGAGCAGACCAACCTGCTGGCGCTCAACGCCACCATCGAGGCCGCCCGTGCTGGCGATGCCGGCCGCGGCTTCGCGGTGGTCGCTCAGGAGGTCAAGACCCTGGCCGGCCAGACCGCCAAGGCGACGGAGGAGATCTCCAGCCAGATCGCCAACATGCAGACCGTGACCCAGGAATCGGTCGACGCCATCAAGGCAATCGGCTCGACCATCGAGCGCATCAACGGGATCGCCGCCTCGATCTCCGCCGCCGTCGAACAGCAGCGCGCCGCTACGCAGAACATCACCCAGAGCGTCCGCTCGGCCGCAACCGGCACCGCAGAGGTCGTCGAGAACATCCGCAGCGCGGCGCGCGGGGCAGGCGAGACCGGCGAAAGCTCCAACCGGATGTTCGCCTCGGCCCAGGCGCTGTCCGGCGAGAGCCTTCGGCTGAAGGCCGAGGTGCAGAAGTTCCTCGACGGCATGCGCGCGGCCTGACACGGCTGCTCACCCGTAGCGCAATCGTGGCAGGATGGTCACGATGCCCGGAAACAGCGTGAGCAGAAGCACGAAGCCGATCATGATGACGAGGTAGGGGGCGGTCACGCGCGCGATGTAGCCGAGACCGTCCTCCGTCAGGCCCTGGATCACGGACGGTGCCCGGGACGACAACAGAGATCTGCGCAAGCGTCTCAAGACATGACCTCGCATTCCCGCGGCATGATCAGCCCGAGTTCTGCTGCATGCTCACCCTCTGCAAAACGAGAGGGCGCAGGGAATGCCGGGTGAAGGCCTCACCCATGGCCCGCCTGCGAAAAAAATGCAGGCGGCAGGTACCACAGGCAAAGCCGATCAACCGGCATTCCCTGCGCGATGTCTTCACGCTTATACGCAGTCTCCCTGGTGCGCCGGGCGTGTTGGCCACCATGATCCGCGCGGCGCGTTAGCGCCGTCGCGAACGTGACACCAGCTTCGGGGTGTCAGGACGCTGCGACTTCACGTCCGCGATCATGCCGGTCGTCTGCGCGAAACGCGCGTCCGGCATGGTTCGCGGCCACCGCATCCCGCACCGACGTTCGTGACGACGCGTACGTCCCTCTGCATGGGGCAGGACGACGCGGATCATACACGATTTACGAGAAAACGAAAGAGAAAAATTCGGCCTTTTCGAAATGGGGCGGGCGACCTCCCGGCGGCGGTCAGGCGTGATTGCTGTCTCCGCGGCCAGGCTCGATCTTCTGATCCGGTCTCTGCAGGGCCGCATACACGGCGCCCAGCACGACGCTATACGCTTCGACCATCGCCAGCGAAAACAGCGCCGGGCCGGCGCCCAGGCCGAGCGACGTTGCGAACGGTCCAAGGCCGATGGCGGGAAACAACCCGATTCCGAGCAGCAACCAGCCGGCAAGCCCGAGCAGGAAGCCTTTGGCGACACCGCTGCCGCCGGGCAGGCGGTGGAAGAAGCGCCCGAACAGCAGGCCGATCAGGAAGGCTCCGTTGAGCTGCGAGAGCAACCACAGCGGCGCCCCATCATGCATCGCTCCGGCGAACAGGGGCGAGAGCGTGTCGAGAAGCGCCGTGGCGGGATCGAACTGCGGCAACAGGTGAAGCCGGCTCTTGAGCTCCATCAGGCCGATATGCGCCAGCGTCCCGCAGCCCGATGCGACCGCCGATGTCCATATCCAGCGATAGCTGCGTATCGTTGTCATCTCCTCAATTCGCCATGGCTCTGCAGTGATCCGTTGATCTTGCTCAAGCACGAAAGCTCGCCGCGCGCTTAGTTTGCGCAAACTCATCGGTGCCACGTCAAGGAGTTCTGCCATGCGATTAGATCCACGCGCGCTGGTCTTCGCGGCCGCAATCGTGACCGTCACCGCCGCGCCGGCCTTTGCCCAGCCGGGCGCGGGCGGACCAGGGTGGGGCCCCGGCATGATGATGGGGCCGGGGATGATGGGCGGTCGGGGCTTCGGCTTCCTGTGCAATCCCCGCATGGCCGGATTTGCCGAATGGCGGATGTCGCAGATCGAGGCCGCCATCAAGCCGAACGACACGCAGCGGGCGCGGCTCGATGATCTCAAGGCGGCATCGGCAAAGGCCGCGGAGCTGATCACGAAGGACTGCCCGGCGACGCCGCCGGTCAAGGCGACCGACCGCCTCGCACTGGCGGAACAGCGCCTCGACACGATGCAGCAGGCGATCAAGATCGTCCGCCCGGCGTTTCAGGCGCTTTACGACTCGCTCGATGACAAGCAGAAGGCGGCCATGGACGCCAGCGGTCCGCGCAACTGGGGCTGGCATCACTGGCATTGGCCGTGGAGCGACGAGTAGCCGAGACCTGGCGCGGCAGTGGCCGCGCGTCTCGCCTTCCCGGCCGCGCGGCCGTCGACCATCGGTGTCGTCCGGGCGGGCTGGGCGCACTGAGCAGGACGGCATTTGACCGTTCACGGCCCTCGTGTTCCGGCGCGGCATGGCGTAAAGCAGCCGGATCGAAACGAGGTTTCCCGTCACTTGTCCTTTCCCACGACGAATCCGCCGCTCGCCCGCGCCCTGGCCGAGCGCAATTATGAGACTCCGACGCCCGTACAGCTCGCCGTGCTTGCACATGACGCCGTCGACCGTGACCTGCTGGTTTCGGCGCAGACCGGCTCGGGCAAGACCGTGGCCTATGGGCTGGCGCTTGCGAAGAACCTGCTCGGCGAGGCCGAGCGGTTTGCGCGGGCGACCGCGCCGCTGGCGCTGATCGTGGCGCCGACGCGCGAGCTTGCCTTGCAGGTGCAGCGCGAGCTCGCATGGCTCTATCAGCACGCCGGCGCGCGCGTCGTCTCCTGCGTCGGCGGCATGGATCCGCGCCGCGAGCAGCGCGAGCTCGAGGCGGGCGCCCATATCGTGGTCGGCACGCCCGGGCGGCTGTGCGACCATCTGCGGCGCGGGCGTCTCGACATCTCGGAATTGAAGGCCGTGGTGCTCGACGAGGCCGACGAGATGCTCAATCTCGGCTTTCGCGAGGACCTCGAGTTCATCCTCGAGACCACGCCGGAAACGCGCCGGACCCTGCTGTTCTCGGCGACCTTCCCGCGCGGCATCGTGGCGCTGGCGAAGCAGTATCAGGACGACGCGTTCCGGATCGAGGTCGAGGGCGACGAAGGCGGGCATGCCGACATCGAGTACCGCGCCATCCGCATCGCCGCCGACGATGTCGAGCACGCGGTCGTCAACGTGCTGCGCTTCTACGAGTCGCCGAGCGCGATCGTATTCTGCAACACCCGCGAGAAGGTGCGCCATCTGCAGGCGGCGTTGCTGGAACGCGGCTTTTCCGTCGTCGCGCTGTCGGGTGAGCTGACCCAGAACGAGCGAACCACGGCGCTGCAGTCGCTGCGCGACGGGCGCGCGCGGGTGTGCGTGGCAACCGACGTCGCAGCACGCGGCATTGATCTCGCCAAGCTCGACCTCGTGGTCCACGCCGAGCTGCCGAACGATCCCGAGGTGATGCAGCATCGCTCGGGCCGCACCGGCCGCGCCGGCCGCAAGGGCGTGAGCGTGCTGCTGGTGCCGCCGGCGCGGCGGCGGCGGGCGGAAACGCTGCTGAACCTCGCCGGCATCGAGGCCGCGTGGGGCGCGGCGCCGCAAGCTGATGAGATCCGCAAGCTCGATCAGGAGCGCATGCTCCACGACCAGGTGTTCACCGAGGAGACGACGGCGGAGGATCTGGCGCTCGCACAGGCGCTGCTGGCGGAGCGGTCGGCAGAGGACATCGCCGCCGCATTGGCGCGGCTCTATCGCGCGCGGCTGCCGTCGCCCGAGGACATTCTGGATCCGGGCCAGGATCGCGGCCGTGCGCGGGAGGATCGCGGTCGCGACACCGCCAGGCCGGCGCGCGGCGAGGAGCGGCCACCGGCGCCCCGAACGAAGACAGGAAAGCCGTCGGCGCGCCACGGCATGGGCGAGCCGAGCGTCTGGTTCCGGGCGGCGATCGGGCGCAGGAAGAATGCGGAAGCGCGCTGGCTGCTGCCGATGATCTGCCGCCGCGGCGGCATCGACAAGCACGACATCGGCGCCATCAAGATCCAGGACACGACGACCGAGTTCGAGATCGCCGCGCGGGTCGCCGACGCTTTCACTGCGAACATCCGCCGTCCCGACAAGGAGGACAATATCCGGATCGAGCCGCTGGCGGGCGCGCCCTCGGGGCAGGCGTCGCCGGACAAGCCGCGCGCCGACAAGCGGCCGCCGCGGCGCGAGGCGGACGAGACGGCCTACCATCCGCTGCAGCGCGATGAGCCGCGCGGGGGCAGGGACGCCAAGCCGCGCGGCAAGCCGCATCGCGAGGGGCCGGCGAAACCCGGCCAACAGCCGGCGTTCGCGAACAAAAAGCAGCATCGCGACAAGTCCAGCCACGGCGGGCAGACGTATTCAGACAGACCCTCGCGGGCGAAGGCGCCGGGTGGAAAGAAGGCCAAGGCCAAGCGCCGCGGCTGATCGGCCCGGCCCGGGCAGAGGCTGCCGTCGCTCCGCGTTATCGGCAGAACCAGGGAGGAGCCGCGCATGAGCCGGTACGCCGTTCTGTATTTCGCGACACTGGCCGTGCTGCTCGGCTTCGACATCCCGTTCCTGAGCATCGTCGCCAGGGGCTTCTTCCAGTCGCAGGTCGGCGAGATGCTGGGCGAGATCCGCCCCGTGCCGGCGGTGCTATTCTATCTGCTCTATGTCGTGGGGGTGTTGATCTTCGTCAGCGGGACGGCCGATGCGACGTGGCGCTCGACCTTGCTCTACGGCGCGCTGTTTGGGCTGTTCTGCTACGCGACCTTCGAGCTGACGTCGCTGGCGATGCTCAAGCAATGGACCTGGGCGGTGGTGGCGGTCGACATCAGCTGGGGCGTGTTCGTCACTGCGGTGTCGGCGACACTCGGGCTGCTGATCGCGGACTGGGCGACGCCACGGGGCTGAAGTGGCGTTGGCCCGAAGCGCTCAGAGTTCGAGCCCAGTCTATCGAGATCCCGGGTCCGCCTCTGCGAGGCGTCCCGGGATGATCTGGGCTGAGTTTGCCGCCGTCACTTCGGCTGCGGCACCACGCGCAGATACGGCTTCGGCGCCTTCCAGCCGTTCGGATAGATCGTCTTGGCCTCGTCGTCGGACACCGAGCCGGCGATGATGACGTCCTCACCCTGCTTCCAGTCGGCGGGGGTGGCGACGCGATGCTTGGAGGTGAGCTGCAGCGAGTCGATGACGCGAAGAATTTCCTGGAAGTTGCGCCCGGTGGTCATCGGGTAGACCAGGATCAGCTTGATCTTCTTGTCGGGCCCGATGATGAAGACGTTGCGGACGGTCTGGTTGTCGGCCGCGCTGCGCTTGGACGGATCCCCGGAGATCGCCGCCGGCAGCATGTCGTAGAGCTTGGAGACGTTGTAGTCGGTGTCGCCGATCATCGGGTAGTTCGGCGCGGCACCCTGCGTCTCGCGAATGTCCTCGGACCACTTGGCGTGGTTCTCCACCGGGTCGACCGACAGGCCCATCAGCTTGACGCCGCGCTTGTCGAACTCCGGTTTCAGGCGCGCCAGCGCGCCGAGCTCGGTGGTGCAGACCGGGGTGAAATCCTTCGGATGCGAGAACAAGAGGGCCCAGCTGTCGCCGATCCAGTCGTGGAATTTGATCTTGCCTTCGGTGGTTTGCGCCTCGAAGTCCGGGGCAGTGGAGCCGATCTGGAGAGCCATGGCAGTCCTCAATTCATTGCAGTGGCGGAAATAAATTCTTCTAAACACTATAGGAAATACTGCTCCTCAAGGGAACTGTCTCACGAGAAAGAGAAAAAGATTTCTCTGGAACTCACGGAGCCAACAACTTCTTTTGAGTTCCCGGGCTGCGACGAAACATCCGTGAGACGACCGGTTGCCCAGATTTCGCCATCTGGCGGTCGCAACACGCCGCCCCCTGACGGCCCTCGGCATTGAACCGTGATCGAGGTCACTGCGGCAAATCGGCAACCGATACAAAAACCCACAGCAGCGTTTCGAACCGTTAACCACTCGTTCAGACGCGCGCCGACAAGGTGGGTCAACACAGCAACTGAGAAGAGAACATGGCTACCTCTGCACCAAAAACCATCGGCATCGATGGTCTCGAACCGTCCTCCTGTGAGACCGCTGCTTTCGCGCTCGGCATCGTGCGCGACGGCGTGATCACCGGTGAGGGTCCGACCACCGCGGGACGCGTGCATTTCTCCCGGGTGCTCGATGCCGACGACGTCGCCTGGTGCGTGCGCATCCTCACCGCCGCTGCGGTGAACGATGCCCCGGTGAGCCGTGCCGAAGCCGAGGCCCTGTTCGCGATCGACCAGGCCGCGACCGAACGCAACGATAACGGCCGGTTCGAGGACCTGCTCGCCAAGGCGATTGCGCATCACACCGCCTCCGCATCCGGCCTGCCGGTGCCGCCGCGCAGCGTCGCGCTGGCCGCCGAGACCGACATCGCGAGCTGGGCGCCGGCCAATGCGCGCGGCGTCCGCACCGACGTGCTGGAATGGGTCGCCAAGCAGATGCGCGGCAAGCGCCAGGGCAACCGCGTCCTGAGAGCCATGGTCGCGACGCTCGTCGGCGTCACCGTGCTGCCGCTGGCGCAACTGCCGTCGATGATCGACATCGGGATGTAAGCGCAGCACGCCTCATCCACGAGACCGAGTTCGAGGAGCGCGATGACATCATCGCGCTCTTTTCGTTTTGACCGGCGGCGGTCGCATCACGGCTCTTGATGGCGCCGCCCGGCCGGTGAATCAATCGGCGGTGATGCGACCGAACACGGAGATGTCGAAGATGAGCCGATGGAGTTTCGCCGCGCGTCTGTTCGCGGTGGCGGCGACGGCGCTGCTGCTCATGATGGCCTGGCAGACCTTTCCGCTGATCCAGGCCGAGCTGCTCGGCCTCCGCGCCAAGCCGCGCGAGATCACGCCGCGCGGCGATCTCGCCGCCGACGAGAAGAGTACGATCGCACTGTTCGAGAGCCGCAGCGGCTCGGTCGTGTTCATCACGACCGTTCAACAATCGGTCAACCCGTGGACCGGCAACGCGCAGCAGGAGCGCTCCGGCACCGGCTCGGGTTTCGTGTGGGACGACCTCGGTCACGTCGTCACCAACTATCACGTCATCGAGGGCGCCACCGAGGCGCTGGTCAGCCTGACCGATGGACGCTCGTTCCGCGCAGCGCTGGTCGGCGCCAGTCCGGAGAACGATCTGGCGGTGCTGGTGATCGGCGTCGGCGTCGACCGGCCTAAGCCGCTGCCGATCGGCACCAGCGCCGACCTCAAGGTCGGGCAGAAGGTGTTCGCGATCGGCAATCCCTTCGGACTCAGCAGCACGCTGACCACAGGCATCGTCTCGGCGCTCAATCGCAACCTGCAGGTCACACAGGACCGGGTCTTGAATGGACTGATCCAGACCGATGCCGCGATCAATCCCGGCAATTCCGGCGGGCCGCTGCTCGACAGCGCGGGGCGGCTGATCGGCGTCAACACCGCGATCTACAGCCCCTCGGGCGCCTCCGCCGGCATCGGCTTCGCGGTGCCCGTCGACAAGGTCAACCGCATCGTGCCGCGCCTGATCGCCAGCGGCCGCTACGTCACGCCGAGCCTGGGCATCCGCACCGATCCGAAGGCCAACGAGGCGCTGTCTACGCGTCTCGGCCTGTCCGGCGTGTTCGTGCTCGACGTCGAACAGGATTCCGCGGCCGACAAGGCCGGGCTGGTCCCGGCGCGGCTGACCCGCGACGGCGGCTTTGCGCTCGGCGACGTCGTGCTGGCGATCGATGGGCAGGCGGTGGAGTCGCCTGAGGACATGACGCGCGCGCTGGAGAACAAGAACCCAGGCGATCGGGTGGTGCTGCGCGTGCTCCGCGGCGGCAAGACGATCGAGGTCAAGGTGACGCTCGATGTCGCGCGATGAGGTGGTCGTGAAGCAGCGGGATGTTTCCACGCGTCATTGCGAGCGCAGCGAAGCAATCCAGAGTGGTGGGCGGGACTCTGGATTGCTTCGCTGCGCTCGCAATGACGTGGAGAAAGTAGTGGCTCGCAAGGCGAAACAGTATGCGGGACGACGTCCCCGGGTTTGCTTCAGCTCGCCCGGGGAGGAATGTATTCGCGTTGTCTGACTACCTCATCACCGCCGTCTGCTTCGGCGCCTCGTCGTCGAGCCCCACGGTGCGGCCGGGGAAGCCAGCAGCGTCGAAATAGCGCTGGGTGCCGACGCGCTGCAGCTTCAGCACGGTCCGCAGGCCGCCGGCGGCCGGGTCCGACTTGATGACGTCCGACGTCGCCTTGGGCGTTGTGCCGTTCGGCATCGCCTCGGTCATGATGCGGCCGATCAGCTTGCCCTTCGGCGCGACCTTGAGGTCGAGCAGCTTCGCCGCGGTGATGCCGACATCGGCATTGCTGACGGGCAGGGGATCGACGAAGCCAGCCTTGAAGTCGGGTCCGATGGCCGCCATGAAGTTGTAGGTGTCGCCGCGGCCGAACGAGCCATGCATGCCCTGGCCCTGGCGCAGCACGGTGTCGGCGACCTCGACCTGGCAGTTGGACGGCTGGTCGCAGTCCGGCGCGACGTAGGAGCGGAAATTGACCACGATCGCCGGGTGCGGCGTCACCGCCTTGCCCTGCAGGTTGATCCGCGACAGCGGCAGCGTGCCGGGAATCTCGCCGAGCTTGTCGTCGACGAAGATGCCGGAGACGTAGTCCTGCGCCAGCAGCGCCTTGACGGTGCGGCGGGCGAGCTTCCTGTCGTTGTTGGGCAGATAGATCAGGTCGGAGCCGCCATTCGTGGCGACGACGAGGTCGGGCTTGGCAGGATCCTTGCCGAGCACGCCGTTGCCGGCCTTCGGGTGCTTGCCGTCGGGCACCGCCGCGTTCTTGTCGTTGGGATCGAACAGCGGCAGGTCGAGCGCCTTGGCGAGGTCGATCGCCAGGAAGCCCATCGGCAGGAAATCCTTCGGCGTGTCGTCGTAGCTGACCTTGGCCGATGGCGAGGTCTTGCTCTCCTTGGAGATGGTCGAGAAGCCGTGGTCGGCCTGGACCATGATGTTGGTCGAGGCGGCGAGCCCGAGATCGTCGAGCGCCTTGCGCAGCGCCGCCAGATTGTCGTCGGCATTCCTGATGCCGGCCATCGAGGTCGGGCCATTGATGCCCGGCGTGATGGTGTTGAGGCTGTCGCCGTGATTGTGCTGGCTGCCGTCCGGGTCGCGCGACCAGAACACCAGAACGAACGGCTTGTTGCGGGCCTTGAACATCGGCAGTACCGCCTTGGTGGCGACGTCGACCATGTAGGCCTGCTGCGCGACGTTGGCCGAGGTCGTGCCCGGCGTCTTGGCGTCGCCCGCCTTTCCGTTGTCGCCGCGCGACGGCGTCGCCAGCGGCAGGCCGGCCTTGGTCATGGCGTCCTTGACCTCGTCGGTCACCGGCACGCCATTCTTGTTGCCGGTGGAGTCGTCGATCACGATCGAGGAGGTCGCGCCGGGCTTGCAAGGGCAGCCGGTGTGGTCGAACAGATAGGTCGGGCCGAGCTTGCCGATCGCGGCGGTCGAATAACCGGCCTTGCGGGCAAGCTTCAGGATCGTGTCCTCGTTGAGGTAGTCGCCGTTGAAATGCTCGTCGATGTCGCCGAGCACGGCGTCGTTCTCGATGAAGGGCACGACGGTATCGCCGGCCGGCGCCGAGGTGTAGCCCGTGAAGATCGTGTTCGAGAATGTGCCGGTGTCGCCGAGATAGTGGCCGGTCGCCATGGCCGAGCCGTTGGCCATCGTGAAGGTCGGAAACAGCGAGTGCGAATTCTTGAAGTTGACGCCCTTGTCGCGGACGGCGGCCATGGCCGGGGCGGTCTCCGGCGTCACCTTGAGCGCACGCAGGCCGTCGGGAATGAACAGGATGAGATTATGGGGGGTGGCGTTCTGCGCAAATGCGGCTCCGGACGACAGCAAGGTCAGTCCGGCGCACAGCAGCACGAGCGGGCGGCGCATTGAAAACTCCTGAAGGCAATCGGCGGAATCGCGGCGTCTCGCCGCAGGGAAGAGCTTTAGTTTTGCCGGGTGACAGTTTTGTTACAAGAGGCTCGGAGGCCGCCGGCAGCGCTCAGGACAGGATTTTCTTGCGGCGGGCTCGTCGGTGGCAGGAACTAGGGTATGGCTTTCTGGTTGTCGGCTCACAATCAACAGGAGCACACCATGCCTGCCGACAAAGACCTCAACGAGCTCTTCCTCGATACCCTCAAGGACATCTACTACGCCGAGAAGCAGATCCTGAAGACGCTGCCGAAAATGGCCAAGGCGGCGCAGTCGGAGAAGCTGGCGGCGGCGTTCGAGAAGCACCACGAGGAGACCGAAGGCCAGATCGAGCGGCTCGAGCAGATTTTCGAGCTGATCGGCAAGCCCGCCCGCGGCAAGAAGTGCGATGCGATCGAGGGTATCATCGACGAGGGCAAGGAGATCATGGACGAGTACAAGGGGACCCAGGCGCTCGACGCCGGCCTTCTTGCTGCAGCGCAGGCGGTCGAGCACTACGAGATGTCGCGCTATGGCACCCTGAAGGCCTGGGCCCTCAAGCTCAACCTGCCGAAAGCCGCCAAGCTGCTCGACCAGACGCTGAATGAAGAGCGGAAGACCGACGAGACGCTGACCAAGATCGCTGAGACCGCGGTCAACTACGAAGCTGCGGCCTGATCGTCAGGTCGATCGTCGTGACCACAACGCCGCCGCCAGCGTGCCACCAGCGCCGGCGGCGTCGTCACGAGTCGCACCTTTGGAGGCTGGTTGGAGCCTGCCAAGGTGCCGACCTCGATCTTCTCCCACCGGTTGCGTCTTTCCCTGCGTTCTGACGAAGCAGGGGCTGCAAGTCGGTCGCTGCCTATCGGATGGTTCCGATCCCGGCCAGGATGAGGTCGATGCCGGCAAGAAACTGCTCGCGGTCGTCGTGCTCGCGCAGGTCCGTCGCCACGCGATGGACGAACGGGTACTCGGCGGAATCGAGCTGCGCCCATTGCGCGGCGACCGATCCGAGGAACGCCGCGCGGTCCGTCTCGCGCGGCAGCAGGCGGGCGTTCGCGGCGTTCTGCCCGGCCACGCCGAGGATGTAGTTCACCAGCGCAGACGCGGCATCGAACAGGGCTCTTTCGGGGACACCGAGCGTCTGGAGCCGTCCGCCGACGCTTTCGACGATCTGCAGCATCGCGGACCGCCACGGTTCACGGAAAAGCTGGGCGCCGACCCACGGGTGGGCGTCGATCGCATCGAACACCCCGAGCGCAACGGCACGGATTGCCTGTCGCGGCTCGGCATCGCCGCCGACACCGGTCATGACGCGGGCAATGACGTCATCGGTGGCCGCTGCGAGCAAGTCGCTCTTGTTGGCGACGTGCCAGTAGATCGCCCCGCTCCCGGTTGCCAGCCGAGCCGCGAGCGCGCGGAAGGTCAGAGCGCTTTCGCCGCCGGCGTCCAGGATCTCGATCGCCGCCTCGACGATCTTCTCCTTCGAGAGCGCGTCCGCGCGCCGTTCCGTCCGTATTGATCTGGTCGCCATGACCATCATCTTGACATGATTGGAACGTTGTTCCAATCAACTTTCATGGAACGGTGTTCCAGGCCGGTTGAAAGGCAGATGATGACGACACCCGTCACGATTGTCGGTGCGGGCCTCGGTGGCCTCACGCTCGCACGCGTCCTCCATGTCCACGGCGTCCCGGCGACGATCTATGAGGCGGAGCCGTCCGCGGAAGCTCGGACGCAAGGCGGCCAGCTCGATATTCACGAGCACGACGGGCAACGCGCCCTCGCAGACGCCGGCCTCATCGATGCGTTCCGTGAGATCATCCATGAGGGCGGCGCGGCGTCGCGCGTGCTTGACCGGCATGGCACGGTGCTGCTCGCGCAGCCCGATGACGGCCGACGCCCCGAGGTGCTGCGGGGTGATCTGCGGCGGATTCTTCTCGAGTCCCTGCCAGCTGAGACGATCCAGTGGGGCAAGAAGCTGACCGGCGTCGTGCGCCTCGGCGACCACAGGCACGAGCTGAGATTCGCGGACGGGTCGAGCGTGGTCACGAGCCTCCTGGTCGGCGCCGACGGCGCCTGGTCGAAGGTTCGGCCGCTGTTGTCGGCCGCCAAGCCGGAATATGTCGGCACGACGTTCATTGAGACCTACCTGCATGACGCCGACGAGCGGCACACCGCGGCGGCCGAAGCAGTCGGCGGCGGCGCATTGTTCGCGCTCGCTCCGGGACAGGGGATCTGCGCGCACCGTGAGGCAGGACAGGTTCTTCACGCCTACGTCGCGCTGAACCGCTCCGCCGAGTGGATCGCCGGCATCGACTTCATGGACGCTGCCGCCGCGACGGCGCGAATTGCGGCCGAGTTCGACGGATGGGCGCCTGCGCTCACCGCGCTGATCACCGACGGCGAAACCCCGCCGGTCCCGCGCATGATCCACACGCTTCCGAACGACCATCGGTGGGACCGTGTGCCTGGGGTGACGCTTCTCGGTGATGCCGCGCACCTGGCGCCGCCGGCCGGCGAGGGCGCGAACCTGGCGATGTTCGACGGCGCCGAGCTCGGCAAGGCGATCGCTGCCCACCCCGGCGACATCGAAGCGGCACTCGCCATCTACGAAGCAGCGCTATTCCCGCGCAGCTCGTCGGCGGCCGCAGGCGCGCATCAAATCCTCAAGCTCTGCCTCGGCGACAGCGCACCATTCGGGCTCGTCGACTTCTTCAACGGTGCCCTGGAGAGGTAGGGCGGGCTCCCGCCTTCGTCACCGTGCCCACCGCCATCACATCGATGTCAGATCGCTGCGGCCAGCGCCGCGATCAGCGCTGGCGGCGTTGCTACGAGTCCGATCTTGAGAAACTGCCAGGCGGACACCTCGATTTTTTCGCGCCGCAGGGCGGTCAGCCACAGGATGGTGGCGAGCGAGCCGGTCACCGAGATGTTGGGGCCGAGATCGACGCCGATCAAAATCGCGCGGATGACCTCATGCGGCAGGTGGTCACTGGCGGCGACCGAGCCGGCGACCAGTCCCACCGGAAGATTGTTGGCAATGTTGTCGGCCACCGCAGTGATCAGGCCGGCCGCCCAGGCCGTACCGACGGGCGAGCCGGCCACGCCCTGATGCAGCCAGGCGCTGAGCTGGCCGATCGCTCCGGCGCGATTCAGACCCTCGACCATCACGAACAGGCCGGCGACCAGTGGCAGCACGCCCCAGGACACACCTTTGATGGTCGGCCAAGGCGATTGCCGGCTGACCAGCAGGATCGCGGTCGCCGTGACGACGCCACAGACGAAGGTCGGCAGGCCGAGTTGCACGTCGAGCGCCGAGGCAGTCAGAAGCACCGCTGCGATGGCGCCGATCCCGAACGCGGCGAGCCGGCCCTCGCGGCTCAGGTGCGGCTTCTCGACATCGGTGCGCAGCGTCTCCTCACGGAGCGCGCGGCGCTGGGTCAGCCACAGCGCGACATAGGTCAGGGCGATCGCGACCATCGAGGGCAGGGTGAACTGGCGCAGCCATTCGGTGAGATGCGGCATGCGTTCGCCGAACACGACCAGATTGGCCGGATTGGAGATCGGCAGCACGAAGCTCGCGGCATTGGCGATGAAGGCGCAGACGTAGAGATAGGGCAGCGGCGAGGCGCCGGCGGCGCGGGTGGCGGCATAGACGGCCGGCGTCAGCACGATCGCGGTCGCATCGTTGGAGAGCAGCACGGTGACCAGGGTGCCGACCGCATAGACCAGCAGGAACAGGAGCTGCGGCGAGCCGCGCGCATGCTCCACCGCATAGGCCGCCAGATAGTCGAACAGGCCCTCGCGGCGCGCCAGCTCGGCAATCAGCATCATGCCGATCAGGAACAGATAGACGTCGACGCCCTTGCGGATGCCGGTGAGCGCTTCAGCGACAGGCAGCAGGCCGAGCGCGACCAGCAGGATCGCGCCGGCGACGGCCCACACGGCCTCGGGCAGCCGGAAGGGGCGGATGATGACGCCAGCGGTGGCGGGAATGATGATGGCGTAGGCGAGCCAGGTATCGTGCAGGGACATGATCAGGGATCGATAGAGCAAATCATTCGGCGGGGATAGCGGGCGAGGGCGCCGCATTCGGGTGCGCGGCCTCTGCTCCACCGGTCTCGGGAAGCAGCAGCCAGCATACGATCACGGCGAGCGCGGCCGCCGCGCCGAGCACCAGGAATGCGGCGCTGTAGCCGCTATGGACGACGACCAGGCCCGCCAGCGCGGTCGACAGCGCCGCGCCAATGCTCTGCGCTGTGATCACAGCGCCCTGGGCGATGTTGAAGCGTCCGGTGCCGCGCATCAGGTCCGCGACGATCACCGGCATGATCGCGCCGAAGATGCCGGCGCCGACGCCGTCCAGCAGCTGCACGCCGACCAGCCACGCCTTGTCGTCCGATAGCGTATAGAGCACCGCGCGCAGCGGCAGGATCAGCAGCGCCGTCAGGAAGAAGCGCTTGTGGCCCCAGCGGTCGGCGCGGACGCCGACCAGCAGCGCCATCGGTACCATCACGAGCTGGGCCGCGGCGATGCAGGCCGACATCAGGCTGGTGCCGAGATTCTTGTCCTGCAGCGCCAGCTTCTGGCCGACCAGCGGCAGCATGGCGGCGTTGGCGAGGTGAAACAGCGCGACGCAGACCGCGAAGATCAGCAGCGGACGGCAGGTCAGGAGAATGCTGAGGCCCGAGGGCTGCTCGCCCCGCTTCGGGCGATTGCCCTCCGCCTGATGCGCCAGTCCGCGCGCGACGTCATGGTCGATGGCGCGCTCGGGGATGGCGAGCACGCTGATGAGGCTACCGGCCGACGTCACCGCCATCAGATAGAACACCGCCGACGGTCCGAGCGCGTAGGCGGCAGCGCCGGCGATGACGGCGCCGACCGTGTTGCCGGCATGGTTGAAGGTCTCGTTGCGGCCGACCCGCGCGGTGAAGGCTTTGGCGCCGACGATCCCGAGCGACACCGCCGCGATCGCCGGCGCGAAGATCACGCCGGCGGCATAGGCGATGCTCTGCGAGATCGCGACCGGCCAGAAGCTGGTCATGAGAGGTAACAGCAGCGAAGCGGCCGTGACGACGATCGCGGCTGATATCATGACCAGCCGTTTTGCCCTGGTGGCGTCGACCAGCGCGCCGGCGGGCGTCTGCGCGACGATGCCCGCGATCGTTGCGAGCGACATCACGACGCCGATCGAGGCCTCGTCCCATTTCTGCTCGGTCAGGAGATAGATCGCGAGATAAGGGCCGAGCCCGTCACGCACATCGGCCAGGAAGAAATTGGTGGTGTCGAGTGCATGGCCGGCGCGGGCCAGGTCCTTGCCGCTATCGAAGTCCGCCATGCCGCCTCGTTGCGCGTGATCCATCGCAACAGCGGTGTACGCCATTTGGTTCCGCAGGGCCCTCGGTGTGACCCACTCCGTCCACGTGGCATTCCGGGGCGCGCGAAGCGCGCACTACCTACTCAGCGCGGCAGCGGCGCCTTCTCGGCCATCGCCTTGCGCAGGATGCGCGACAGCGACTCCACCGAATAGGGCTTCTTGATCAGCTCGAAGCCGTGATGGGCGTTCTCCGCGAGCACGTGGCTGTAGCCGGATGTCAGCACCACCGGCAGGCCGGGATAGCGGTCGCGGATGATGCCGGCGAGCTCCAGGCCGTTGATGCCGGGCATGATGACGTCGGAGAACACGAGGTCGACCGCGAATTCGTCGTTCGCCAGGATTGCCAGCGCATCGGCGGCATTGGCGACGCGGCGCGTCACATAGCCGAGATCCTCGAGCAGCTCGGTCGAGAACTGCCCCACCTCGTCATTGTCCTCGACCACGAGCACGCGGTAGCCGCGCCCGATGGTCGCCGGCTCGATGCGCGCGGAGCCGGCTTCCGTGCCGGATTGCGGAGCCGTGGCCTGCGGCAGATAGATCGTGAAGGTCGCGCCGTCGCCGATGCGGCTGTCGACCGCGATGTCGCCTTCGGACTGCTTGGCGAAGCCGAACGCCTGGCTGAGGCCGAGACCCGTGCCCTTGCCGACCTCCTTGGTGGTGAAGAAGGGTTCGAAGATTGCGTTGAGATGTTGAGGCGCGATGCCGCCCCCGGTGTCGGCGACCGAAATCGCGATGAAGGCACCGGGCCGGGTGCTTTGGCCACGCAAGGCCGGGATGCTCTCGGTCCGCTGCACGCCGATCTTCAGATGTCCTTCACCGTTCATGGCGTCGCGCGCATTGACGGCGAGATTGATGAGCGCGGTCTGGAATTGCGCGACGTCGGCGAGGGTGAACAGCCCGCTGTCCGTGACCGCGAGCTCGATCTGGATGCGGCTGCCGACGAGAGGACGGATCAGTTGCACGACGCTCTCGACCTGCTCGCCAACATTGAACACCTGCGGCGTCAAGGGTTGTCGCCGCGCGAAGGCCAGGAGCTGCGCGGTCAGCTTCGAGGCGCGCTCCACCGTCTCCGAGATCGCATCGACATAGCGCCGGCGCCGCTCCTCGGGAAGATCGCGGCGGCGCAGGAAGTCGGTGGCCGAGCGGATGATGGTGAGCAGGTTGTTGAAGTCGTGTGCGACGCCGCCGGTGAGCTGGCCGATCGCCTCCATCTTCTGCGACTGCCGCAACAGCTCCTCACCCTGGATGCGCTCGGTCACGTCGATCGCCTCGGCGACCGCGCCGGTCACGACATCATGCTGGTCGAACAGCGGCCGCATCGAAAGCTCGAAATGCCGCTGGCCGCTGGCGAAGTCGAGCCGCATCTCGGTCCGAAAGCTCTCGCCGGCGAGCACGCGGGCGAACGCCTTGCGCAGCATCTCGGTCACGCCCGGCGTATGGGTGAACCAGGGCGCATCCCAGAGCGGCTGGCCGATGACGTTCACTTCACCGGCGCGCATGCCGGCGACCGCGATGCGGTTGGCATGCATCACGCGGCCCTCGACGTCGAGGATGGCCTGATACTGATTGCTGGTGTCGAAGATCGCGCGCATGCGCGCTTCATTGGCCTCGAGCTGGGCGGTGCGCTCCCTGATACGCTCTTCGAGGGTCTCGTTGATGCGGCGCAGCTCGATCTCGGCCTGCTTGGCGGCCGTGACGTCGTGAGCTACGCCGATGAAACCGACATGTTTGCCGTTCGCATCCCAGCGCGGCTGCGATTCCGATCGCAGCCAGCGCCATTCCCCGTCGGCGCGCCGGTAGCGTGCCTCGAGGAAGAACGGCTTCAGCGAGCGCTCTCCCGACTGCTGCTGCTCGAGGATACGCGGAAGGTCCTCGGGATGCAGCACCTTGCGCCAGTCGAAGGCCAGCGCCTCGTCAGGGGACATGCCGAGGAAATCGATATAGGCGCGATTCACGAAGGAGCGGGTGCGGTCGAGCTTCGTCACCCAGATCGGCACCGGCGCGCTGTCGGCGATCAGCCGGAAGCGTTCCTCGCTCTCGCGCAGCTTGGCTTGCGCCAGCATCTGGTCGGTGACATCGATATGCGCGCCGACCAGACGGATCGCGCGGCCGTTCCAGTCACGCTCGATGCGGGCGATGACGCGGACCCAGCGGATCTCGCCGTCGCTGGGACGGATGATGCGGTATTCGGTGGTGTAGTCCTCCTGCTTACTCTTGACTGCAGCAATGAAGTCCTGCTCGGCCTTGACGCGGTCGTCGGGATGCACGCGTCTGACCCAGTCTTCGTGAGTCTCGTGGACAGCCTCCGGCGGCAGGCCGTGAATGATCAGGTATTCGGGGGAGCGGCGGTTGCGGTAGCCTTCGCGCAGGTCGACCTCGACGCCGCCGACCCGGGCGATCCGCTGGATGCGCGCGAGCTCCGCCTCGCGTTCCTGCAGCGCGCGATAGGCCTCATCGCGATCGCGCGCTATCTCCTCGATATGCTGGCGCAGCGCATCGGCGGCAGCCTCCGGCCTCACTTCGTCTCTGGGCGCATCCGCGCTGTTCATGCTGACCTGCACTGATGTGGCGAGCAGTCGCCCGAGCATTCCATCGCGGGTGTTCGGAAGCGTGGCGACATTGGGACCAAGGAAAGCAAACTGACCAGAGATTATGGCGGGCAAACGCCGGCATGACGTGAACGTGAGGGCAGATAAAAAGTTCCGTGCTCCCGGAACGGACTGTTACTGTCGTGCGTCGTCAGGCCCTGAACACCGCAACACGAAGGTCCACGCTGTGAAGCTCTTCGTCTGTCAGGCCTGCAAGAACATCCTGTATTTCGAGAATCGCAGCTGCGGGCGCTGCGGCCACCGCCTCGCCTTCATGCCGGAGCGCCAGATCCTGTCGGCGATCGAGCCGGCGGAGGAGGGCTTTCGGACGCTCGCCGACCACGGGACGGGGCGCTTCTTCTGCGCCAATGCCGAGCACGACGCCTGCAACTGGCTGCTCGAGATCGGCGAGACTTCGGGCTTCTGCCGCGCCTGCCGGCACAACGGTACGATTCCCAATCTGTCTGATCCCGCGCAACTCGCCGGATGGCGAGAGCTGGAGGTGGCCAAGCACCGGCTGTTCTATTCGCTGATCCGCTGGAAACTCCCTGTGAAGACACGGATCGAGGATCCTGGGCACGGGTTGATCTTCAACTTCCTTGCCGATGACCCCGCGGGCCAACAGAAGGTCCTGACCGGCCACGACAACGGCCTCATCACCATCGCTCTGGCCGAGGCCGACGATTTCGAGCGCGAGCGGCGCCGGCTCGAAATGGGCGAGCCGTACCGGACCTTGCTCGGTCATTTTCGCCACGAGGTCGGGCACTACTTCTGGGACGTGCTGGTGCGCGATGCCGGCAGGCTCGAGGAATGCCGGGCCATGTTCGGCGACGATACCCAGGACTACGGCGCGGCGCTGAGGCGGCATTACGAGCAGGGGCCGCCGGTGGACTGGCAGGACAGTTTCGTTTCGGCCTACGCCACCACACATCCGTGGGAGGATTTTGCCGAGACCTGGGCGCACTACCTCCACATCGTCGATACGCTGGAGATGGCCTCCGAGTTCGGTATCGAGATCGATCCGCCCGCCGACCAGATCGGCGGGCTGACGGCGCGCGTCACCTTCGATCCGTACGTCGCGGAGGACTTCGACACCATCGTCAACGCCTGGCTGCCGTTCACCTTTGCGATGAACAGCGTCGCGCGAGCGATGGGCGCGCGGGAGCTCTATCCCTTCATCCTGACGCCGCCGGTCATCGGCAAGCTGGGCTTCATCCACCGCCTGGTGCGGCAGGGTGCACAGCAAGAGTCTGTCGCTCTGGCTCCCGAAAAGCCACAGGCCGAGCCGCAGCAGGAAGAGATCGGGGCGGCGTGATCCGCCTTGACTCTTGAGAACATAAAGTGAACATGAAGGCGTGACCGGAGCGAGGACCGTCATCGCGCATGCAGCCCAGATCGCAATCCAAGACCGATGCGCAAGCCGCGGACAGCGAAGACCTCGCGCTGGAGGCCGCCGTGGACCAGGCCATCGCTGCCTGCGAAGGCGATCCGCGGGCGGCCATTCGTGCCCTGATCGTTGCGAACGATTTCCTCGAGACCGAGGTCGGCGAGCTGATGAAGGCGGTGTCGCACGCCTATGCCCGCGGACGTTTCCACAGCTATTCCGGCTGACGGCTGGGGACACGGCTGGCATGCCTCGCCGGACGGCAGGGGCGGAAACGAGAGGCGGGTTGCGCGCGGGCGATTTTGGTATAGACGAACCGGTCAAGCTCGCGGTGTTACGCCTGTGCCACGAGCGGGGAGCCCGCCCAAAGGTATCAAGCAAGAAATGTTCAAAACCATTCTGATCGCGAACCGCGGCGAGATCGCCTGCCGGGTCATCAAGACCGCCCGCCGCATGGGAATCCGAACCGTTGCGGTCTATTCGGAAGCCGACCGCGATGCGCTTCATGTCGAGATGGCAGATGATGCCGTGCTGATCGGCCCGCCCGCCGCAGCCGAGAGCTATCTCCTGATCGACCGCATCGTCGAGGCCTGCCGCAAGACCGGCGCCGAGGCGGTGCATCCGGGCTACGGCTTCCTGTCCGAGCGCGAGGCTTTCCCGCGGGCATTGGCCGAGGCCGGCATCGTCTTCATCGGCCCCAATCCCGGCGCCATCGCCGCCATGGGCGACAAGATCGAATCCAAGAAGGCGGCCGCCAAGGCCAAGGTCTCGACCGTGCCCGGCTTCCTCGGCGTCATCGAGGACGACAAGCACGCCGTGCGCATCGCCGACGAGATCGGCTACCCCGTGATGATCAAGGCCTCCGCCGGCGGCGGCGGCAAGGGCATGCGCATCGCGCGTTCGACTGCCGAGGTCGCCGAGGGTTTCAATCTCGCCAAGGCCGAGGCCAAGGCCTCGTTCGGCGACGACCGCGTCTTCATCGAGAAGTTCATCGTCGATCCCCGCCACATCGAGATCCAGGTGCTCGGCGACAAGCATGGCAACGTGATCTATCTCGGCGAGCGCGAGTGCTCGATCCAGCGCCGCAACCAGAAGGTCATCGAGGAGGCGCCGTCGCCGCTGCTCGATGAGGAGACGCGGCGCAAGATGGGCGAGCAGGCGGTCGCGCTCGCCAAGGCCGTGCACTACGACTCCGCCGGCACCGTCGAGTTCGTCGCCGGCCAGGACAAGAGCTTCTACTTCCTCGAGATGAACACCCGCCTGCAGGTCGAGCATCCCGTGACCGAGCTCGTCACCGGCATCGATCTCGTCGAGCAGATGATCCGCGTCGCCGCCGGCGAGAAGCTTTCGCTTGCGCAGAAGGACGTGACGCTGACCGGCTGGGCGGTGGAATCGCGCGTCTATGCGGAAGATCCGTTCCGCAGCTTCCTGCCGTCGATCGGCCGCCTCGTGAAGTATCGCCCGCCGGCCGAGAGCAAGGCTGACGGCATCACCGTGCGCAACGACACCGGCGTGCAGGAGGGCGGCGAGATCTCGATCTACTACGATCCGATGATCGCCAAGCTCGTCACCCATGCGGAGTCGCGGGCTGCCGCGATTGAGGCGCAGTCGACCGCGCTCGATGCGTTCTATGTCGATGGCATCCGCCACAACATCCCGTTCCTGTCGGCGCTGATGAACCATCCGCGCTGGCGCGAGGGCAGGCTGTCCACCGGCTTCATCGCCGAGGAGTTTCCCAAGGGCTTTGCCGCGCGTGCGCCGGAAGGCGAGATCGCGCGCCGGCTGGCGGCGGTGGGCGCTGCGATCGACCACGTGCTCGGCGAGCGCAAGCGGCAGATCTCGCAGCAGATGATCGGCCGTCCGGTGAAGCGCCAGGGCCGCCGCGCGGTGTGGCTCGGGCGTGACGAGATCCTGCTCGACATCACCAGGGAGAACGGCGCGATCACGGTCCGCTTCGTCGGGGCCGACGGCAAGGTCGGCCCGGCGCATCAGTTGGTGTCGGACTGGAAACCGGGCGATGCGGTCTGGCACGGCACCATCGATGGCGCGGCCATCGCCGTGCAGACGCGCCTCATTGCGAACGGTGTGCGGCTCGCGCATCAGGGCGTCGAAGCGCCGGTCTACGTCTACACGGAAGCCGAGGCGACCGCGGCGCGGCTGATGCCGGTCGTCACCGCAGGTGATAGCGGCAAGAAGCTCCTGTGCCCGATGCCCGGCCTCGTGGTCTCGATCGCCGTGACCGAAGGGCAGGAGGTCAAGGCCGGCGAGACGCTCGCCGTGGTCGAAGCCATGAAGATGCAGAACGTGCTGCGCGCCGAGCAGGACGGTACGGTGAAGAAGATCCACGCGACAGCCGGTGCTACGCTCGCAGTGGACGCGCTGATCCTGGAGTTTGCGTAAGCTCAGAAGTCGACGTCGTTGCGAACGAAGCGACTTTGTCCGACGAAGCCTGTAGGCGAAGGCGGAAGCAATCCGGGGGCGGCAGATAACTCTGGATTGCTTGGTCGCGGAGCCTGTCATCCGGGCCGCGCTTTGCGCGGACCCGTTGGCTCTTCGCAATGACGGGAGAGAGGAGGCGAGGATGACTTTCCGTGCACGTCGAGAGGCGCTCCGTGCGATCCTCGCCGGCGATCGCTGCATCCATCCGGGATCGGTATACGACGCGATTTCGATCCGGATCGCCGAGGACCTCGGCTTCGAGCTCGGCATGTTCGGCGGCTCGGCTGCTTCGCTCGCCGTGCTCGGCGACCCCGACATTGCCTTAATCACCTTGACCGAGCTCGCCGAGCAGATGCGGCGAATGTCGCGCGCTGCCGCGCTGCCGGTGCTGGTCGATGCCGATCACGGCTACGGCAACGCGATGAACGTGCGCCGCACGGTGCAGGAACTGGAAGCGGCCGGTGCCGCGGGTCTCACCATCGAGGATACGCTGCTGCCGCAGGCTTTCGGCGAAGCGAAGCCGCAACTGATCTCGCTTGCCGAAGGGGTCGGCAAGGTGAAGGCCGCGCTCGATCGCCGCGACGATCCCGCGCTGGTCATCCTGGGACGGACGGGCGCCGTTTCCATCACCTCGCTCGACGACGCGATCGCGCGAGCCAGGGCGTATGAGGCCTGCGGCGTCGACGGCCTGTTCTTCACCGGCATTGCCGCGCGCGACCAACTCGATGCGGTCGCGGCAGCGACGACGCTGCCGATCGTGCTCGGCGGCGCGCCGGAGGAGATGTCCGATCCCGGCTATCTCGCCTCGCGCCGTGTCCGCGTCGCGCTACAGGGCCATGCGCCGATCGCCGCGGCGGCGCAGGCGGTGTATGAGACGCTGAAGGCGCTCCGCGACGGCGCCTCGCCGAAGCAGCTCAAGGGGCTGCCGTCGGCGGAGCTGACGGCACGCGTGATGCGCGAGGCGGATGTGAAGAAGCGCCTGCGCGATTTTCTGGGGCTCGGATCATGATCGATCGCGCCATCGTCCACGTCTTGGTGCGCGGCCGCGTCCAGGGAGTGGGTTATCGCGCCTGGGTCGAGGACCAGGCCATCCTGAACGGCCTCGAAGGCTGGGTCCGCAACCGCACCGATGGCAGTGTCGAGGCGTTGTTCGCGGGTCCCTCGGACGACGTTGCCGCCGTGTTGGCAGCCTGCCGCGAGGGACCGCCAGCAGCGCATGTCGATGCCGTGATGGAAAACCCGGCGACGGCCGATCAGCTCAAACCGCGCCGGCCGGGCGAGGCGTTCTCCGTGTTGCCGACGCTCTAACGACACGGCGCGCGAGCCCGCCGCTCACCCCGCCGAGATCACCAGCGCCTGGATGCGGCCCTCGATCGGTCCGTTGCCGAACCGGCGCGCCAGCGCGTCCGCGGTCGCCTGCGTCACGGCGGCGAGGCCGGGCGTGCCGCGTGCTTCGATCTCGCCGCGCATCGGTGTGCCCTGGCAAAATGCCGTGGCCGGGTCCTGAGGCGACGCCGCGCGGCTGCGATGCGTCACCGTCTCGATCGCGATGTCGGTGAAGCCCGCTGCGGTCAGATCGGCCTCGATCCGCCCGGCATCGAAATAGCCGTGCGGAGTCCGGGTGAAGAACTGCGGCGGGCTTTCGGGGAAGACCTGCTGCAACGTCTCGTGAACGACGTGAGGGATTTCATTCTCCTCGATCCGGTCCCAGACGTTGAAGACGAAACGTCCGCCGGGCCTGAGCACGCGGCGGGCCTCCGCATAGCCCTTGACGCGATCGGGGAAGAACATCGCGCCGAACTGACATGCGACGGCATCGAAGCTCGCGTCGGCAAAGGGCAGGGCCAGCGCATCGGCTTGATGAAATGCGATGCGGTCCGCAGCGGCGAGATGGGTCTTCGCCTGCGCGAGCATCGGCTCGTTGAGGTCGGTGGCGGTGATCCGGACCTCCGGCGGCAGTTGAGCATGCAGGGCCCGCGTAACCACGCCGGTGCCCGCCGCCGTCTCCAGCACGTCGCGCGGCAGGTACGCCGCGATGCGCCGCGCGAGGTCCAGCGCATAGGGCACGAAGATCAAGGGGACCATCAGTTGATCGTAGATCTGTGGGATCGATCCAGTGAACGCCTTGTCGGATGCCGTCATGGCTTGCTCCTGTTGCAGAGGGGGCAGGCGGGGAACCGGGCGGTCGGCAGGCGCAAAATGGGCGCCGTAACATCCGTCGGGCCAGCCCCCAGCCCGGTTCAAGAGCGGGTCTCTTGACATTCATCCTCGTACGTCAGATATTTCTGTCATGACAGAAATTACAGGTCATCGAAAACTTCCGCCCGCCGTCGAGCGTTTCATCCTCAACTGGGGCGACATGGGCGACCGGTGGGGCGTGAACCGCTCGGTGAGCCAGATCCACGGGCTGCTGTACCTCGCCGAGAAGCCGATGACGGCGGAGGACATCGCCGACACGCTCGGCATGGCCCGCTCCAATGTCTCGAACTCGCTGAAGGAGCTGCTCGCCTGGGGCTTGATCCGGCGCGTGCCGATCCTCGGCGACCGCCGCGATCATTTCGAGGCCGAGACCGACATCTGGGAGGTCGCACAGCGGATCGCGGCCGGCCGCAAGGAGCGCGAGATCGATCCCGCGATCGCTGCGCTGCGCGCCTGCGTCGCGGAAGCGACCGGCGATCTCGCGATCAGCACGGTCGCAGCCAGGCGGCTGAAAGACATGCTGGCGTTCACCGAGCTGGTCGACCGCTGGTACGTGCAGATGCTGAAGGTGCCGCGGCCGCGTCTCGTCGCGCTGATCAAGCTCGGCGAGAAGATCGCAAATCTGCTGCCGTCGGGAAGATCAAGGTCGTAGATGAGCGGAGGGCGTCATGGTGACCATGGGACATCTCGGACTTTCAACGCCCTCCAACGCCCGGCTTCATGACGATCACAGGTTTCGTGCGCTGTTGTCCGCCGAGGATTGGGGGCGGCTGCCGGTGTCGATCTGGCGCCGCTTCTCCAAGAAACTCGCCGACGGCGCGACCGTCGTCTATGTCGGCGAGGTCGATCAGGCCGAGATCAGTCGTGCCGGCTTCTGGTTCGCGCATCTGGCGCGGCTGATCGGCGGGCCGCTGCCGACGCACGCAGACATCGGTGTGCCGATGATCGTCGCGGTGACGGAGGACGCGGCGAGAGGCGGCCAGATCTGGACGCGCATCTGCGGACGCCCGCATGGCTTCCCGCAGGTGATCCATTCCGCCAAGCGCTTCGCCGGTCCGACGGGGCTCGAGGAATATCTCGGCTGGGGCCTTAGCATGAGCCTGCGCGTCGGCGTCGCCGATGGCGCGCTTCATTTCCATAGCGCCGGCTACACGTTCGACTTCGCGGGCCGGCGCTGGGCGCTGCCGGCATGGCTCACGCCCGGCGACCTCACCGTCACCCATTCAGATCTCGGCAGCGGCGTCTTTCGCTTCTCGCTCGAGATCATCCATCCGCGCTTCGGGCGCATCATCCGCCAGAGCGCAATGTTCCGGGAGTCCGCACCATGACGCCGCTGCTCTGGTCCCTGATTGCGCTTCAGATCGTGATGGGCGTGTTCGACACCGTCTATCACCATGAGTTCACCGAGCGCCTGGCCTGGCGCCCGTCACAGCAGGGCGAGCTCAAGCTGCACGGCGTCCGCAATATGCTCTATGCGCTGCTGTTCGCCGTCATCGGCTGGTGCGAGGTGCATGGATTGTTCGCAATCCTCGTGCTCGCGGTGCTCGTGGCCGAGATCGGCATCACCCTGACCGATTTCGTCGAGGAGGATCTGACGCGCAAGCTGCCGCCGAGCGAACGCGTGAATCACACGCTGCTCGCCATCAACTACGGCGCGATCCTCATGCTGCTGGTGCCGCTGCTGATCGGCTGGGCGATGCAGCCCTCGGCGATCGTGCCGGCCTTTGCCGGCTTGCTGAGCTGGATTGCGGCTGCCGCCGCGGTTGGCGCTGCCCTGTGCGGCCTGCGCGACTTCACCGCGGCACGGCGCCTTGCGCGGATGTCGCAGCCGGATGCGGCCGGGCTGGTCGCGGCGCTGCCGCCGGCGCAGACCATCCTCATCACCGGCGCGACCGGCTTCATCGGCGCGCGGCTGACGGCCGGTCTCGCCGCGGCCGGTCATCACGTCGTCGCCCTGGTCCGCGATCCGGCCAAGGCCGCAATGTTGCCGGCGCCGCTGACCTTGATCACCAATCTCGATCAGCTCGCGTCCGACACCCGTATCGACGCGATCGTCAATCTTGCCGGTGAACCGATCGGCAATGCGCCGTGGACCGCGGCCAGGCGCGCGACGATCCTGCAGTCCCGGCTGGCTACGACGGAAGCCGTCTTATCCCTGATTGCGCGGCTCGACCGTAAGCCGAAGGTCTTGGTCAACGGTTCGGCGATCGGCTGGTACGGCCTGTGGCAGGACCAGCCGCTGACCGAATCCGCCAAGTCGCATGCCTGCTTCAGCCATGACCTCTGCGACGCCTGGGAGCAAGCGGCTCGCGGTGCCGAAGCGCACGGCGTCCGCGTCGCACTGCTGAGGATCGGGCTCGTGGTCGGCCGCGACGGCGGCTTCCTGGCGCGGATGCTGACGCCGTTCGAATTCGGCCTCGGCGGGCCATTCGGCTCCGGTCTGCAATGGATGTCCTGGATCGAGCGCGACGATCTCGTTCGGCTGATCGCGCATGTGATCGCGACCGAGGCCATCACCGGGCCGGTCAATGCGACGGCGCCGCTGCCGGTGCGCAATCTCGCCTTCACCGCCGAACTCGCGCGCTGCCTGCGGCGTCCGGCGCTGCTGCGCGTCCCCGCCGGCCTGCTGCGCCGGATCGGCGGCGACTTCGCCGAGGAGCTTTTGCTCGGCGGCCAGCGCGTGGTGCCGAACAAGGCGCTGTCGAGCGGCTTCGTGTTCCGGCATCAGAGCCTGCGTAGCGCGCTCGAAGCCATCCTGTGAGCGGTCGAAAAAAGCGTCACGGTTGCTCGGCGCGTGCCATCGTCGCCGATGGCAGCTCGCCGAACGTGGCGCGGTAGTAGCGGGCGAAGTGTCCGGCATTGGCAAAGTTGCAGGCGGCAGCGGCCGCTGCCACCGTGATGTCGGGATCGCCGGAGCGCAGCATCTCGCGGGCGCGCCGCAGGCGCACCGATTTGGCAAAGGCCATCGGCGAATAGCCGCGCACGCGCTCGAACAGACGGAAGATCGAGCGGGCGCTGACGCCGGCTTCGCGCGCCAGGTGCTCGATCGTGATCGGCTCGCGCCAGTTCGCCTCGATGTAGTCCTCGAGCCGCTTGACCAGGCCGAAGTCCGGCATCGGGGAGGGATCCAGGAGCGTGTCGCGGAAACGATGACGGCTGGCGCAGAGGAAGGCGACATGCACCGCATCCTCCAGCTCGCGATAGACCGCGGCGGGGAACGCCGCATCCTGCTCGTTGAGCTGGGTCGTCAGGAAATCCAGCAGCCGCATCAGGTTGCGGGCCTGCGGATCGGCGGTCGGAACGGCAGGGTCGATCGTAAAGTCGGCGCGCGGCTGCACGCCGACCAGCGCCGTCAGGCGCCGTCGCAGCGCCTGCGGATCGAGCCGCAGAGTCAGTCGTCGATGGCCACCCTGGCACGCCATCTGCCATGGCACGCCGGCCGGCGCGACTGCGAACTGATGCTCATTGACGTCGGTCGCCTCGCCGGGAGTGCAACTGACCGCGCGTCCCTTCAGGGCGATCTGCACTCTCATGAAATCGGCGGCGCGATGGTCGCAGACCATGTCGCAGGTCGTGGTGCCGAACGCGAGGCCGATGGTCTCGAGCTCGATCAGGTTGACGATCGCCTCGAAGCGCTCGGCGTTCCTGAAGTCGACGCGCTCGGCGCCGAGCCGGCGCCCCGCGAGGTCGCGCAGCACGTCGGCGTTCGAGGTTCGGATCAGCGCGTGGCGATGCAATGGTTCGAGGCCGGTCGCGCCGGTCGAGGCCGGGCTCGGCTTTGCTGGGGCGCTGACGAGGTCAGCTGCGGTCAAGAGACGGTTCAAGCCGCTGCTCCTGAACTCCGATTATTCATCCATGCTACATCAGGCTCCGCGGGCGTCAATTACTTCGAGATCGCGGCGCTTCGGAATGCTGCGGCCAGCGTGCGCAAGGCTGCGCGCTTGGCCGCATCGCCCGCCTTCGCATGCAGCATCACCTTGGAGCGGCCGAGCTTGGGCAGGCCGAGATCCGTTCCGACATCGATCAGTCCGCTGGGCGCGATCCGGCGGGCCAGCGGCGCAATCGCAAGACCGGCCCGCGCGGCGGCCGCAACGGCCGTCACTCCGCCGCCGACGAACGTCTCGCTGAAGCTGATTCGGGCGCGCTCGAGCGCGCGGACCGCAATGCTGCGCACGCCACAGGGCGGCGCGAGCGTGGCGAGCGGCAGCGTGCCGGCCGCCGGCAGACGAAATCTGGGAGCTGCGAACCAGCCGAACTCGTCCGTGATCAACGCCTCGCCACCGCGGCGGCTCGCCTCCTGGCGGACGATCACGGCGTCGAGCTTGCCGGCATCGTAGCGGTCGAGCAGGTCGCGCGAGAAGCCGATGCTGACCGACAGGACGAGGTCCGCCATGGCAGCATGCAACTGCTCGAGCATCGGCACCAGCTCGGGGCCGGCGACGTGATCGCTGATCCCCAGCGACAACAGCGGCCGGGCACGAGGAGCGCCGGTCAGCGCGATGTCATGTGCGGCAACCAGCGCGCGGGCGTTCTCGGCGAAGGCCGCGCCGTCGGCGGTGAGCCGGACCGCGCGCGGCGAACGCTCGACCAGCCGCTTTCCGAGCAGCGCTTCCAGGCGCTGCAGCTTCAGGCTGACCGCAGCCTGCGTGGTGCCGAGCGTCTCGGCCGCCCGGGTGAAGCTGTGCAGCTCGCTCACCAGCAGAAAGGCGCGGACGGTCGCGATGTCGAGCGTGGCTGTCATATGCGATCGTTATCATTGATATCCATCCCGATAAGATACCAAAATGACAGGCGCGCGGCTAGCTTTGCTGTCGAGGCGCAGTCACGCGCTGGATACCGGGAGCCAACCATGCCATTGATCAACATCGTCTATGCCAGCCAGCGCCGCTCGCCGTCGCTGAAAAAGGCCATCGCGGACGCCGTCACCGAATTGACGGCGCGGATCCTGCGCAAGGATCCCAAGGTCACCGCCGTCATCGTCTCGGAAGCGGATGCCGCGGACTGGTTCGCCGGCGGCGCCTCGCTGGCGGAGCAGGGGCTTGCCAGCTACTGGATCGACGTTCACGTCAGCGAGGGCACCAACACCAAGGACGAGAAGGCCGCCTATCTGGCCGCGGTGTTCGCGCGCATGGCCGAGCTGATCGGCCCGCTGCATCACGAGACCTACCTTCATGTCGACGAGGTCAAGGCGGATGCCTACGGCTTCGGTGGCTTGAGCCAGGAGCGCCGCTATGTCGCGGCGAAGCTCGTGCCGCCGCAGCAGGGCGCCGCGTGAGCTCATGCCGTCTCCGGCTGCGCGACGCTGACGGCGCCGAAGACGCTCTCGAACGCCTGCCGGAACGCGATGTCGACATCGGCGAGCGTCACCGGCAGGCCGAGATCGACCAGGCTGGTGACGCCGTAGCGCGGATCGGTCACGCCGCAGGGCACGATGGCCTGAAAGTGCGACAGGTCCGGCTCGACATTGATGGCGATGCCGTGAAAGGTGACCCAGCGCTTCAGCCGCACGCCGATCGCGGCGATCTTGTCCTCATGGCCCTCGCCCTTGTCGGGCCGTTTGACCCAGACGCCGACGCGATCCTCGCGCCGCTCGCCGCGCACGTTGAAGGCATCGAGGGTGCGGATGATGGTCTCCTCGAGCGCCGCGACATAGGCTCGCACATCCGGCCGGCGCCGCTTGAGGTCGAGCATGACATAGGCCACCCGCTGGCCGGGCCCATGATAGGTGACCTGGCCGCCGCGCCCGGTCGGCACCAGCGGAAAGCGCGGATCGCGCAGGTCTTCGGCCTTGCCCGACGTACCGGAGGTGTAGACCGGCGGGTGCTCGAGCAGCCAGACCATCTCCGCAGCCTCGTGAGCGGCGATCGCGGCCGCCCGCGCCTCCATGAACTCGGTGGCCTGGGCGTAGTCGATCAGCGAATCGGAGATGCGCCACGCCACGGCGTTGCCGGGGGGGCCAGCAAAGGTGGTCAGGTCGAGTGTTTCGCGGCTGTTAACCATTGGCTAACCACAACATGGTGATGTCTGGGCAACGAAAATCCAGTCGTGACTTCGGTGGTCCTGCAGTGTCAACCCTCGATAAAGTGACAGTCGACCTGATGGTCGTTCTCGGCACCTGCTCCATGCCCATCCACCAGGTTCTGCGCCTGTCCCGCGGCGCCATCATCGAGCTGGACGCCACCGAGGCCGACGACGTCAAGGTGCTCGCCAACAATCTGCCGATCGCAAATGGGGTGGTGCTGGTCGACCGCAACCGCATCGCGGTCGAGGTCAAGCAGATGCTGCCGCGCTCGCCGACGCCGACGTCGCGATAGCGCGCCCCGGCCAAGCCAAAACCGTCCACAATCCGGTATTTTAGGGCAGGGCGGGCCTTGTCCCCCCGACATCGATTTGATACACGGGCGCCACTGATCCGGTGCCGCCCTTCCTCTGGCTCCGGCTTCTTCTTCGCGCTCGTGGCGGAATTGGTAGACGCGCTGCCTTGAGGTGGCAGTGGGTAACACCGTGGGGGTTCGAGTCCCTCCGAGCGCACCATCCCTCTCTCCCCAAAACTTCAAATCTGTTTGCGGTTTGTTCCGGCCTCGCGCCTTTCGTTCGGGCGATGGGCTGCGATCCCGCGGCGCGATGGCGTCCGAGTTGTGCCGGTCGTTCCGCCCTCGAGAATGAGAGGGCGCGGGGAATGCCGGGCGCTGGCCGCACCCATGGCCCGCCTGCGAAAAAAATGCAGGCGGCAGGAACCACAGGTTCAGCCGAGACATCCCGGCATTCCCCGCGCGATGGCTTTCACGCTTATGTCGCGATCTCCCCGGTGTCCGGCTCTTTAGCCACCGTCGCCCTCGGGATCATCGCCCGACGACTTGGCGCCAGCATCGGGGCGCCAGGACCACGCGTCTTCACGTCCGCAAACCTGCCGTTCGTCGGCGAGCCCGTGAGCCCGCTGCAGCACGCCTGCGGCCACCGCATCCCCAGACCCCACGTCTCGTGACGATCGCGAAGCGCCCCTCTCGGCGGGTCCAGGATGGCGATACACAAACACGTATTCGGAAAAATAGCAACAAGATTATTTTCTTCAGAAGGTCTGGGCGGGCCAAATCAGCTTGATGACGCTGACGGAGTCCGTCGCGCCGTGCACCCCGACTCCGCCGCACGTGACGCTGCCATGGGACGGCAAAGCGACGCCGAAGGCGACGCGTGCCCACCATTGGCGCCAGTGGGGGCGGTGGGCACAGCCCGTGAGAGATCGTGCATGACGCCATCGCTGTTGGCGCGCCTTTGCCCACCCAGCGGCGCCTGCGTGGCGTCATCGCTCAACCATGATCGCCAGATGAGCGGGGGCGTGCCGCTATCACGTCTTATGGAGTTCGGCCGTCAAATCAGCAAGCCTGAGTTCGTGCAGCTCACGACTGGGCCGGCTTGATTGCGGCCGCAGCTTCCCAGCCGGGCTCGACCGGGACCATGTACCAGGTCGTCAGTACGACTTTCGAGAACAGCCAACGGCCGCTTTCTCTGACATATTCATCATCGAACCGGCCGCCGACCATGAGGCTCTTGCCGTTGAGAACGGGACGGCCGTCGAGATGGCTGTAGCCTCTGCCGCGGTCGCCATCGATTTCGACGACGTGCGCGTGGATGAACTGGCGCGCCCATTTGATCGGGAAATTGAGGAAGAAGTCGCGGATCGCCTCGCGGCCGGTGACCGGTGGCCGTCCGCCATAGGACACCGTGGCGTTCTCCGCGAAAAGATCGGCCAGATCGGCGACGCGCTCCTGGTTGACGTATTCGTGGTACGTGCAGCGCAGTGTCCGGATCGCCTCGCGATCGTCATGTTCGGCGAGGCGCTTCTCGAGCGCCTCGATCCTGGCTCTGAGATCGACGTTGTCGTCTGAGTTGCTCATGGTTCATCCGTCTCGGCAGGGAGGCCGTCTGGCTGGAGGTGCTGGTGATCACCGATGATGGTGCGGAGCCGCTCCTCGACGCGGAGCCGTACCGCTGGATGCGGAAGGACGTAGAATTCGTCGTCGTGGATGGCCTGGATCGTCATCCGGGCCACATCGGCGGCGCTGACCTCGGATGCCGCCATTCCCGCTCTGACGCGCAGATCATACGCTGCAGTGTCGTGGTTTGTTGAAGCCAGATGTATGGGGCGATGTCGGCCTGAGTCGGCGATGGCAGTCTTGACGAGCGAGGGGCACAGCACGTTGACCTTGAGAGGAGAGCCGGCGAGCTGAAGGTCCTTCAAGAGGCACTCGGACAAGGCGACGACCGCGTGCTTGCTGGCGCAGTAGACGCCGGAGCCCGCAACGGCGGTCAACCCCGCGGCTGACGCCGTGTTGACGATGTGACCCTCGTCGCCTGCAGCCATCATGCGCGGCACGAAGCTGCGAATGCCGTTGGCGACGCCCAGGAGGTTGACTCCGAGCACCCATTTCCAGTCCTCGGGAGTTGCGGACCAGAGCGGGCCAAGCGCCGCGACACCGGCGTTGTTGAAGAGCAGGTGAACGTTGCCGAACTCCTCAAATGCAAGGTCGGCGAGGCGCTGAACCGCCTCGACGCTGGACACGTCGCACTGTGCGGTGCGCACGGCGATCCCGCTCGGCATCAGGTCTTTCGTGGCTGATAGTCCGTCGCGATCGACGTCGGCGACAACGAGCTTCATTCCTTGCGCGGCGCAGGCCGCAGCCAGCTCGCGGCCGATGCCGCTCGCAGCTCCCGTGATCACCGCGACCTTGCCCCCGAGCTGCTTCATGCCGCGCTGATTCCGCCGTCCACGGTGAACACCGATCCGGTGATATAGCTCGCGGCCGGCGATGCCAGCAGCAGGCTGACGCCGGCAATCTCGTCGGGCATCCCCAGCCGGTTCATCGGCACCATGGCCTGGAGCGGCGCTGTCGCGGCCTCGTCCAGCAGGCGGCCACCGCCGAGCCCTGTCCGGAAGAAGCCGGGCGCAATGGCATTGACCTTGACGTCGAATGCGGCGAGCTCGAGCGCGGCTTGCCTGACCAGGTTCACGACCGCGGCCTTGGCGGCCGCATACGCATAGGCGGTCGCTGCCGAGCCTCGCAATCCTCCGACCGATGCCGTGACTACGATCCGGCCGCTGCGCTGCACCTTCATGTGTCGCGCCGCAGCCTGGATGGTCGCGAATGCACCGGTCTGGTTGATGGCGAGAACCTCGCTCCATGCAGCGAAATCGACGTTCTCGATGTGGCCCTGCGGCAATCGAATTCCCGCTCCCCCGCTGATTCCGGCGTTCGCGAACATCACGTCGAGCCGGCCCTTGCGCGTGACGATGTCATCGACCGTCCGCCGGATGGCGTCTGGATCTGCGACATCGACCGTCGCGATCTCTGCCCCCGGGATGATCTCCTCGCCGATCCGCCTCAGTTCCTTCTCGTTCCTGTCAACTAGGATCAAATCGGCGCCGTTGGCCGCCATGGTCCGGGAAATGGCCAGGCCAAGTCCGCTCGCGGCCCCGGTCACAATGGTGACGAGGCCGTTGACTGCGAAGAGGCGTTCGGCCGTCAGCGACATGAGGGGCTCCTCGTTTCGACATGGCCGCCCGTTGCGCCTCCGGCCGAGCCGCGTCGTGACGCCGCCAAGAGACAAGCGCAGATCATGGCCGAGACTGTCGCAATCGCGACAATCGATGCACAAAATCACCCTAGCTTTGAGCCGGCGAGGGGGCCGGGACGCAGGTCGCCGCGCGCAAGAACATCAACAATTTCGAGGGGGACGGGCGGTCCATGACAACCGAGGCAACGAATGTTGTGGTGTCCATCCCAGGCGTCGAGGTCTCGACGTCCGGACGATCCCGCTCATGCCATTCGCCGAGGACAGCCATCCGGCGCCTGCTGAAGAAGACAAAGTGAGAGGATGAGAGCCGATGATCATCGTTGTGGGATCTGTGGATGGGCTTGGCGAAAGCTTTGATCGTCTGATGAAGATCTGCCTGGCGCATGTGCATCGTTCGCGTGCGGAAGACGGCTGCGTGGAGCACACCGTGCAGGTTGATTGCGAAAACTCCCTCCGTCTGCGCTTCTTCGAGCGCTGGCGTGACGCCGTCGCGCTCAAGGCGCATTTCGCCCGACCCGAGTCACGGGCGTTCGTGCAGGAGGTCGCCAAGCTGTGCGCGAGACCGCCAGTCATGACCATCTATGAGGCCGAGGAAAAATCGTTCTAGCGCCAGCCGGCCCACAGGTCTGACGCGCATCATTTTACCCCACCCGGCGACTCGCGCTGGGGGGGGCCTGCACCGCAGCGAACCCGACCACCTCGATTGATCTCCGCTAGACTGATATGGGATCACAGATGTCGCGACAGCGACAAAGCCCGTCTTCATGTGTGGCGACGAATGAACAAAGCGGTGCTCAAGGCTGTTCTGCGCAGGAACAAGTGGTTTGCCGGCCTTCCTTCGTCATTGGCGGACAGCATTCTTCGTCTGGGTCGCATCCGAAACGTGGACAACTCCCTGATCTATTCCGCGAGCGACTCCCGGGACGGATTGATTGCCCTGGTGTCGGGGCAGGTGCGACTGACCAGCTTTTCGCTGTCCGGCAATCCCTCCTTCCTGCTGATCTCTTCGCCTGGATCTTGGATCGGCGTCACCTCGGCCCTCGACGGGCGCCCCTATGGCTACGATGCGTTCGCCGTTGGCAGGGCGGTGCTGTTTCACGTGAGCCAGGAGCGGTTCGAGGCGCTCATCAGCGAGAGCAATGAGTATTATTCTGCGTTCGTCCGAATGGTCTGCGATCATCTGCGCGTCTCGATGCAGAACCTGATCATTCTGCGCAATCGGCGTCCACTTCACCGGCTTGCGCAGGAATTGCAGAGGCTCGCAGAGAGTCACGGGCGTCAGACCGAGAAGGGGATGATCATCGATTTGCGATTGTCGCAGGAGGACCTCGCGGTGATGATCGGGGTCGGCCGGCAGACGATCAATCGACTGCTCAAGAGTCTCGAGCAGGATGGAATTGCGACGGCAAAGTACGCGTCGGTCACGATTCACGACCTGGAGGCGATCGAACGTCTCAGTTCGAGCGACCCCGCGGAGAGCTAGGCATCACCAGGCCAAAAGCGAGCTTTGCGCTCGGGTTTCCCTGTCTGGCGCCGAGCCCTGCGTATTCCAGCGGGCGGCGCGTCTGAACTAAAAGATGCCGCCGTTCGGTCCGGGTTGTTCAAGGCGTCATCTCGAGAGCGAGGGCTTCCCTCGGTGTGGCGATCGCGAGGACGCCGGGCTGCCACGAGACCGCACAGTAGACGCGCGCCTCGTTCATCATGGCGACAACGATCCTTCGGCCCGCAGGTCACGGAATTCAGGTAAGTCGCTGAAAAGGCGCGGTAATCGGCGTTCAACCCCGATCCCCTGCGCCTACTACCTTCCGCCTATGAGAGCCGGGCGGAGCTGATGCTGTAATCGCCCCGTTGCTTGCAGCGCGACTGCTCATCTTGGGGCTGGCGCACGCGCCATACGACCACAACAAAGACATAAGCGGAGGGAACTGATGAACTTCACGAGCAGGAGATTCTTGGCTGGCATCTCGACGGTTGCCTTCCTTGTCGCCGGCACGCTGGGCGTCCGCGCCAACGACTCGGCGCTGAAGGCCGCCAGGGAGCCCGGCGCCTGGGCGATGACCGGGCATGACTACGGCAACACCCGGTTCAGCCCGCTCAAGGAGATCAACACCGAGAACGCCAGCAAGCTGTCGCTGGTCTATTCGTTCTCGCTGGCCTCGCTACGCTCGAACGAGGCCTCGCCGATCGTGATCGGCAACACGCTCTACGTCTCGACGTCGTGGGGGCCGAAATACGTCTATGCGCTGGATGCCGCGACCGGCGCGCGCAAATGGACCTATGAGCCGGACATTCCGGACGATACGCTGCAATATGCCTGCTGCGACGTGAACAGCCGCGGCATCTCCTATGCCGACGGCAAGCTGTTCGTCGGCCGGCTCGACGGCAAGCTGACCGCGCTCGATGCCGCCACCGGCAAGGAGCTGTGGACGTCCAAGGTGGTGGACTACAAGCAGGGCTCGGTGATCACCTCGCCGCCGCTGGTCGTGCGCGACAAGGTCATCACCGGCTTCGGCGGCGGCGAGTACGGCGTGCGCGGCTCGCTGCAGGCCTACGACATCAACTCCGGCAAGATGGTCTGGCAGACCTACACGGTGCCTGCGCCCGGCGAGCCCGGCAGCGAGACCTGGAAGGGTGACACCGGCCTGCATGGTGGCGGCGCGGCCTGGCTGGTCGGCTCCTACGATCCGAAGAGCGACACGGTCTATTGGGGCACCAGCAATCCAGGTCCCTGGAACACCGCCGTGCGCTCGACCGGCAATGGCGATTTCGGCAAGCTGACCAATCTGTATACGGCATCCACGCTGGCGCTCGATCCGAACACCGGCAAGATCAAGTGGCACATCCAGACCACGCCTGCCGATGCCTGGGACTATGACGGCGTCAACGAGGCTATTCTCGCCGATCTCAAGGTTGGCGGTGCGGCTGTCCCGACGCTGATGAAGGCCGATCGCAATGGCTTCTTCTTCGTGGCCAACCGCGAGACCGGCAAGGTGATCTCGGCCGAGAAATACGTCTTCGCCAACTGGGCGCAGAAATGGGACACCTCGACGTTGCGCGCGGTCGAGGATCCGGACAAACGGCCGGGCCCCGGACATCCCGTCAAGGACGTCTGCCCGAACCTGATCGGCGGCAAGAACTGGCAGCCGATGTCGTACAATCCGGACACCGGCCTGGTCTACATCCCGGCGAACAATGTCTGCATGGACTGGTCGGTCAGCGACGTCTCGTACAAGCGCGGCGTGTTCTATCTCGGTGCGGAATTCCCGACCAAGGAAGGCCCCGGCGGGTTCCTCGGTGAACTCATCGCCTGGGATCCCGTGAACAACAAGAAGGTCTGGTCGATCCAGGAAGACCTTCCGTTCAACGGCGGCACGCTGAGCACCGCCGGCGGCTTGGTGTTCTCCGGCAATCTTCACGGCGACTTCCGCGCCATCGACGCCAAGACCGGCAAGATCCTGTGGAAGAAGAATCTCGGCTCCGGCATCGGCGCCGGTCCGGTGACCTATTCGGTCGACGGCAAGCAATACGTCGCCGTCGTCGTCGGCCGCACCGCCTCGATCCCCGCGTTCCTGGGCGAGATCGGCAAGAAGATGACGAACGCTGCTCCCGAAGGCGGCGCTCTGTTCGTGTTCGCGGTCCAATAGCCGCAACGCTCGCGACGGCTGCGCGTGGCCCCGGCCGCGGGGACACGCGCAGCGTTCAGCCAATCCGCATCAAGCGGACGAAGACGGCCCGGCCGCGAGACCGAGCCGTACAAACAGATGAACAAGACCCGAGGGATCGAGGATGCGCCTGAATCGCCGTCAGACTGGCTCGAATTGGCGGGCCGCCGCCGAACTGGCAGCAAGCGCGACGGCTCTCGTCGCCTTGGTGGCCTCCACCGTGCTGGCCGCGTCGGCGGCGGGCCTGGCCAACGAGGCGGAGCCGCTGCGGCTTTGTGCGGATCCGACCAATCTTCCGTTTTCGAGCGACAATCCAACGCAGCCGGGATTCTATCTCGAGGTCGGCCAGGAGCTGTCGCGTGAGCTCGGCCGCCCCGTGACGTATGATTGGTACAAATCCTATTTCGGCAAGCGAACCGTGCGCGTGACGCTGCTGGGCAAGCAGTGCGACGCGATGATCGGTCTGCCGCTGTCAGCGGACTTCATGGGACCGGCAGTGATCTTCTCGAAGAAGATCGCGACCGAGACCTACGCGCTCGTCAGCCGCGGAACGTTGGTCGTCCATGGCATCGACGACCTCCGAGGCAAGCGGGTCGCGGTCCAATACCAGACCACGCCGCAAAATCTGCTGGCCCAGCGCGACGACATCGAGAAGGTGACGGTGCTGACGCCGGACGAAGGCTTGGCGGCGCTGGCCCACGGCAAGGCCGACATCGCCTTCGTCTGGGGGCCGGTTGCAGGCTGGCTGAACAAGACGATCTACCAGAGCAGTTTCCGGATCCAGCCGGTCGAGGGCGACGGTCTGTCCTGGGATGCCGCGATCGGCCTTGCCAAGAGCTCCACGCAATTGCGCGATCAGATCGACGCCGCGCTGCCGCAGCTCGCACCGCGGATCGCCGAGCTGGCGGCCAAATACGGGCTGCCGAGCGAGCCGTCGATCAGGCTCGGCGCCGTGCCGCGCCCGATCAGGCTGGCGTCGGCGACTGACCCTGCTCAGCTTCTCCGCCAGCCGGTCGCCGAGGCCGCCGTGATGAGGGTTTCGGACTCGACTGCGAGCGAGTCGAAGACCGAGGCGGTGACGCTGGGCAAAGAGATCTTCAACGGCACCTGCGCGCATTGTCACGGACCAGACGCCGTGCAGGCGGAACGGCGCATCGACCTGCGACGGCTGCGGACCCGTTACGGCGAGGACATGCGCGACAAATTTTGGACCACCGTGCATGAAGGCCGTCCCTCCAAGGGCATGCCCGCCTGGAAGGAGGTCTTTACCGACGACCAGTTCGAGAGCATCTATACGTTCCTGCTGACCGTGCAGTCGTCAGAAACGGCAAATTGAAGGAGGGACACCGGCCGACACGATCTGCCGGATCACCCGGCACGTGCTGGCGGCGAGTGAAGGTCGGACATGACGCGCTTTCTGATCATCGACGATCATCCGCTGTTTCGCGAAGCTCTCGGCAATGCGGTGCGTCTGGCGCATCCCGACGCCGAGATCTTCGAGGCGCTGTCGATTGCCGATGCGCTCACCACCCTCGCAATGAAACCCGACATCGACCTGGCGCTGCTCGACCTGACGCTGCCCGATGCCATGGGCTTCTCGGGATTCCAGCGGCTTCGCGCCGCGTATCCGCGGCTTCCGGTCGCGATCGTCTCGAGTGAAGAGGACCAGAACGTCGTGCGCGAGGCGCTTTCGCTCGGCGCGGCCGGCTATCTGCCGAAGTCGACCTCGAAGCGTGAGCTGACGTCGGCGATCGAGCGCGTGCTCAGCGGCTCGATCTCGGTCCCGAAAGACTTCGTGCCCGTCGTCGAGCGCCACGGGAAGGGGTCATCTCGCGCGCTGCAGGCGCGTCTCGAGGAGCTGACGCCACAACAGCTTCGCGTCCTCGACCTGATCAGGCGTGGCTATCAGAACCGGGAAATCGCCGGCGAGCTTCAGCTTGCGGAGTCGACCGTCAAGGCGCACATCACCGAGATCCTGAGAAAACTCCGTCTGTTCAGCCGCAACAAGGCCGTCATCGAGATCGGCAAGATCGCGCTGAACGTGCCGGCCGACCGGCAGGGATCGCGCACCGCTTCGAGTCGAAAGCACCCGTAGCGAATTGTTGCGCCGCACGACTCCACGGCCACCGCAGGCGTGGCGACGTCGATGGCGTCTTGGTCGTTGATTGATGCCAACCAACGCGGTATCGCTGATGCTCCGGTTCTGACGGTCCTTCGAAGACGCAGCCCGCACGCTGGTTGAATGTCGGATCCGCGACACTGAATGATCCGGATCTTCGATCCGGCCGGGGGAGGCAGGCACGTGGCTCGATTGCTCATCGTCGAGGACCATCCGCTGTTTCGGGAGGCGCTGGAGAGCGCGATCCGCGCCGCTCTGGCTGATGCCGAGATGCGCGAGGCGACGTCCGTCGACATGGCCGTCGGGCTTCTTTCATCTCCGCCGAGATTCGACCTGATCCTGCTCGACCTCTCGACACCCGGAACGACCGGACTCTCCGGCGTCATCCGCATCCGCAAGACCGCGCCGCGCACACCGATCCTGGTGGTTTCCGCGCATCGGGACCCGGACCTCGTCGCCCATGTTCTCGCGCTGGGTGTCTCCGGCTACATCTCGAAATCGACTTCGAAGCAGCAACTTGCCGACGCGATCAAGGCCGTGCTGCGGGGCGAGGTCCATGTTGAAGGCGGCTCCCTCTGCGCCAGCGCGCGCCGTGGCCGACTTCCTGCTCAGGACCTCCTGAAGCGTCTTCACGAGCTGACGCCGCAGCAACTGCGCGTGCTCGACCTGATCCGCCGCGGATTGCAGAACAAGCAGATCGCCTATGAGCTCGGGATCTGCGAGACGACGGTGAAGGTCCACGTCTCGGAGATCCTACGAAAGCTTCGCGTCATGAGCAGGACCAAGGCCATCATCGAGATGGAAAAGATCGACTTCGTGAACCTCATCGGCGAGCCGCGCACGCCGGCTCGGGCAAACGGCGCTGAGGCGCTCATGACAGCAAGAACGACAACAGCGCGCGAAGCTCCGCAGGCCTGACCGGCTTGGTCAAGATCTCGAGCCCGTATTGGCTTGCTTCCCTGGCTGCGTCTTCGGAATAGTCGGCGGTCACGATCATGGCCGCAACATCTCGGCCGAGGAATTGCCTGATGTCCCGGATGGCGGCAAGACCGCTCTCGTCGCCATCCAGGTGGAGATCCGCGATGATCGTCTCGGGGACCGCCCCGAGCGCACTCAAACGCTGCAAAGCGTCATTCAGCGACGCCGTCGCCACGACGTCGCAGCCCCATTTTTCCAACAGACTGACCATGGCCTCGGCGGTGGCCAGGTCGTTTTCGATCAGCAGGATCTTAGCGCCTTCGAGCCCGCCATAGTCGTGGTCGACGTGATCCGCAGGATGCGGATCCGGCAGTACGGCTGCCGGGTCGGCGCGGTCGAGCTCGAGCTTGAATGTGGACCCATGTCCAACCCGCGAAGCCAGCCCGACCTCATGGTCCAATGCCTTGGCGAAGCGACGGACGATCGACAGGCCCAGCCCGAAGCCGGCTTGATCCTCGGCGCTCGGCTGACCGCGCTGGAATTCGAGAAAGATCGCTTCTTGTTGCGGTTTGGGAATGCCCGGGCCGGTGTCGTGGACCTCGATGCGAACCCGGCCTGCTCCCGGCCCCGGCCGGCATCCCATGACGACGCCGCCTCGCCGCGTGTAGCGCAGAGAGTTGGCGAGGAGGTTCTGCAAGATGCGCCGCAACATCATGGCATCCGAGACCACGGCGATCGAGCACGGACAAATGCGCAGGGACAACCCGCGTTTGGCAGCGATCGGGGCGAATTCGCGTTCGAGCGGCTCGAACAGGGTCGAGAGCAGAACGGGCCTGACATCGGGGCGCAGGGCTCCGGCATCGAGCTTGGCAATCTCCAGCAGGGACCGCAGCAGATCCTCGAGCATGGCCAGCGAATGGTCGACCTGGCCGACCATGGCCGTTCCGCGATCGGACGAGACTTCGTCCGCCAAGGTCGAGAGCGTGAGCCGCGCGGCGTTGAGCGGCTGAAGCAGATCATGCGTAACGGAGATGAGAACCGAGGATTTCAGGGAGCTGGCCGCTTCAGCCTGCTGCTTGGCCCGAAAGAGGTCCTTGTTGGCGGTTTCGATCGAACGCAGCGCATCACGCAGCTGGCGCGTCCGCTCGCGCACCTGCTGATCGAGCGCGATCGCCGTTTCGAACAGCGAGAACGCATTGAACTGCTGGTCCATCGAGCGTTCGACCCGGGACATCAGCGCGGCGTTGATCTTCCTGAGCTTGGCCGCCTCGCGCTGCAGGTCTTCCGGAGACCCCGCGGCGGTCATGGCTGCGCCGCTCCACGTTTGCCGATCGCGACCCCGGTCAGCGTCTGATTGACGTGCATTGAACCGTACTGCTCGCCATAGGTATGGAATCCGACGATCCGGTTGTCGCGATAGAGATCGGACATTTCCCGCGCAAACTGATGCTGCTCTGCGTCAAGACGCCTGAGGATGCACTCGAAACCGATGAAGATCGAGACCTCGCCGATCTCGTCGCGGACCTCGGCCAGCATCTCGCGGGCGGCCGCCACGGAGTTGCGTGACCTCGCCGCCGTCAGCACCATTCCTTCGTCGATCGCGCAGAAGAACCGGAGCGAGCCGTCAGGGCTGACGCGCTGAATCGAGCGCGCGAAATAGGAGCCTCCCACGCGCACCAGGACCGGATGGGCCGCAAACAGGAACGGGTCGAGCTCGGAATCGGCTATTCCGATCGCGCGACAATATTCCTCCGCCGCCGGCTCGGCATTGAGCTGCTTGACGATACGCTGCTCGAGATCGGCCTCCGTCACCACCATCTTGGTCGAGGTCGGCTCGAAATTGTCGCATTTGAACAGCCGGAACGGCAATGACGTCCTGATCAGGATCAGCACGGCCATGTCCGTGTGGGCCTTGCCGTCGTGAAAGACCCAGGTGCGCTCGAACCGCAGACCGTCGCCGGCCGACCCGCCAACCAGGGGAATATTGTCGAGCGAGGCGTAGATCGCCGACATGATCGCCTCTTCGCGCTGGCACATGCCGTCGATCAGGACGAGCCCGAATACGCCGTCGTCGTCGCGACCACCGTGCCGCGAGAGGTCCTGCCTCATCTGGTTGCCGAGGCGACGTCCTTCATCGACGCGAAAGCCCGACAACCCGAAGATGGGCTGTGCGAATACCGTGAAATCCTCGGCGGCAAATCCGAGAGCGACGACGCTGTTGTCGTCCCAGCCATCGGGCGACAGCTCTCCGGCCGTCGTACAGCCGTATACGGGGACGTCCGCAAGACGGGTCGTCACCTCCACCATGAACTCGTTTGGATCGTAGTGGGGCGACAGGAAGATCAGCACCATCGCCAACCCCTCGGCCGGCAACTGGCCGCAGATGTCGGCCGCCGCAGCGGCCTCCGTCGCAGCCTTGGACTTTGCAGCAGTCACGCCAGACGGACGCGGGGGCCGAGGATCGGCGTCTCCCATCGGGCACCTCCCAGAACGACACTTTGGTTTGTTGGCGATCGTTCGTTTTTTTAGAAGATTAAGCCAATTGAGCAGCAACGGCAACCGCGCGGCTTGATCCAGGACAAGGACTTGGGCCGGGCTGTCGTCCGATCATCCGCGCGGATCTGCTCACCGCGCCTGGCCCGGGGGGCTGGCCCGCGCCCGCTCCGGATCGAAAAGGGAAAGATTTCGCATGCTCCGCCGCATCGCTCTTGTCGCCGTTCTCGCCAGCCTGGCACCGAGCGCCCGCGCGCTCGACGGAAATCCGGCCGCCGGGAAAAGCATCTTCCAGCGCATCTGCCAGAACTGCCACTCTGCCGAGATCGGCGTCAACAAGGTCGGCCCGAGCCTCTGGAACATCGTTGGACGGCAGCCAGCGGCTGTGCCGGACTACGCCTATTCGGAGAGCATGAAAAAGAACAATGCGCCTTGGACCGCGACGGCACTGGATGCCTATATCGCCGATCCTCGCGGGGACGTTCACGGCGTCAAGATGTATTTCAAAGGATTGGCGGACGCGAAGGAGCGGGCCGACGTCGTCGCCTATCTGTCGACTCTGAAATAGCGTAGCCGGGGAAGCTGGCGATTTTGCCGACGCTGCAGGCCGCGCTGTTGGAAAAGAGCCGCTCACCGATTACGACTGGCATCGTTTGCGCGCTGGCCCAGGGCATCATCGCTATGAGCGGGTTGGGTGTCGGGCCGGCGTTTCTGCAAGCGGTTTTGAGGCTGCGGGTACCAGGCATGTCACGATGAGCTTGGATCACCCTTCTTTCGAAGCGAAAGCTTCAGGGCGACGCCCCCAATTCGCGAATCCTCGATCCACAATCGGCCATCATAGAGGCTGGTCAGGTCGCGGGCGATCGCCAGACCGAGCCCAGTGCCCGGCTTCGCGTCGTCAAGTCTCGTGCCCACGTCGAACACGCGCATTCGATGCTCGACTGGAATGCCGGGCCCGTCGTCCTCAACCGTGATCAAGACGGTGCTGTCGAGATCCTCGATCGAAATCACGACGCGGTCACGTGCCCATTTAGCCGCATTGTCGAGCAGGTTGCCGATGAGTTCGGTCAGATCGTTGGTGTCGCAGGCAACGACGACGTCGGGTGCTCCTTCGACTTCGAACCGCCGGTCGTGCCCTGGGCTGAATCGCGAGTAGGTATTGATGACGCTCCTCAAGACGTCTGCGACGACCGCAAACGCACCTGCATTGGCGATCGTGGAGGCCTTTGCGCGCGCCGTCTGGTAGTCGATGAGCAGCGCCATTCGCGAGCACTGCTCCGACAGAATCTGAGCGTGGATCTCCTGACCGGACGCTTTCAGCCGTGCTGCCTCCTCGTCGAGAATTGCCAGAGGTGTCTTCAGCGCGTGTGCAAAACTTCCTGCGAGTACGCGAGCGCGATCGACCATGTTGAGATTTGCCGCAATCATTCCGTTCAGCTCGGTGACGAGCGGCATGATTTCCTCCGGCAGGTCCTCAGGCAGCCTTGAGGTCTTGCCGCTACGCACGTCCACGATGGCGCGACTCATGCGCTGGAGCGGCCGCAGGCCGTAAGCGACCTGAGCGTAGGCGGTGCCAACCATGGCGAGGGCCATGATACCAAGCGTCGCTATCAGCGTCAGATTGAGGTGCTGCATCTCGTCACTAATCAGTCGCTCGTCTGCACCGACACGGATTTCGACGGGTTGCCCGAGGCGAGACGGCTCGCTGATGTTTCGGACCATGCGCATCGGCCCGGTCGGTCCCTCCACACTAAGCGCCGTGGAGGAGGGCAGGGAACCCTCGCGACTCTGGTCGGGCGTGAATGAAAGGAAAAGGTCATCCTGCAACGACGGCGAGCGCGCGCTTTCGCCGTTCTGCAGGATGACCTGCCAATACATTCCGGACCGGGCAGGGGAGAAACGCGGATCGCTCAGATCGCGGGCGATGAACAGCCGCTGCGTGGCGTCGAGTTCCACGAGATCGGCGAGCTCGCGGGCGTGATCCAGCAGGTCATGATCGAAGTGGGCCTCGACGACACGGCGAATGACGATCGAGAGCCCGAGCCCGCTGGCGAACAAGACGATGGAAATCCAGATCGCGGCGACCGCGAGCATCCGGGCTCGGAAGTTGCGGCTGAACATTGCTCTACCCGAAGCGATATCCCATGCCTCTGACGGTGCGAATGCAGTCACGCCCCAGCTTTCTCCTGAGCCGGGCAATGTAGACTTCGACCGTATTGGAGTCGCGATGGTCGCTGCTCGGATAGATGTGCTCCAGCAGTTCGGTCTGCGACACGATATGATCGGCGCGGCGCATGAGGAGTTCGAGGACGCGCAACTCGAGTGCAGTCAGGTCGACGATCTCCCCGTCCTTCTTGACCAGGCCGGCCGCCGCGTTGAACTCGATCTGCCGGAGGCGGAGCACGGCGTCCGGTCTGCTGGAGACCCGACGGAGCAGCGATTTGACCCGCGCAACGAGCTCCTGCGCCTTGAAGGGCTTTTCGAGATAGTCGTCCGCGCCTGCGTTCAGGCCGTTGACACGCTCGACCCAGCCGCTGCGGGCGGACAGGATCAGCACCGGCAGCGTGTGCCCGGTATGACGCCAGCGTTGCAGCACGTCGAGGCCCGAAATGCACGGCAGTCCGAGGTCGAGCACCGCGGCATCATAGGGCTGGCTGTTGCCCAGCATCCAGCCCTGCTTGCCATCGGTGGCGAGATCCGCCTCGAAACCGGCATCGGCCAGGCTTTCCCTGATGCGCTCCGCGTAGATGGGCTCGTCCTCTATGAGCAGAATGCGCATTGCCATTCCTCCGGTTGCCGAACGGGTTCCGACGATGCGGACACGCTGATCGGGCCTCGAACGCTATGGATTGATCCCGAGCTCTCTGGCTGCGTCAGCGATGCGCGTGCGCTCCGGGACGTCCTCCGCAAAGACCGACAGTGCGCGTTGCAGCGACTGTTTCGCCGCCTCGACATCGCCCAGTACCACCCGCGAGCGGATCAACTTGATCCAGCCTTCTGCATCGCGCGGTGATTGCTCGAGTCGGCTCGCAAGGCCATCCACCATGCCCCGGATCATGAGGTTGCGGTCCTGTGTGGACATGCTTTCCGCCTTGCGGATGTCCTCGGCGCGGGGGCCGCGCGGCTCCGCCGGCTCGGTCGCGGAGGTCTTGCCGGAGCGCAGGAGTTCCTGCATGCGCTCGGCGGACAGGTTCGGCCGGGCAGGCGATGGCGAGCCGCCGTCCTCTCCGAGCTCGCGACGAAGCGCGCCGAGCCGCTGCTTGAGATCGGGCAGCCACGGCTCGTTCGGATCGGCCTCCGATACGATCGCCGTCCAGTCGGCCATCGCACCCCGTTTGTCTCCCTCCTGTTCTTTCACGACGCCGATGAAGAAGCGGGCGCGCGCGTCCTTGGGATCCAGTTTGAGTGCTTCGTCGAAGTCCGCGCGGGCTTCGGACGTGACGGTGCCGTCCGCCGCCCGCACCAGCGCTTCGCCGCGTGCGCTGCGGTATTCTGCCGAGCCTGGCCGCAGCTCCATTGCGCGCGCATAGGCCTGTGCCGCCTCTGCAAAGCGCTCGATGTTGAACAGCGACCAGCCCAGCAGCCGCCATCCGTCGGCATCCTTGGGATTCCGCTCCAGTCTGGTCTGCACACGCTGGATCATCTCTTCGACCGGCGGCAGTCCGCTGCCCTGCTGCGGTCGGTCGCGACCGTCCTGGCTGGTCATCTGCTCCAGCGAGGCAATGGCCTGGGTGCCGGCGTCGGATCGCGCCTCGCCAACCGACCTCGCCGTCGTGCTGCTGGCGGTCTGGCCCGGTCCGGCCGCGGGGACATCCGGATTTCCGACAACCGCATACAGACCGACGGAGCCGAACACCACCGTCAGCGTGACGACACTGAGCGCAAATTTTCGTTCGGAGCTGGCGAGGGAGGGCGCCGGCGGCTGTTCGGCGGCCGCTGCGGCGAGAATGCGCCGCTTGATCTCGCTGGCCGCGTTCTCGCCATCCGACTTGTCGATCAGGCCGCGTGCGGTTTCGTTCTCGATCTCGCGGAGCTGGTCGTGGTGGACGGCAAGTCCCTGAGCCGAAGCCAACCGTCTCCGCTCGTAGCTGCGGATGAATGGCGTCGATATGAGCGCGGCGGCCACGGAAATCATCGCCGTCAGGATCAGCCACAGCATCATGAAAGGCTCCGTCGATCGAGGATCGCCTCGATGGCTTCGAGTTCGTCGGCGCTGAGCGGAGCGACGTGCTCCGCCTCGGGCGCACTCGCATTGGCTGCCGCCCGGCGCACGTAGCGGCCGAAGCCGACGGCGGCCGTGAGCAGGGCGAGCAGGGGACCGATCCACAGCGCGATGGTATTCCACTGCAAGGGAGGCTTGAGCAGGACGAAGTTGCCGTAGCGTGCGACCAGGAAGTCCACTGCCTGCCGGTCGCTGTCGCCGGCCTGCAGGCGATCGCGCAGCAGCACCCTTAGATCATGCGCCAATGGGGCGTTGGAGTCGTCAATGCTCTGATTTTGACAAACGACGCAGCGCAGCTCCTGGCCCAGCGCGCGCGCGCGAGCCTCCAGTCCCTCGTCGCGCAACATTTCGTCGGGAAGCACCGCACGAGATGGTGACCATGTCGCCGTCAGCACGAGCGAGCTGACGAGCAGCGCTTCGGCCGCGCGCTTGATCCGCCGGCAGTTCATGACTCGCTCCTGAGTGCCTTCAGCAGAGGTTCGAAATCGTCACGCCATACATCTTCGGTCAGCGGGCCGGGATAGCGGAAGCGGATGCGGCCGGCCCGATCGATCACGAAGGTTTCGGGAACGCCGGTCACGCCAAGATCGATGCCGGCCCGGCCGGACTCATCGGAGCCGACACGGGCATAGGGACTGCCATGCTTGGCAAGCCAACGTTTGCCGTCGTTCCGATCGTCCTTCCAGTTCAGCCCATAGATCGGGATCGCGGAGCTCTCTGCGAGCTTGAGCAGCATGGGATGCTCGACGCGGCATCCGGGGCACCAGGATGCGAAAACGTTGAGCAGGACCACGTCGCCCTGCAGGTCGGTGCTGGCAAGACCGCCGCCCTTGCCGTCGAGCGACGCAAGCTGGAAACGCGGCGTCGGCTTGTCGATCAGGGTCGAGGGCATTCGCTGCGGATCGTTGGTCAGGCTGAAAGCCAGTCCAGCGGCCAGTGCGGCGAAAGCCACGAGAGGTATGAGATAGGGGAGGCGCGGCATATCTCGTCCTATTCAGCAGGAACGGCAGTCGGTACGGCCCGCATCGCCCGTCGCGGAGCACCGACACGAAATCTCCGATCGGCCAGCGAGATGAAGCCGCCGCAAGCCATCATCAGTGCGCCGATCCACACCAGCGGCACCAGAGGGTGATAGTAGCAGCGCACCGCCCACGCGCCCTTGTCGTCGGGATCACCGAGCGTCACGTAGACGTTCCAGATCAGGTTGGTTCGAATGCCGGCGGCGGTCGTCTGCTGCTGTCTGACGGGATAGAAGCGGCGCTCGCTGGAGAGCTGCGTGAACGGCTTGCCGTTCCGCGTGATGTCGAACGTGCCGCGCTCGGCTTCGTAGTTGGGGCCTGGAAATTTTCCGATCGAGCGCAGCTTGATGTCGTAGCCGGCGAGCTGCAGGCTCTGGCCCGGCCGCAGCATCTGCACCTTCTCGCTGGCCCACGCGGTCATCCCGGTAATGCCTGCGACGGTGACGCCCATTCCCGCATGGGCCAGCACCAGGCCGTAGACCGCGAGCGGGGTGGTGCGCGCGAGGTTGAGCGAGGTCGCCAAGGGAGCCGTCATGCCGAGACGGACGCGATGAGCCAGCACCATCAGCGAGCCGACCACGAGCCAGACGGCGATGCCGAAGAAGAACGCAACCAGGAAACGCTGTCCGAACGTCGCGACGAGGATCGCGACGGCAATGAATGCCGCGAGTCCCCCGGCCAGGCGGAGTCGTTGCAGGGCCGCAACGAGGAGATCGCGCTTCCATTTCAGAACCGGGCCGATCACCATGGCAAGCAGCAGCGGAACCATGATCGGAACGAACGTCAAGTTGTAGTAGGGAGGGCCGACGGAGATCTTGTCGTTTCCGAGCATGTCGACGAGGAGCGGATAAAACGTGCCGAGAAACACGGTGGCCACGGCTGCCGTGAGCAGCACATTGTTGAGGACGAGGCCGCTCTCGCGGCTGACGGCCGCGAACAGCGCACCTTGCTTCAGGCTTGGGGCTCTGATCGCATACAGCGTCAACGCCCCGCCGGTCGCCACCAGGATGAGCGCCAGGATGAATGCGCCACGCGACGGGTCCTGTGCGAAGGCATGAACGCTGGTGAGCACGCCGGACCTCACCAGGAAAGTCCCGATCAGGCTCAATGAGAAGGTCACGATCCCCAGCAGGATCGTCCAGCTCTGGAGGGCGCTCCGACGTTCGACCACCAGGGCGGAATGCAGGAGCGCAGTCCCCGCAAGCCACGGCATGAAGGAGGCGTTCTCGACGGGGTCCCAGAACCACCAGCCGCCCCAGCCGAGCGTGTAGTACGCCCATGCGCTGCCCAGCGTGATTCCAATCGTGAGAAAGCACCAGGCCGCGAGCACCCACGGTCGGACCCAGCGGGCCCAGCTGGCATCGACCTTTCCCTCGATCAGCGCGGCGACCGAGAACGAGAACGCCATCGAGAAGCCGACGTAACCCAGATACAGAAACGGTGGATGAAAGGCGAGGCCAGGATCCTGCAAAATCGGATTCAGTCCGTTGCCTTCGAGGGGAGCATCGACCAGCCGCGCGAACGGATTCGACGTCGAGACGATGAACGCCAGAAAGCCGAGGCCGATCATGCCGTGCACGCCGAGAACGTTGCTCTGCAGCCGCTCCGGAAGGTTCGTTCCGAACAATGCAACTGCCGCGCCGAACAAGGAGAGGATCAGGACCCACAGCAGCATGGATCCCTCATGGTTTCCCCAGACTCCGGAGACCTTGTAAAGCAGCGGCTTCAGCGTGTGCGAATTCGCTGCGACGACCTGGACCGAAAAGTCGGAGTGGACGAACAGCGACGTCAGGCATGCGAATGCGATCGCGACAAACAGAAACTGAGTCAAGGCAGCGTGACGAACGAAGCCGGCGATCATCGCGGATTGGCGGCGCAGCGCTGCGAACGGAACGATCGACTGCACCAGCGATACGAGGAGCGCGAGAATGAGCGCAAACGATCCGACCTCCGCTGTCATTTGGTATCTCCGACTGCAGCGGATATTCCTGCAGCTAACTATCAAGTGTCTGTGATGCGCCGACAATCAATGCGCCGAATGAGGCATCATTCGTACGGAATGATGATGATCCATCGACGTGCATCGTAGTGTAACTGCAACTCATTCGCACCCACGGCCGGAGAGCGGTATCATCGGGGCGTCTTGGTACTTAGTGTTATATTCATTGAGATATAGCGCGCGAATCATCTGCCGCGCCGTCGAGCGGCGAACGCGAGGTCGACGGCATGATAGGCAGAAAGGCGAGACGAAATCGTCCGCTATTCCAGAAGCTTGGCGATATCGCCGTGACCGCTGGCAGCGGCGATGTCCGTGGCACGTTCGCGGCGCTTGTTCCTCAACTGCTTTTCGGCACCGGCGGCGAGAAGGCTGTGCGCAATGCCGATGTTCCCCTCATGGGCCGCCATCATCAGCGCGCTCATGCCCTGGCCGTTGCGCATGTTCGGGTCGGCCTTGCGCCTGAGAAGCTCACTGACGACATCCGCAAGCCCGGCACGCGCGGCGAGGATGAGAGCGGTATTTCCGCCTCTTGTCGCGCGTTTCGGGTCGGCCCCATGGTCCAACAGAAGCAGCGAGGCCGCGGCGCTGCGGCCCTCGATGGCATTCAGCAACGGCGTCTTGTCGTCGGTGTCCGCGCGGTTGACGTCCGCACCTGCGCGGATCAGTTGTCCGATCGCGTGCGTATTGCCATTGCCGGCCGCGTGCCAGAGTGCGGTGCGGCCCTGCCCATCGGCGGCGTTGAGGTCGGATCTCTGAACGAGTTGCCGATCGAGCGGGCCATTGGGGCACGACGCGACCGCGACCATGAGTGGGGTCCGGCCGTCTGCCAACGCGGGCAGACTGCCGGAGGCGCCGTCGAGGAGCGCGGCGATAGCGGCGCCGTTGCAGCGGCTGAGCGCCATCAGTAGTGCGGTCGCGCCATCTGCACGCGCTGCAGACGGGTCGGCCGCCTTGGTCAGCAGCAGTCTGATGATGTCTCCATGATCCTTGTCCGCTGCCAGCATCAATGGCGTGTCGCCGCGCCGGTTGCTGGTGTTCGGATTGGCTCCCGAGGCGAGCAGGAGCTCCACCAGCCGAAGATGCCCGGCGGCCGCAGCGATCGCCAGAGGCGTATCGCCGTCCTCGTTGACCGCGTTGACGTCAGCCTTCGCAGCGATGAGCTGGCGCATCGGATCGAACTGGCCGCGCAGGGCGGCGTCGATGATGGCCGGATGGCCGTTTCGCATGGCTGCCTGCGCATCGAGCGTCGGGGGCGGCCTGCGCGCAGCTTCGCGCGCCGGCTCCCCGGCGCGCGGGCGCACATTTCGGTTGACCATGTCGGCCAGCAACTGCTCGGCGGGCTGATAGCCGGCCGCCGCCGACTTGCGTAGCCAGTCCCGCGCCCGGTCGGGATCGGCCGGCGTTCCGCGGCCCGCAAGCCACATCGCTGCGACATTATACTGCGCCTTGACGTGTCCCTTCCTTGCGCTTGCCTCCATCCATTTGAACGCCAGCGTGTCGTCTGCTCTGGTGCCGAGACCGGCGCGGTAAAGTGATGCAAGCCGGTACTGCGCCTCCGGATTGCCGGCGCTGGCGGCGCGCTCGAGCAGCTTCAGTGCGTCCTCGGGATGTCCGGCGCGGATCGCGGCATCGGCCGCCTGGCTCGCGGATGCTTCGGAGCTCACGCCGGCCGGCGTTTCGCCGGCCGGGGCGACCGACGGCACGGTCGAGCCGACGAGACAGATCAGGGGGATGATGACGTGAGAGGACTTAAGCCGTGCCATATTTCGTCTCGACCTCGATACCCATGCTCTTCAGGAATGCGGTGGGCAGAATGCCGCCGACACACACGACGACGGCATCGTTTGGGATCGTGCTCGTGCTGCCATTGGCATCGATCTCGACGTCGTCATCGCCGATCCGTTTGACTGACGAATTGTAGATGACGCGGAGCCGGCCCGATTGCGCGGCTGCTTCCGTCCGTTGACGGTTCTTCAGCTTGGCGCGACCGAACGACTCGCTGCGATGCGACAGGGTCACCGTCGTTCCAGGCTCATCGGCGATGGAGCATGCGGCCTCCAATGCAGCGTCGCCGCCGCCGACGACGAGCACGTGCTGGCCGCGATACTGCTCGGGGTCGACCAGTCGATAGACGACCTTGGTCTGCTCTTCGCCTGGAGCCTCCAGCTTGCGCGGCGTTCCGCGGCGCCCGATCGCCAGGAGCACGGCATGCGTTCTGTAGCTGCCGCGGTTCGTCCTGACGTCGAAGCCTTCTCCGACTCGCGTGACGGCCTCGACGCGCTCGCCGACGTTCACCTTGAGGCGGGATTTGCGCACGATGCTCATGAAGAAGGCGATCAACTGCTCCTTGCTGAGCTCTCTGAAGTTGAACTTGCCCGCGAGCGGCAGCGTGAAAGGTGCCGTCATCACCAGCTTGCCGCGGGGAAAGTGCGCGACGGTGCCGCCGAGCGAGTCCTGCTCGAGCGTGACGAAGCGCAGCCGATGCTGCAGGCAGGCGAGACTGGCGGAGAGTCCGGCCGGACCGCAGCCGACGACCACGACGTCGAGCATATCGGACTTGCCGATGTTCTTGACCTTGCGGACGGAGTCGATCGCCTGGCGTCCCTGCTCGATGGCGTTGCGGACCAGCCCCATCCCGCCGAGCTCTCCGGCGATGAAGATGCCGGGCACGTTGGTCTGGAACGCCTCGTCCACGTTCGGAATGTCGATGCCGCGCGTTTCGGTGCCGAACACCAGCGTGATGGCGTTCACGGGGCACACCGCCTTGCAGGCGCCGTGTCCGATGCAATGCGAAGGCTCGACCAGCGACGCCTTGCCGCCGATCAGGCCGAGAATGTCGCCCTCCGGACACGCCCTGACGCATGAGCCACAGCCGATGCACAAGGCAGGATCGATGATGGGATGGAGCGATGCCGGCTCGAGAAGACCGGCGTCCTTGGCGGCCGAGAGCTTCGCGACGCTCTTTATTTCCTTCCGCTTGCGCACGGCCATGTAAGTGGCCCAGACGCCGAGCATTGGCGCGGCGTAGACAATCAGGAGATCGATCGCCATGTCGTCTCTCTCTTTCTTACGAACTAACAGCGGAAGATAGAGAGTCGCCGACCGCGAACTCCGCGTGAAAAGGTCGGATGCGGTGCTAGATGCAAATTCCTCTCAAGAGATGCCGACATAGAAATTCCAGAATGATCTGACGTCTTGGAGACCAGGATTGGATCATTCGTTGAACAGATGCCGTCGGCGGAAATATGGCTCGCACTGATTTCGGACTAATGACGTCGGTGTCGGAAGACGGAGAGGGTTGTTGCAAGTGGTTATCACTAAGTTCTCTCTCGACTGAGATCCGGGGCTCCGCGAACGGGTCTGGCTTCCGCCGATCCGGCATTCGGGATTCACAGGAAACGTCGAGGTCATGAGCAGAGCAGCGGTCGCTCGCGCGAGCGGCAATCCTCTTCGAGGAACCATTCCGGTCGTCATCACGGTCATCGTCCTCGGAGCGATTGCCGTCGGGTGGCTGCAGAAGGAGGAGGAGTATATTACGCCGGGCTCCGGCACCGGATACTGGCTCGGGATCTACGGCAGCGTCGCCATGCTGTCGCTGCTGGCCTATTCGATGCGTAAGCGCTTCAAGTCGCTGCGCGGCATCGGCTCGGTGCCGTTCTGGTTCAGGACCCACATGCTGCTCGGCGTCATTGGTCCCGTGCTCATCCTATTCCATGCGAATTTCCAACTGGGGGCGCTCAACAGCAACGTGGCATTCTTCACCATGCTGATCGTGGCGATCAGCGGCGTGATCGGCCGTTACATCTATGGCAAGATCCATATGGGCCTCCATGGCGGGAGAGCGCGTGTCAAGGAGCTGCTCGCCGAGGCCGAGGCAATGCGAACGGAGCTCGGTGAGGAGATGCAGGCCGTCTCGTTCGTGTCGCGGGAGCTGGCTGCCTTCAGCAAGGGGCTCGACAACAAGGTGCCGCGAACTGCGCTGGGCAGCCTGCGAACCGGCGCGGTCATCGCAGCGCGGACGAGGCGGCTGCGCGCCAATGTGGTTGCGGAAGCGCGCCGCCTCATTCGCGCCGAAGCCAAGCGCGCGCGATGGTCGTGGTCCGAGCGACGGCGTCGCGAGAAGCGAATCGAGGAGGTGGTGCGGCGCTACGCCGCCGCAGTGCGCAAGGCCGCTGAGCTGACGTTCTTCGAACGATTGTTTTCGCTGTGGCATGTGCTTCATCTGCCGCTGTTTTTTCTCATGCTGCTGGCGGGCGTCGTTCATGTCTGGGCCGTCCATCACTATTGACGGAGTTGCGTGATGCGGTGGCGTGTTGCGGTCGTTGTCGCCGTCCTGGCCGGCGTTGCCATGCTGTCGGCCGGAGTTCGAGCACAGACGTTGCTGGAAAAGCTGGTCATGCCCGGCCCGCTGGCCGAGAAGCATGCCAAGCTCGAGAGCGAATGCGGAAAGTGCCACGAAGCCTATACCCGGAAGGCACAGTCGGGCCTCTGCCTCGATTGCCACAAGGAGATTGCCGTCGATCGCAGGCAGCGTGAGCGCCTGCACGGACGCGACCAGGCGGCGCTGAGCCAGGAGTGCAGGCAGTGTCACACCGACCACAAGGGGCGTGGAACCGACATCGTCCAGCTCGACAAGGAAACCTTCAACCACGATATGACGAACTACCGGCTGGTCGATGCGCACAAGACCGTGCCTTGTGCGGGATGTCACGTCGCGAAGGTGAAGTTCCGCAACACGCCCTCGACCTGCTTCGAGTGTCACAAGGCGCTCGATCCGCATCGCGGCCGGCTTGGTGAACGCTGCGAGAACTGCCACACGGCGGTGAAATGGCGCGCGACCAAGGAGTTCGACCACACGAAGACCCGGTTTCCCCTCGTGGGCGCTCACAAGTCGGTCGCTTGTGCGACGTGCCACTCCGGCGAGCAATACAAGGATCTGCAGACGTCGTGCGGCTCATGCCACCGTCTTCAGGACGTCCATGGCGGCCGCTTCGGCGACAAGTGCGAGACGTGTCACGATCAGGAGAAATGGAAGACGGTCCGCTTCAATCACGACAAGACCCGCTTCCCGCTGCGAAATGCGCATGCCAAGGTGAAGTGTGAGAGCTGCCATACGGGTGATCTCTATCGGGACAAGCTCGCGACGTCATGCGTGTCCTGTCACCGCAAGCAGGATCCGCATCAGGGCAAGCTCGGCGAACGCTGCGAGACGTGCCATAGCGATGCGGGCTGGCGGAAGAAGCTCACCTTCGATCATGAGATTACGCGTTTTCCGTTGATAGGTCTGCACAAGTCGGTGCCTTGCGAGGAGTGCCACCGGACGCCGACCTACAAGAATACGCCGATGGCCTGCGAAAGCTGCCACAAGGATTTCCACCAGGGGAAGCTTGGAGGGCGGTGCGCCAGCTGTCACAATCCGAATGGGTGGCGGCTTTGGCGTTTCGATCACGCGCGGCAGACACGATTCCCGCTGGTCGGTGTCCACCAGAAGATCACGTGCGAGGCCTGTCACAAGGCCAAGTCGCCGCCGGATCTGAAGTTGCCGATGGATTGCTTCAGCTGTCATCGCAGCTCGGACGTGCACAATGGCACCTTCGGTCAGACGTGCGAGCGCTGCCATGTCGCAACGGGATGGCGCAACGTTCAGATCAGGAACTGATTCGAACGGCTGCGTTGGCCGCACACGGCGTCTGAGATCGTGTCGAGCTGACATCGGCTCGCAGCAGCTATCAGTTCGCATGCAGATCAATGGCTTGCATGATGAGCTTGCGGGACCATTGCGCGCGCGCGACGTCAGAAACCTTAACCTCCATTCAGCTTGAGTTCAGCTTGGCCCAGTTTTGGGCCAGCTTTGCGCGTCTCTGGAAGCCCTGTCGTAGGCGTAGCGAAGGCTGCGTGATCTGGCCGATGACTCCGTCGTCGCCCGATCGATGCAGCGCTCGATCAAGGGAGCACGGAGCGTTCCGAGTATTCGGTGGCTGGGGAAGACGTGCCGCCGGGCCGTAGGGGAAATCCGCAAGGGTGTCTTGGATTTGTCGGGGCGACCGCCGAGCAGCGGACGCTCAACGGTCTCGGCTGGATTGGGGTCGGCCGGTCTCCGTCGGATGTCCGGCTGGCGATCGAGTCGAGAGTGAAGAGCGGAGTTGGAGTTGAGCAGCTGCTACAGCAAGCTGGGGCTGGTGGCGCGAGCCTCGCACCGTATGGTGCAGTGGCTGCTCGCCTGTATGCTGCTCGCTCTCGTGTTGGCAGGGCATGCTGCCGCGCAGAGCTCATTCGACCATGTCTCGACAGGTTTTCCGCTGACCGGAAGCCATGTCGGGGTGGAGTGCTCGTCCTGTCACGTCGGCGGGCGGTTCAAGGGCACGCAGACGCAGTGCGCCAGTTGCCACAACGGCGCGCAGACGGCGGGCATGTCGGTCAACCACCCGATGTCCACGAGGCGATGTGAGAGCTGCCACCAGACCTCGACATGGAAGGACGTTCGGGCGATCGATCATACCCAGGCGAAGGCGTCATGTACGACCTGCCATAACGGCGTGATGGCACGGGGCAAGTCGAAGGATCACATCACGACGGCGGCGCCATGCGATGTGTGCCACAGGTCGACGGCGAGTTTTCGCATCAGAATGAAGATGGACCACGCCGGCATCGTCGCCGGTTGCGCCAACTGTCACAACGGGACGACGGCGCGCGGCAAGTCCAGCAACCATCTCCAGACCAATCTGCCGTGCGAGTCCTGTCACACCAGCACGGCGAGCTTCGGCGGCGCGGCATTCAAGCACGCGGCGACCGACACCAACTGCGCCACCTGCCACAACGGCAAGACCGCGATGGGGATGACGACGCCGCCGCACATCCCGACCGGGACGCTGCAGTGCTCGAACTGCCACAGCAACACCGCGGCGAGCTTCGCCACCTACACCATGAACCACGCCGCGGTGGCGACCGCGCGCTGCGACAGCTGCCACAACGGCTCCTTCACCGGCCAGGGCACCAAGGGCGCCATGGGCACCGCGTCGTACCCGAACCACGTCGCCACCGGCGGTGCCGACTGCGTCAGCTGTCACGCCAAGGCGGCCTCGGGCGGCTTCACCAGCTGGGGCGGTGCGGCGTTCAAGCATGCCGCGACCGACACCAACTGCGCGACCTGCCACAACGGCAAGACCGCGCAGGGCATGACCACGCCGCCGCACATCCC
>NZ_JAUETW010000022.1:0-88620 GCF_032484895.1 Bradyrhizobium sp. SZCCHNRI3052 | reverse complement strand
TCGCCAGCTGACAGGCCCGGCTCCAGCCGGCGAACGCGGTGGGCCGCCAGCTACACCACGCTTGGGGACACGATCAAGCGGCTTTTCACGAAACTCGCGAACGACAACTTCCTGCAGGACCTTTCGCCGACGGAGTTTGCCAGGAAATCGGCAGAGTTTCTCGCAACCCTCAACGTGATCCATGCCTTCAGGGAAGGCAACGGCCGCACGCAGCTCTCGTTCTTTCTTCTGCTGGCAGATCAGGCCGGGCACACCATCGACCTCGATGCCCTCGATCCGGATGCCTTTCTGCATGCGATGATTGCGAGCTTCGACGGCGATGAGGCGCCTCTCGCCGCCGCCATTCAAGGGCTCATTGAAGATGAGGATCCGAGAGAGTTGTCGTAACCGGCAAGCCTTCCGTCCGGTGAAAGCGTCGCAATTTAGTGTAGACCAGCAGAGTCACCGTAATCCCCGTGGACGACGATAAGAGCAAGGCGGGCCGTGCGCGATCTGCGTCGAGCGTTTGCACCGCAATGCCATACCTCATGGCGGGATCACCGCCCCCGTTCCTAAGGACCGGCGAAAAGGAGACAGTCAGCGCAGAACAAAGCTGTCTTAGTAGGGCTTTCGTTTTGGTAGCGGCTCTGAAATAGTGCACGCTTTGGTACGTCGCTCGGGCGTCCTGTTATTGGGGGCACTATGCTGCTCGATTATCGAATTTGGCTCAGGATCGCACTACGATGTGTAATCGAGTTTGGACCTCCCGCGGCGATAGCAACCTATTCAACTTGGCCTAACGTAACCTCGTCGTGGGTCAGCTTTTCGGCTGCCTTTGTCGGTGTCGGACTATTCTGGTGGAATTTTTTACGCATCCAGTACCAACAAACGAACCGATTCGCTCAGGACAAGGCATCCGATCAGATCGAGCAAGTACACGGCAATCTTGAGGATGTTAAAGGTATGCTTGCCGCCATTATTCCTCTAGTTGATCGCGGCAATCTTTCACCCGAGCAGACAATCGAGGTTTCCAAAGTCGTCCATCAGGCCAACACCGCCATCGAGACAGCGAACAACGCCCTCGAAACATTTCACAGAAAGTCCTTCAACTTTAGTTTTGGCCCCCTCTCTTACACGAGTGAAACTCGCACGAGGCCATCGAAGAAAAAGGCCCTTTAGTTCACCGGAATCCGCCCTATAGAAACTGCTCCGGAATGGGCTTTCCCCGGATTTTCCCCGGCCTACTTGTCTTCCCGCGGGGTCATCTGAGGCCCGAACATATCCGGCGCGTGCTCCTGCAGCTTCTTTCGCACCAAATCGAGGTCGTAATCTCGTTCATACCTAGTGCCGTTATAAACAATCACCGCGCGGAACTTGCCCCACTCGTTCATGAAAGCTTTGATGGGGATGGGAGGATTCCAAACGGCGTCAAGATGGACGGGTGCACCAGGCGGGATATCAACCTTATCAACGGGAAAGTAACCCTTGTTCGCGACGTTAGCCTGAAGCTGCAGCTTGTGCCCTGTCAGCCCTGAGGTGACATATGCCTCTGTGATCGAAACTGACTCGGTGCTGGTCCCCCAAAAAAGCGCGCCATTCACGACGAATCCGTCCGCGGCCCAACTTACTACAAAGAGCTGCTGCGCCTCCGGCGAGTTCCATCTTATTGGCCCTCCGCTCGGAGGAGTCGCCGAAGCAGACTTGGAGAGAGCTTCATCTCTTTCTTGATTTGCCTTCGCAAGATCGCGACTCATCTGGCGCACTTGGGTCGAGAGAGCATCAATCGTGCGTTGCGTATCCTTATCTTCGGCGACTTGGCTGATTGGCTTCGATTCGTTTTGAAGAACCGGCGGCGAGGACAGCCGAAATATGCCAAGTCCCAGAAGCACCGCTCCTGCAATGATGCATGCCCAAGTCAGCAATTGTGATCGCCTCTTATGGCTCGATGCAAGCTCTTCTACAATGTGCAACTTTACGGCAAGTATGAGGGCAACAATCCAGGCCGCGCCCAAAATAGCTGCCTGATTATAGTGCCCTTCAGTCACTCTCTCGAAGGTTACTAGAGGTAAGATCCAAAGCGTATTTCCAAGGGCGTTACGGCCCGCACTTGACCATGATGATGGTATTTCAGCGTCTGCCATAGGGGATCGATCTATCAGCTGGCCTTAAGGCGGCGACGGCTGACCTTCCTGGCACCGGCAAAGATCTGTCCGCCGCGCCTCCGCCCGCCATCATGTGTCTATAGCGATCCGCCGAGTCGGTCCTCTTATAAAGAGTTTTGCGGCGACAGGACTATTCCCCTGATAATCCACCGGCAACAAACGTGTCCGCGGCGCCTCTTCGCCGGTGGGCGATGAACAATATTGCATGCCCTCTTCAAGACTTCGGCACGAATCGACAAGCGAACGGCAGACGGCCGCTTCATTCACCGTGAATACGCCGTGCACGATGGGCGCCCCCACTACATAACCAATTGATTTGTAGCGCAAATAACTATTGACCCGTTCCCTTCACACGGGAGATGTCCAAGGCCGATCCCTTGAGCGCTCATTATTTCGAACCAGAAAGATGTAGGCTTTTCGGATCGTCGGGCAAATCAGCTTTGCGATTTTCGCGCGATCTCACTGCCCAAGGAACGGCCGGCCGCGGCAAAATCGCTCCCGCGCAAGAGCTAATTTCGCGAGCTATTTCAATGCGGAGTAGCAGCCCCCTCCGAACGGTGAAATTTCCTCTTTCGTTTTCCCAGAAATTGTGTAATCCTCCGCCCATCCCGCCTCACCGAGAGGGGCGTACGCGCGGTCGTCACGATATGCGAGGCGGGGATGCGGTGGCCGTGTCGGGTCGCAGCGTGGCTTCGGTCATGCCGACGAACGACTGCGATGCGGACGTGAAATCGTGTGGTCCTGGCCTCCCGGTGCTGAGGCCAAGCGGGTGATGCCCTTTACGGGGCACGCAGGCGACGGGGGCAAGAACGCCGGTCCCCGAGGAGATCACGTATAAGCGTTAAGACCGCCGCGCAGGGAATGCCGGATGTTCGGCTGAACCTGTGGTACCTGCCGCCTGCATTTTTTTCGCAGGCGGGCCATGGGTGAGGCCTTCACCCGGCATTCCCTGCGCCCTCTCGCTTGTTTTGGAGGGCGATGTCGATGGCATCACTCGGGCGGAGCACGTCGCGGGAACGTGGACGTGCGTCTGCGGACGGAGGTGGATGCGATGAGGTCAGCTTTCTCCACGTCATTGCGGGGCATCGCGCAGCGATGAGCCCGGAATCCATAGCCACAGGCCGATGTTGTTGGAACGGGATGGAGCTGCCGGGCTGCCCCACACATCGGCCCGTGGTTATGGATTCCAGGCTCGCCCTGCGGGCGCCCCGGAATGACGTGGGGAGAGAGCGTCAGCGCTCGCTGCACCGGCGTTGCGGCGCAAGGCGATCGACGATTGGCGCGCGTGAGGCTCGCGAGAGTCCGGGCGAAAGATGAGAATCTCCTGCCCGCCCGCGCCCTTTTCAGAACCGCGGCAAATCCGGAAACGCGAGCTTGCCGCCATGGACATGCATCCGCCCAAGCTCGGCGCAGCGGTGGAGGGTCGGGAACACCTTGCCGGGATTGAGCAGGCCCAAATGATCGAACGCGCACTTCACCCGCTGCTGCTGGTTGAGGTCGATCTCGGAAAACATCTCCGGCATCAGGTCGCGCTTCTCGATGCCGACGCCGTGCTCGCCGGTCAGGACGCCGCCGAGCTCGACGCAGCAGCGCAGGATGTCGGCGCCGAAGGCTTCCGCGCGCTCCATCTCGCCCGGCTTGTTGGCGTCGTAGAGGATCAGCGGATGCAGATTGCCGTCGCCGGCATGGAACACGTTGGCACAGCCGAGCTGGTACTTCTCCGAGAGCTCGCGGATGCGCGCCAGCGCCTTCGGCAGCGCGCCGCGCGGGATGGTGCCGTCCATGCAGAGATAGTCCGGCGAGATACGCCCCACGGCCGGGAACGCCGCCTTGCGGCCGGCCCAGAACAGGTTGCGCTCGGCCTCGGAGGTCGAGATGCGGCAGGTGGTCGAGCCGCAGCCGTTCGCGATCGCCTCGACGCGGCCGATCAGCTCGTCGACCTCGACGCCGGGGCCGTCGAGCTCGATGATCAGGAGCGCCTCGACGTCGAGCGGATAGCCGGCATGAACGAAGGCTTCGGCGGCGTGGATCGCCGGCTTGTCCATCATCTCCATGCCGCCGGGGATGATGCCGGCGCCGATGATGCGGGCGACGCATTCGCCGGCGGCCTCGACCTCGGCGAAACCGACCATCAGGGCGCGGGCCGTCTCCGGCTTCTGCAGGATGCGCACCGTCACCTCGGTGACCACGCCGAGCAGCCCTTCCGAGCCGGTGATCAGGCCCATCAGGTCATAGCCGGCGTTCTCGGTGCACTTGCCGCCGATGCGCAGGACCTCGCCGGTCATCAGCACGAACTCGCAGCCGAGCACGTTGTTGGTGGTCATGCCGTATTTCAGGCAGTGCACGCCGCCGGAATTCTCCGCGACATTGCCGCCGATCGAGCAGGCGATCTGCGACGACGGGTCCGGCGCATAGTAGAAGCCGGCATGCGCCACCGCCTGGCTGATGGCGAGATTGGTGACCCCTGGCTCGGTGACGACGACGCGGTTGTCGAAATCGATCTCGCGGATGCGCTTGAACTTGCCGAGCCCGAGCAGCACCCCGTCGGCGAGCGGCAGCGCGCCGCCGGACAGCGAGGTGCCCGAGCCGCGGGGAACCACCTTGATGCCCTGCCCGTGGCAATACTTCAGGACCTGCGAGACCTGCGCGGTGGTCTCCGGCAGCACCACAACCATCGGCGGCTGGCGGTAGGCCATCAACCCGTCGGACTCGTAAGGCAGCATCTCGGCAGCGCTGTCGATGACGCCTTCGCCCGGCACGATCGCACGCAGTGCAGCAACGATCTCGTCGCGGCGCGCCAGCACCGCCCGATCAGCTTCCGGCATCATGATCGCCATCGCGTTCCTCCGGCCCTCGATTTGTGCTGGCATATCAATCACAACGGAAACGGTTTGGATAGGCAGCGGATCCGCATCGAAGTTTGCGGCAGAGCAACAAGCTCCGCCATTATGCTGATTTGCCTCAGTGCTTCCCCGCTTGTGCGTCGCCTGAGGCCATGCCACAACCTGCGCGCAAACTCGTCTCGTAACCCACAGAGCCTGATCCATGAAGAAAATGACTTTGAGCGCGCTCGTCGTCCTCGCCTCGTCGTCGCTGGCATCTGCCGCGCTGGCGCAGGATGCCGCCGCCGGCAAGACGTCCTTCAACAAGTGCCTGCCCTGCCACGCGATCGGCGAGGGCGCGAAGAACAAGGTCGGCCCGGAACTCAACGGCCTCGACGGCCGCAAGTCGGGCAGCGCGCCGGACTACAACTATTCGGAAGCCAACAAGAACTCGGGCATCACCTGGAACGAGGCGGTCTTCAAGGAATACATCAAGGACCCTAAGGCCAAGATCCCCGGCACCAAGATGACCTTCGCCGGCATCAAGAACGAGACCGAGATCAACAACCTCTGGGCCTATGTCTCGTCGTTCGACAAGGACGGCAAGCAGAAGCAGTAAGCGGCCGCCGGCCGACACGTCACCTCGACTGCAAAGCCCCGGCGGACCGCCGGGGCTTTTTCACATCACGGCGCCACGGCGTCGGCCAGGGTCACCGCGGCGACGATCCGGTCGACCTCGCCGGCCACCAGCTCCGGCACCGCGTTCTGGACCATGTGCCCGAGGTCGGGCAGGACGATCAGGCGGCTCTGCGGCACGACCCGCGCGAGCGGGCGGGAATGGATGTCGGTATAGACCGTCCGGTCGGCCCCGCCCGCCACGATCGTGACCGGGACCTTGATCTCGCCATAGCGCGGCGCCTGCTCGATCACGGCCTGCTTCAGGGTGACGAGATCGCGGGCATTGGCCATGAACTCGCGCGGGCGCAGCAGCAGCGGCGTCGCGGTCCGGTCGACGAAATCGTCCGGCATCGCCTGCGGCGCGAACACGCCGCGGGCGCCGGGCGCCATCAGCGCCAGGCCGAGCGGCAGCGTGATCGTGTGCGCCAGCAACGGCCCGACCACCGGCGTCGTGACGGCCTCGTTGTAGCGCCCGACCCCGCCCCGCCAGGGATAGGCGACCGGCGCCAGCATCACGAGGCCCGCAACCCGGTCGGGGAAGTCGAGCGCCATGCGCAGGCCGAGCGCGCCGCTCCAGGAATGCACCACCAGGACGACCTGGCCGACGCCGAGCCGCGCCAGCACCTCGTCCAGCATCCGGGCCTGAGCCGCGGGCGTGGAATCCTCAGGCCGCGCGCGCGGGCTCCAGCCGTGGCCGGGACGGTCGACCAGGAGCACCCGGTGGCGCTGCGCCAGGAGATCGCCCAGCGGACGGCGCATGGCTTCGAGGTTCGAGCTCGCCCCATGGAGCAGCAGGAGCGGCGGTCCAGACGCGTTGCGCGGCCCGATATCCACAAGATTGATGGTCGCACCGGCCACCGGGATCGCCTGCCCCTGCTGCGGATAGCGCTTTTCGACGATCGCAATACCGGCCCGCGTGGCCAGTGCGAGCCCACCGAGAACGACCGCAATAGTGATTGAAATCATTGATATTTTTCTACGTGTCACGCTGACAGATACGGAGCAGAACGAAGGCGGTTGCGCGGGAAAGCGCGCAATTCCACGTCCCGTCAAGCCAATCCTGTCATCATGGCGTCGTCGGCCATTTTATAACCATGGTCGGGACATTTCCTCGCAATCGGCTGATGGCCGTGAATTACTTGCGGTCAGATCATTGCGTCGTTTGAACACGATGACCGGCCCTGCGTTTTGTTTGGTGTTTTGGGAGGGGGTTACCGATGAGTTTTCGTTCGAGCGAGGCTGCGATCGACGAGATCGTCGCAAGTTGCAATGGCGATCTCCGCGGCGCGCTGAAGGCCCTGCTGCTGGTCAACGAGCATCTCGAGGCCGAGATCGCGCAGCTGTATGCCGCAGCCGCGCAGTACGGCATGCCGGACCGCCGCAGCACCGCATTTCACTGAGTCGGCTGACCGGGCCGGATTGCGCCGATCAGTCCTCGGACGTGATGTCCTTGTTCGGGCACGCGTTGATCGTCGATCGCGCCAGCTTGGCGTCGTCTTTCGACTTGAACGGCCCGGACGCGAACCAGATGTCGCCCATGGTGGGGGTGACGATCGGATTGCTGGTCACGATCTCGCAGCGATTGGTGGCGCGGTTGCCGACCACCCAGAACAGATCCGGATCCTCGGCCCAGGCGGCCGTCGCCGTCATTCCGATGAGCGTTGCCGTCAGCACTGCACGCCTCATTGCGCCACCTCCTCGCCGGATGTCCTCCGATCAACGGCAGGTGGGATGGCGCAGATCGGCCGGCAAGGACGGCCGTCCTGACATGGTTAATCGATCGCCAAGGCTAGATGTCGCGGCCTTCGACCTTCTCGGTCAGCGTCTTGACCAGCTCCGGCACCTTGTCCAGGTGCGGATTGACCTCGAGCGCCTTGCGGAACGCGTCCAGGGCCCGCTTCTCCTCGCCGAGATCCTGCATGATCATGCCGAGACCCGCGAGCGCGCCGAAGTGCCGCGGCTCACGCAGCAGGACCTGCTGGATGTCGGCAAGCGAGCGACCGTAATCGTTCTGGAGGTAATAGATCGTCGCGCGACGGTTCCAGGCCTCGACGTAGTCGGGCCGGAGCTTGATGACCGAATCGAGCAGCTTGAGCGCAACCTCGTTCTGCTTCGCGTCCATCGCCGCCTTGGACCGCGCCATCAGCAGGGCGACGGTGTCACTGGGAGTCTGCAGCCAGATCGCCCAGATCCGCGCCTCGACGTGCTTGGCGCTGATCTCGTCGGGCGCCGCCTTCAGGGCGCCGAACAGGAAATCGAGGCCCTTGGTCTTGTCGGCGCCGACCTTGGGCAGCTTGGCCGGAGCCTCGGGCGGCTTTGGCTTGGGCGTCGCGTGCGGCTCGCCCTGCGCTTGCGCAAGGTGCGGTACCGAAATGACGACAACGGCGAGAAGAATCGCCCGCAAGGATCGCTTGGCCATGCCCCAAGTCTAAACGCAGTCGGCGCGTCCTGCAAAGCAGCACGCGCCTCAAAGACCTGTGAGAAGGCCCCTCTTCTCGAGGGGAGATCTACGGGATCAACCCTGGCGGGCCTTGAAGCGGCGCTGGACCTTGTTGATCACGTAGACGCGGCCCTTGCGGCGGACCAGACGGTTGGCGCGATGGCGGCCACGCAGCGACTTCAGCGAGTTACGGACCTTCATGGGACATCCTGATACGTTGAAAGGCCGTGTTGGACAGGCCGGAAGTGGCAAATACAAAGGGAGTTCCGCAAGCGACCAAGTCGCCCGGATTGGCCGGTTTCTAACCACCAGCCCGCCGGATGTCAATCATGGCGGGCCCCGGCTTCAACAGGACCGGCCGGCGACGGGCCCCTCGATCCAACTTGGCGATTGCCAAATTTGTTATATCCTATAATCAATTTTCCAAAGCCAAGAACCAACCGCCGGGAACGCCCATGCCCAAGCTCGCTCTGCCCAAGATCGACGACGTCGTCGCCATCGACATCCACACCCATGCCGAGGAGCCCTGCGGCATGCATGCGGATGACGGCTACGACGATTTCCAGGCCCAGATGGCCGACTACTTCAAGTCGCCGCACAAGCACCCGCCGACGGTGCCGGAGACGGCGGCCTATTACCGCTCCAAGAACATCGCCGCCGTGATCTTCCCGGTCGACGCCGAGCGCGAGACCGGCTTCCGCCGCTACAACAATTACGAGATGCTCGAGGTCGCTTCCGACCATCTCGATGTGCTGATCCCCTTCGTCAGCATCGATCCGCACAAGGGCAAGCTCGGCGTCCGCGAGGCGCGCAAGCTGATCGAGGAGTATGGCGTCCGCGGCTTCAAGTTCCACCCGACGATGCAGGGATTCTACGCCAACGACCGGCTGGCCTATCCGCTGTATGAGGCGATCAACGACGGCGGCGCGATCGCGCTGTTCCACACCGGCCAGACCGGCGTCGGCTCGGGCATGCCGGGCGGCATGGGGATGCGGCTGAAGTACTCGAACCCGATGTACATGGACGACGTCGCGGCCGACTTCCCCGACCTCAAGATCATTCTCGCCCACCCCTCCTTCCCCTGGCAGGAGGAGGCGCTGTCGGTCGCGACCCACAAGCCGAACGTGTACATCGACCTCTCCGGCTGGTCGCCAAAGTACTTCCCGCCGATCCTGGTGCGCTACATCAACTCGATCCTGCAGGACAAGATGCTGTTCGGCTCCGACTGGCCGGTGATCACGCCCGACCGCTGGCTCGCCGATTTCGCCAAGCTCGACATCCGCGAGGAGATTCGGCCGAAGGTGTTGAAGGCCAACGCGCGCAGGCTGCTCGGGATCTGAGGCCGTCCGACGGCTCGTATCGTCGAGGATCGTGCTATCATCCGCAGGCGCGGCGGCCATCGGCCATCGCGCCTGCTTCTCTGATGAGGTGAGCGCCGTGCCCTTCAAAGCCGTGGTCTTCGATGCCTATGGCACGCTGTACGACATCCAGTCGGTAGCGGCGGTCACCGAGCAGGCCTTTCCCGGCCACGGCGACATCATCACCCAGATCTGGCGCATCAAGCAGCTCGAATACACCTGGCTGCGCTCGCTGATGCAGCGCTACGAGGATTTTTCGGTCGTTACCCGCGAGTCGCTGCTCTATACGCTGCGCGTTCTCGGCCTGCAGGCGGATGCGATCACACGCGATCGCATCATCGCCAAATATCTCGATCTCGATCCCTACCCTGATGCACGTGCCGCGCTCGCCGCGATGAAGGACCGCCGGCTCGCGATCCTCTCCAACGGCAGCCCAGCGATGCTCGACGGCCTGGTGAAAGCCAGCGCCTTCGACACGCTGCTCGATGCCGTCATCAGCGTCGATGCCCACAAGATCTTCAAGCCGAGCTCGCAAGCCTATGCGCTGATCCAGGAGACACTCGGGCTTGCGCCTGACGAGGTGCTGTTCGTGTCCTCCAATCCCTGGGACGTCTGCGGCGCCAAGGCCTTCGGCCTCAACGTTGCCTGGATCGAGCGCGTCACTCCCGAAGCCATGGCGGCCGCCTGCATCGAGACCGATCTCGTGTCCCCGCTCACGATGTTCAAGGCGCTGCGGACCCAGATGGACGAGTTGGGTTTTGCGCCCGATCATCGTATTGCTGCGCTTTCCGAATTGCCTGAGATCGTCAACACGCATGAGCCTTGAATCCGTCCGCGCCTTCTTCGCCGAAAAAGCCCCCGACATCGACGTTCTCGTCTCCAGCCAGAGCTCCGCAACCGTGGCGCTCGCGGCGGAAGCCTATGGCGTGGAGCCGGCCCGCATCGCCAAGACGCTGTCGTTGCGCGTCGGCGAGCGCGTCATCCTGATCGTCGCCGCAGGCCACGCGCGCATGGACAACAAGAAGGTGAAGGCACTGTTCGGCGGCAAGCCGAAGATGCTCGGCCTCGACGAGGTCGCCGACATCACCGGACACGAGGTCGGCGGCGTCTGCCCGTTCGGCTTGAAGTCGCCGCTACCGGTGTATTGCGACGTCTCGCTGAAGGCCTTCGACATCGTGGTGCCCGCCGCGGGCTCGACCCACAGCGCGGTGAAGATCACGCCGGATCGCTTGGCCGAGCTGACGGGAGCCGCATGGGTCGATGTATGCGAGGTGCAGTCCTGATCGGCTGGGATCGGCGGCCGCGATCATCGCTTCTTCCCCTTCGCGAGTTCCTTCACCAGAAACTCCGTCAGCACCTCGACCCGCGCGGGGCGCGGGCCGCCGGGCGGCATCACCAGATGCATTGCGCCTTCGGGCTGGCTCCAGCCCTTCAGCACCACCTCGACCTCGCCAGACGCGATCGCGTCGCCAACGATGAAATCCGGCAGGTCCGCGATGCCGAGCCCCGCGAGCACCGCCGGCAACAGCGCCTCGCCATTGTTGACGCGCAGCTGTCCCGCCGGCCGTACGCTGGCCTGCTCGCCGGCCGCATTGGTGTAGTGCCAGACGCCGGCGGTGGAGAGATAGGCGTAGCCGAAGCATTTGTGCTCGGCGAGATGCATCGGATGCGTCGGCCGTCCGTGGCGCTTCAGATAGGACGGCGCCGCCACCGTGTAGCGCGGCATGGGGCAAAGGCGGCGCGCGACCAGCGACGAGTCCGGAAGCCGCGCGATCCGCAGCGCGAGGTCGAACCCTTCGCCGATCAGATCGACGGTGGCGTCGCTCATGTGGAGGTCGATCGAGACCTCCGGATATTGCTCTAGGAACGCCGGCAGCAGCGGCGCGATCTTCTTGACGCCGAACGTCATCGGCACCGCGAAGCGCACCAGGCCGCGCGGCGTCAGCGACTGCGCGAGCGCCTCGGTCTCGGCAGCCTCGCCATCGGCGAGCAGCTGCGCGGCACGCTCGGACAGGCGCTGGCCGGCGTCTGTCAGCGCCAAGCGCCGCGAGGTGCGGTTGAACAGCCGCGTACCCAGACGCTCCTCCAGCCGGCTCACCGCCTTGGAGACGGAGGCCTTGGAGAGGCCCAGCTCCTGCGCGGCGCCGGCGAAGGAGCGCAGCTCGACGACCTTCGCGAAGATCGCCATCGCCTCGAAATCCGGAAGTCGCGCCATCGCCTTAAATCTCGTTTTTAGAAACAATAGGTTTCAATAGTTTCTATTTCTATACCCCGGCCGCTCCCTTATTCCAATGCCCAACAGCACGGCGGCCCCGGCCGGCCGTTTCAACCACAGGAGCAGACCCATGATCGAATTGAAGCCCTTTGCGGCGCTGGGCGGCGCCGACCACGGCTGGCTGAAGGCCAGGCACCATTTCTCGTTCGCGAGCTACTACGACCCCAGCAACATGGGCCACGGCGCCCTGCGCGTCTGGAACGACGACGAGATCGCGCCGAACACCGGCTTCCCGGCGCATCCGCACCGGAACATGGAGATCATCACCTATGTCCGCGAGGGTGCGATCACCCATCAGGACAACCTCGGCAACAAGGGCCGCACCGAGGCCGGCGACGTCCAGGTGATGAGTGCGGGCAGCGGCATCCGCCACTCCGAGTACAATCTGGAGCCGACCACGACGCGGATCTTCCAGATCTGGATCGAGCCGACCACCGATGGCGGCCAACCGACCTGGGGCGCCAAGCCGTTCCCGAAGTCCGACCGCTCCGGCAAGCTGGTCACACTGGCGAGCGGCTTCGCAGATGACGGCGACGCGTTGCCGATCCGTGCCAAGGCGCGCGTACTCGGCACCACGCTGAAGGCCGGCGAGACCGCCGAGTACAGCGCCGACAAGGCCCGGCACATCTATCTGGTGCCCGCAGCCGGCAGCGTCGAAGTGAACGGCGTCCGAGTCAACGCCCGTGACGGCGCCGCCATCCGCGACGAGGCCACGCTCAAGATCACCGCGCTCGAAGATTCCGAGCTGGTGCTCGTCGACGCCGCCTGACCTCTCACGCGATCCCGGCCGGGCATCCGGCCGGGACGCTCTCCCCGATCATCCTCGTCCCCACGGAGACTGCCATGACCAAGGTTCTCGTTCTCTACTACTCCGCATACGGCCACATCGAAGCGATGGCCAACGCGGTGGCCGAAGGCGCCCGCGAGACCGGCGCCACCGTCGACGTCAAGCGCGTGCCCGAACTGGTGCCGGCCGACGTCGCCAAGGCCTCCCACTACAAGCTCGACCAGGCCGCTCCGATAGCAAAGGTCGAGGAGCTCGCCGACTACGACGCGATCATCGTCGGTACCGGCACCCGCTTCGGCCGCATGGCCTCGCAGATGGCCAACTTCCTCGATCAGGCCGGCGGCCTGTGGGCCAAGGGCGCGCTCCACGGCAAGGTCGGCGGCGCCTTCACCTCGACCGCGACCCAGCACGGCGGCCAGGAGGTCACGCTGTTCTCGATCATCACCAACCTCTTGCATTTCGGCATGACCATCGTCGGCCTCAACTACGGCTTCGCCGGCCAGATGAAGCTCGACGAGGTCACCGGCGGCTCGCCCTATGGCGCCACCACCATCACCGGCGGTGACGGCAGCCGGCAGCCGAGCGCGAACGAGCTGGCGGGGGCGCGCTATCAGGGCCGCATCATCGCCGAGACCGCAAAGAAGCTGCATGGCTGATGCGACTGCGGCGGCACTTCCGCAAACGAAGTGCCGCCCCATCTCGCAAAAGTCGGAAGGATGTCAAGGAGGCTGCAATGCCCGCCATGCTCGAACTGGTGACGCTGGCCCGGTTGGCCCGCCATCCCCTGCAGATGATGGCGCGCCGCTGGTACTGCAAGAGCCTGTACCGCGCGAGCCGCGGCCAGCGCCGCTGCCCGGAATGCACGGCCGCTACAGCGGCTTGATCTGCACCTTCCTGAACTTCACGACGCCCGAGCCGTACTGCAGGGCGATCGGTCCCGCCGCGTGCTTGCTGTCGTCGACATCGGCGGTTTTCTCGCCGTTGAGGATCACGGTCAGCCGCGTACCCTTGGCGGTGATCTCATAGGTATTCCACTTGCCGCCGGCCTTCGGCATCGGATCGACCTTGGACACGTCGACGATCGCGCCGGTGCCGTATTTCGGATCGGGCCGCTTGTCGAAGATGTTGACCTCGTAGCAGATGTTGGAGTCGATCTTCGCCGACTGGTCGCAGCGGATGAAGATGCCGCTGTTGGCGGCGTCATCGACCCAGAACTCGGCCTTGATCTGGAAGTCCTTGTAGCTCTCCTTGGTCACCAGATACGATGGATCCTTGCCATCGAGCTTGTCGGCCGACAGCGCGCCGTCCTTCATCTCCCAATTGGCCTTGCCGACCTCGGTGAAGTCGGCCTTGGTCGTGGAGTCGACCAGGGTCACCCAGCCGTCATCGGCCAATGCCGCTCCCGTCATGCCTGCGCCCGCAATCAATAGTCCGGCCGCGAGCCCTCTCAAGCGATACCGCATCGAAACTCCTCCCTGATTTCTGTTTCGTTCGTCGCCACGATAGCAAAGCGCCGGACAATGCAAACGGGTTTCGATGCTGCACCTGCTCTATCGTCTCCTCCAACTACACCGCCGTGGCGCGCGCAAAATCGACATAGATCTCGCGCAGCCGCGCCGCCACCGGTCCCGGCTTGCCGTCGCCGACGGGCTTGCCGTCGATCGTGACCACCGGCTGCACGAACGAGCTCGCGCTGGTGATGAAGGCTTCCTTCGCCGCGAGCGCCTCCTCCACCGTGAACAGCCGCTCCTCGACCTTGAGCTGGCGCTCCTCGGCGAGCTTCACCACGGCCTTGCGGGTGCAGCCCGGCAGGATCGCGTTCGAGTTCGGCCGCGTCACGATGACGTCGTCCTTGGTCAGGATGAAGGCCGAGGACGAGCCGCCCTCGGTGACATGACCGTCCTCGACCATCCACGCCTCGCCGGCCCCGGCCGCGGCGGCCGCCTGCTTCGCGAGCACCTGCGCCAGCAGCGCCACGCTCTTGATGTCGCGGCGCGCCCAGCGGATGTCGGGCACGGTGATGACGCCAATTCCCGTCTTCGCCGAGGGCGCATTGATGATGTCCTTGGCGGTGACGAACATCACCAAGGTCGGCTTGACGTCGCCCTTGGGAAACGGGAAGTCGCGGCCCTTGTCGGCACCGCGCGTCACCTGCAGATAGACCATGCCCTGGTCGAGCCGGTTGCGTGCGACCAGCTCCTTCTGCAGCTCCTCGATCCGCGCCAGGCTCTCCGGCAGCGCCAGCCCGATCTCGCCGACCGAGCGCTCCAGGCGGGCAAGATGCGGGGCACTGTCGACCAGCTTGCCATCGAGCACCGCCGCCACTTCGTAGATGCCGTCGGCAAACAGGAAGCCGCGATCGAGGACCGAGACCTTGGCCTCGGACAGGGGCACGAAGGCGCCGTTGACGTAAGCGATCGGGTCCAAGGACGTGTCTCCATTCTCATCTGCGCACGCAAAGCCATCTGCGTACACCAATTGTTACTCTCGCCGTCATTCGGGGGCGATGCGCAGCATCGAACCCGGAATCTCGAGATTCCGGGTTCGCCCTGCGGGCGCCCCGGAATGACTCACCGGACTAATGCGACAGGATTTTCGACAGGAACTGCTGCGCGCGCTCGCTGCGCGGCTGGCCGAAGAACTCCTCCTTCTTGGCGTCCTCGACGATCTCGCCGCGGTCCATGAAGATGACGCGGTGGGCGACCTTCCTGGCGAAGCCCATCTCGTGGGTCACGACCATCATGGTCATGCCCTCGCGGGCGAGATCAACCATGACATCGAGCACCTCGCTGATCATCTCCGGATCGAGCGCCGAAGTCGGCTCGTCGAACAGCATCGCGATCGGATCCATGGCGAGCGCACGTGCGATCGCCACGCGCTGCTGCTGGCCGCCGGAGAGCTGGGCCGGAAACTTCTGCGCCTGCTCCTTGAGACCGACGCGCTCCAGGAGCTTCATGCCCTTCGCGGTCGCTTCCTCATGGCCACGACCCAGCACCTTCTGCTGGGCGAGGCAGAGGTTGTCGATGATCTTGAGATGCGGAAACAGCTCGAAGTGCTGGAACACCATGCCGACCCGCGAGCGCAGCTTCGGCAGGTTGGTCTTGGAATCATTGACCTTGAGGCCGTCGATCGTGATCACGCCGTCCTGGAACGGCTCCAGCGCGTTGACGCATTTGATCAGGGTCGACTTGCCGGAGCCGGAGGGGCCGCAGACCACCACCACCTCGCCCTTGGCGACCGAGGTCGTGCAGTCCTTCAGCACCTGGAAGCTCGGGCTGTACCATTTGTTGACGTGGCTGATTTCGATCATGGGAGCCGACTATCTGATGATGGAGATGCGCGACTGCAGGCGGCGGACGCCGTAGGACGCGACACAGGAGATGGTGAAGTAGACCAGGGCCGCGAACAGGTACATCTCGACCAGGCGGCCGTCGCGCTGGGCGACTTTCGAAGCAGCGCCGAGGAAGTCCGGAATCGAGAGCACGTAGACCAGCGACGTGTCCTGGAACAGCACGATGGTCTGGGTCAGCAGCACCGGCAGCATGTTGCGGAACGCCTGCGGCAACACGACGTAGCGCATGGTCTGCGCATAGGTCAGGCCGAGCGCCGAGGCCGCGGCCGGCTGGCCGCGCGAGATCGACTGGATGCCGGCGCGCATGATCTCGGAGAAATAGGCCGCCTCGAACAGGATGAAGGTGATCAGGGAGGACGCGAACGCGCCGACCTTGATCGGCCGCGACGAGCCGGTGATCCACTGCCCGATATAGGGCACCAAGAAGTAGAACCAGAAGATCACCAGAACCAGCGGCAGCGAGCGCATGAAGTCGACATAGAGCCCGGCGATAAAGCCCATCACCCGATAGCCGGACAGCCGCATCAGCGCGATCAGGGTGCCGAACACAAGACCGCCCGTCGCCGACAGCGCCGTCAAGGTCAGCGTGAAGGTCATGCCGTCGATGAAAAGATAGCTCAGCGAGCGGCGGATGACGTCGAAATCGAAATTGGCCAGCATCTCATTTGCCCGTGATGTAGCCAGGGACCGCCACCGCGCGCTCCAAGAGCCGCATGCCGATCACGACGATGACGTTGATGACGAGATACATCAAGGTGGCGGCGCTGAAGGCCTCGAACACCTGGAACGAGAATTCCTGCATGGCGCGCGCAGCGCCCGTCAGTTCGATCAGACCGATCGTGATTGCGACGGCGCTGTTCTTGACCGTGTTGAGAAATTCGGACGTCAGCGGCGGCAGGATGATGCGGAAAGCCATCGGCAGCAGCACGTAGCGGTAGGCCTGCAAGGTGGTGAGGCCGAGCGCGGTCGCCGCCAGCTTCTGGCCGCGCGGCAGCGAGCCGATGCCGGCCGCCAATTGCACGGCGACACGCGCCGACATGAACAGGCCGATGCCGACGGCCGCCGTATAGAATGGCGCATTGGGCATCTGCTTCAGCCACAGGCCGATCGTGGGCGGCAACAGCTCCGGCAGCACGAAGAACCACAGGAACAGCTGTACTAAAAGCGGCATGTTGCGGAAGAACTCGACATAGGCGAAGGCGATCCAGGTCGCCAGCTTGGACGGCAAGCTGCGCAGGATGCCGACGATCGTGCCGCAGATCAGCGCGATCACCCAGGCCGACAGCGAGGTCACGATGGTGACCTTCAGCCCCGCCAGCAGCATGTCGAAATAGGTGCCGGCCCCGGTCGGGTTCGGCTCCAGGAAGATGTGCCAGTTCCAGGTGTAGTTCACGGGGACATCCTGAGAGGGAATTAGCTCGCAAGTCGCATTACACAGTCTTTGCCAAAAACTCGCTGCGCTCCCTCCCCCCTTGCGGGGGAGGGTCGGGGTGGGGGGTCCACACGGGCAGTCTTTCCTGAGACCCCCACCCCCGACCCCTCCCCGCAAGGGGGAGGGGGGCGCATCGAATTCGGCGCGAGAGCTGCGGCCTCACGTTACGGCTTGTACGAATCCGGATCCGGCGAGTCCGACGGCTTGGCGAACTCGGCCTTCAGCTCGGCCGACAGCGGGGTGTTGAGGTTCAGGCCCTTCGGCGGGATCTTCTGCATGAACCACTTGTCATACAGCTTGGCGCCCTCGCCGCTGGTGTAGATCTTGGCGGTCGCCGCATCGACCACCTTCTTGAACTGCGGATCGTCCTTGCGCAGCATGATGCCGTAGGGCTCGGGCTTCGAGAACGCGTCCTTGGAGACGACATAGGCGGCCGGATCCTTGGAGCCGGCGACGAGGCTCGCCAGAAGAATGTCGTCCATCACGAAGGCGACGGCGCGATCGGTCTCCACCATCAGGAAGGCCTCGGCATGATCCTTGGCCGGAATAATGTTGATGCCGAGATTGCGCGCGGCATTGGCCTCGGTCAACTGCTTGATGTTGGTGGTGCCGGCGGTCGACACGACCGATTTCCCCTTCAGATCGTCGATCGAGTTGATCTTGCTCGCCTTCTTCGAGACGTAGCGGCTCGCCGTCAGGAAGTGGGTGTTGGTGAAGGAGATCTGCTTCTGGCGCTCGGCATTGTTGGTGGTCGAGCCGCATTCGAGATCGATGGTGCCGTTGGCGAGCAGCGGGATGCGGGTCGACGACGTCACCGGGTTGAGCTTCACATCGAGCTTGTCGAGCTTGAGCTCCTTCTTCACGGCATCGACGATGCCCATGCAGATGTCGATGGCAAAGCCGATCGGCTTCTGATTGTCGTCGAGATAGGAGAACGGGATCGAGGAGTCGCGGACGCCGAGCGTAATGGTGCCGGTCTCCTTGATGTTCTTCAGGGTCCCCGTCAGGTCCTCGGCCTGCACCTGGCCGGCGCAGAGCGCGGCGGCGACGGCAAGACCGAATAGGCGAAGCTGCTTCATAACTGATCTCCTCAATCCGGCTGATCGCCGGATGCTTGCATAAACCACAGCGAACTCAAAATGGCCCCCGCCCCCGGACGATCTCCGGCCGGACGAGCGCGGGCACCATAGACCGCCCCGCGGCGGGACGTCCTCGGACGATTGCGACAAATTGCCTGTCCCGCGTCCCCTTCGACAAGACGTCCGGGCTGAAACGGCAGCGCCGAACGTTGGGATGGTAAACTACGAGGGGCTCGCAGGCCCCGCGACCAGACGAAAGTTGCAGGCGGGTTCCCGCACGCGGCAATGCAACCGCACGGCACACGGACCTCATGGTTCGAGACGCGCCGCGCCCAGCAAGCCCGCCTTCCGTCTTCCTGGCCGGCGCGCGCTCCTCACCAGACGCCAGGCGATGTGTGCTCATGCCCCCTTCTCGGCTCACAGTGGCTTCCGCAATTCACCGAGATCCCAGAACAGCCCGGCCATCAGGCCGAGCGCCTCGTCCGTGACATCCAGCAGGATGTGCTCATCCGGCGCGTGCTGCGAGCAGCCCGGGTAGGAATGCGGCACCCACATGGTCGGCATCTTCAACACGTCGGCAAACACGTCATTGGGCAGCGAGCCGCCGAAGTTCGGCAGCACCGCGGGCGCCTTGCCGGTGCTCATCTTGATGGACTCCGCGGCCCATTTGATCCAGGGGCTGTCGATGTCGGCGCGCGAGGCCGCGAAGCCTTGCGTCATGCTGACCTCGACCATCGGGAAGCCGTGCGCGACGAGATGGCTCCTCACGTCCTCCACGATGCTGTCGACCTTGGTGCCGACCACGAAGCGCAGCTGCAGCACGGCGCGGGCGCGGCCGGGGATCGCATTCGCCGGCTTGTCGATATTGCCGGAGGAGATCGCGAGCACCTCGAGCGTATTCCAGGCATAGAGCCGCTCCGCCGGCGTCAGCCCCTCCTCGCCCCAATGGTCCGACAGCGCCGGCTCGTCGGCGGTCGGCTCCACCTTCACGTCGGCGAGGATGGCGCGGATGGCATTGGTGAGGCGCGGCGGCTTCAAGGTATCGAGCTTGATACGGCCATGGCCGTCGACCAGCGTGGAAATGGCATTGGCAAGGATGGTCGCGGGATTGGCGAGCACGCCGCCCCAATTGCCGGAATGGTTGCCGCCCTCGCGCAGGTTGACGTCGAGATGCAACCGGATGCCGCCACGGCAGCCGAGAAAGATGGTGGGGCGTGCGGTCGATAGCCGCGGGCCGTCCGAGCCGATGAAGACGTCGGCCTTCAAGGCGTCGCGATGCAGATCGGCCACCCTGGCGAGATCGGGCGAGCCGATCTCCTCGCCCATCTCCATGATGAACTTGGCATTGAAGCCGAGCTTGCCGCCGCGGGCCTCGCGCACCGCGCGCAGCGCCGCCATGTTGATGCTGTGCTGGCCCTTGTTGTCGGCGGTGCCGCGGCCATAGAGACGATTGCCCGCTGGCGTCACCGCCCAGGGATCGCGGCCGTCGCGCCATTCGCCGGCCATGCCGTCGACGGTGTCGCCGTGGCCATAGCTGAGCATCGTCGGGGCGCTGTCGCTCTCGTGGTAGGTCGCGATCAGGAACGGCGACTTGCCGCTCGGCGAGGGCACGATCTCGGAGGAAAAGCCGAGCGCTGCAAAGGACGGCGTCAGCTCGTTGGTCAGATACGCCGCGAGGTCGTCCTTGCGCTCGGGATTGAGGCTCTCGGTGCGATAGGCGACCCGGCGGCCGAGCTCGGCCAAGAAGTCACCGCTCGTCAGGCTCTGACGGGCACGGGCGATTGCATCAATCCTGGTCATGGCGCTTTTCCAGTCACAACGAAGGCGGCGTCATATCGGGATCGCGCGACGAGCGGAAGGGGCTGGGTTTGAATTCAATGCTGACATCAAGCAAGTCTCGGATTTCGGAACTTGTCGCAGAGATCGATGATGGGCGTGTGTCGGGATGCGCGCTTCCGTTCTCGCGGCGCCAGGAGCGTCCGAGGTTTGCCGGTGCGGTGCCTTCGCAAGGCGGAGGGCGCGGGGATGCCCGGCGAAGGCCTCACCCATGGCTCGCCTGCAGAAGAAAAGCAGGCGGCAGTCACCAAAGGTTCGGCCGGACGTCCGGCATTCCCCGCGCGACGGGAGTAACGCTCAGTCCACCGCGTTGCTGACCATCACCTCGATCAGCTTGGCGCCGGGGCGGCGGAACGCCGCCGAGAGCGTCGGCTGCAATTCACGGGGATCGCTGATGCGCATTGCCTCGCAGCCGAGCGAGCGGGCGAGCCCGGCAAAATCCACCTGCGGATCGACAAAATCCATGCCGATATAGTTGTCGTCACCATGGAACGACAGCAGCCGCTGCTTGATGATGCGGTAGCCGCCATTGTTGACGATGACCACCGACAGCGGCAGCTTGTGATGCGCTGCGGTCCACAGCGCCTGGATCGAATACATCGCGCTGCCGTCGCCGGAGTAGCAGACCACGGGGCGATCGGGATTGGCGAGGCTGACGCCGACCGAGGCCGGCAGGCCCCAGCCGATGCCCCCCGAGGCGAGCGCGTGATAGTTGTAGCGGTCGCGATACGGCCACAGCGCCGTCATGTAGCGCGCCGAGGTCAGGCCTTCGTCGACCAGGATGCCGTGCTCCGGCATGGCCTCGGCGACCTGCAGCGCCAGGTAGTCCGGATCGATCGGCGTCCGCTCGCGCGCCGCTTCGATCTGCGCGGCCAGCTTGCGGCGCCGCGCGCTCCAGTTCTGCGAGGACAATTCGGCCAGGCGTTCCTGCGCACGCGCCTGCAGGGCCGCGCCGCCGAGCTCGCGCAAGAGCGGCGTGAGCTGAAGCAGCGTCTCGCGAACGTCGGACTTGAGCGCGATCTCGGCACCGAAATTCTTTCCCAGCTCCCAATCGACGAGGCCGATCTGCACGATCGGCAAGCCCTCGGGCAGGGGCTCGATGTCGCTATGCACGGACATCCGCAAGGGATCGGCGCCGAGCACGATGAGAAGATCGTGTGGCGCGAGCAGGTCGCGGACCTGCTGCTGCGCGCGCGACAATGAGCCGATGTAGCAGGGATGCTCGGACAGGAAATGCGCGCCATAGGGCGCGGACTGCTGATGCACGGGAGCGCCGATCGCCGACGCGAACTCGGCCGCCTGCCGCAGCGCATCGCTCTTGACGATCTCGTCGCCGGTGATGATCACCGGCCGCTGCGCACTGAGAATGCGCTGCGCCAGCGCCTGCAACGCGTCCGCGGCCGGCAACACGCGCGCATCGACCCGGGTGGAACGGCCGAACTCGATGCCGGCTTCGGCATTGAGGATATCGCCGGGCAGCGAGATGAAGACGGGACCGGTCGGCGGCGTGGTCGCCACCTTGGCGGCGCGCCTGATGATGCGCGGCAGGTCCTCCAGCCTCGTCACCTCGACCGCCCATTTCACCAGCGGCTCGGCCATCCGCACCAGCGGGCCGTAGAGCAGCGGCTCCATCAGGCCGTGGCCCTGCTCCTGCTGGCCGGCGGTGAGGATCATCGGCGTTCCGGTGAACTGCGCATTGTAGAGCGCGCCCATGGCGTTGCCGAGACCCGGCGCGACGTGAACGTTGCAGGCGACGAGGCGTCCCGAGGCGCGGCTGAAGCCGTCGGCGATCGCCACCACCAGACTCTCCTGCATCGCCATGACGTAGGTGAGATCGGGATGATCCTTCAGGGCATGCATGATCGGCAATTCGGTGGTGCCGGGATTGCCGAACAGATGCGTGATGCCCTCGTCCTTGAGCAGCGCGAGGAAGGCCGAGCGTCCGGTCGTGCGGTTCTTCATGGGGCGGTGTCCTCCCGGGCTCAGGCTTATTGGTTGACGCGAACTCTCGCTCCACCGTCGTTGCGAGCGAAGCGAAGCAATCCAGGGTGGCGCACGCGAGTCTGGATTGCTTCGTCGCTACGCTCCTCGCAATGACGGCGGAGAGAGCGCGGACTACACCTTCGCCATCTCCTGATACACCGGATAGTCCGTGTAGCCCTTCTCCTCGCCGCCATAGAAGGTCGGGCGGTGATAGGGCGTCAGCGGCCAGCCGTGCTGCAGCCGGGCGGGCAGGTCCGGGTTGGAGATGAAGGTGCGGCCGAAGGCGATGGCGTCGGCGTGGCCGGCCTGGATCGCGGCTTCCGCCGGCTCGCCCGTGAAGCCGCCGGCGCCGATCAGGACGCCCTTCCACACCGGCCGGAACAGAGCGATGGCCGACGGCACGTTCTGCCAGTTGACGTCGGCGCGGCCGGCGCCGGAGGAGCGCGGCTCGATCAGATGCAGATAGGCGATGCCGAGCTTGTTGAGCGCCTCGATCGCGTAGGTATAGAGCGGCATCGGCTCGGCCTCGCCGGAGCCATTGGCGATGCCATAGGGCGACAGCCGCACGCCGACCTTGTCGGCACCGCAGGCGGCGATCACGGCCTCGGTCACCTCGAGCAGGAAGCGGCAGCGGTTCGCGATGGAGCCGCCGTAGCGGTCGGTGCGCTGGTTGCTGCGGGTCTGCAGGAACTGCTCGATCAGGTAACCGTTCGCACCGTGCACCTCGACGCCGTCGAAGCCGGCGGCCATCGCATTGCGCGCGGCTTGGCCATAGGCGGCGACAAGCGCGGGGATCTCGTCGGTGTCGAGCGCGCGCGGCGTCTCGTAAGCTGCGCCTTTGCCTTCCGCCGTCATCGCCTTGAGATCGTCGCCGATCGCGATCGCCGACGGCGCCACCGGCAGCGCACCGCCCGGCTGGAACGAGGAATGCGAGACGCGGCCGACGTGCCAGAGCTGCAGGAAGATGAATCCGCCTTTGGCATGCACCGCATCGACGACCCGCTTCCAGCCGGCGATCTGCGCCGCGCTGTAGATGCCCGGCACGTTCGGGCTGCCGGTGCCGGTCGGCAGCACCGGCGAGGCCTCGGCGATGATCAGCCCGCCCGGCGTCGCGCGCTGCGCATAATACTCGACGTTGAGCGGCCGCGGCGCGAGCGTCTCCCTTGCGGCGCGCATGCGGGTCAACGGCGCCATCACGACGCGGTGCTTGAGGCGATAAGGACCGATCGTGAGCGGTGAAAACAGCGCAGGCAGCATTTCGTCCCCAGATGTCGTTGCGATTGTCGATTGGGATCATCTTGTTCGCAAAACATGATGGTGGCAATGTCCGCCCCACGTCAGTACGAGCAGACCCTCCATGCCGAAAGCGAACGCCCTGCCCTCGCTCAGCCTGCGCATCGATCTCGATGACGGCGGCCGGATCGGGCCGGGCAAGATCGCGCTGCTGGAGAACATCGCGCGACACGGCTCGATCTCTGCGGCCGGGCGCGCGATGGACATGTCCTACAAGCGGGCCTGGGACCTCGTCGACGAGATCAACCGGGTGTGCCGGCAGCCGGCGGTGGCGCGCCAGACCGGCGGCCGCAATGGCGGTGGCGCGGCGCTGACGGCGTTCGGCACGCAGTTGGTCGAACGTTACCGGCGCATCGAGCGTGACGCAGCTGACGCCGTGAAGAAGGATCTCGCCGCGCTGCGCAGCGACATCGAGAAGCCAAGGAAGACCCGCGGGGCCAGGGCCGCGTCGTAAGCCGGTTCCAGCCGACGCGATGCATCCGCGACCGGACTGATGCGCCTCGCGTTGCAGCCGCAAAAAACCGTCTTGCCGTCAGCCGGATGATCTTGCGGCCGCGCCAAGACGTCATACACCAGCATCTCGTCGTCATGCCGGAGAACCTGCCGTGTCTCACCCTGCCTTGTCCGCCGACCACACCGCCGTCGTCACCGGAGGCGCCTCCGGCATCGGGCTCGCCGCCGCCACGCGCTTCGCAGAGCGCGGCATGAACGTCTGCATCGCCGATGTCGACGAAGCCCGGCTGCGCGACGCCGCCGCCAGGCTCGCGGCTGCGGCCAAGCGTGGCGAGGCTGCGGTCATGACCGCCACGGTCGATGTGAGCAGCCGGGACAGCGTGGTCGCGCTCGAAACGGCGGTGCGCGCACGCTTCGGCGCGATCGACGTGCTGATGAACAATGCCGGCATCCAGCCGGGCAGCAAGACGCTTGCCGACGACAATTGGCAGCGCATCCTCGGCGTCAACCTATGGGGCATCATCCACGGTTCGCAGGTGTTCGCGCCGAACATGATCGCGCAAGGGAAGCCTTCGCTGATCATCAACACCGGCTCCAAGCAGGGCATCACCACGCCGCCCGGCGACCCCGCCTATAACGTCTCCAAAGCCGGCGTGAAGGCGTTCACCGAGGCGCTGCAGCACGAGTTGCGCAACACGACTGGCTGCCAGGTGACGGCGCATCTGTTCATTCCGGGCTTCGTGTTCACGCCGCTGACGGCGAATGGCCGCGTCGAGAAGCCGGCCGCCGCCTGGACGCCGGAGCAGACGGTCGACTTCATGCTGGAGCGCGTCGCGGCCGGCGACTTCTACGTGCTGTGCCCAGACAACGACGTGCCGCGCGCGCTGGACGAGCGGCGCATCCTGTGGGCGGCCGGCGACATCGTCGAGAACCGGCCGCCACTGTCGCGCTGGCATGCCGACTACGCCGGCGCATTCGCCGCGTTCGTAAAGAAATCGCCATGATCCGGCCACATCGGAGCGGCGGCGCGTAGCTGCTCCCGGTCTCATCACAAGTTCCCGGACGCGTCGGATCGTCGCAAGGCGGTCCGCGTGCGCTCGGAACGTCTACCATCGACCGAATCGCTACGGTCGAACGCTCTTGCAACTCACTGATTTGCCGCGGGCGCGACATCGTCGCTGAGAGCCGGCTCCCGAAGCGCGCCTCGACCGTCAAGCGGTGAGATGTCGCAGCTCTGCGGGAGCACCACCCGTACGCCGCACGACAATCTGACGCAGACGCATTCCACAATCCCTGCGCGAAGCAGCCACGAAGCAGGCAGCAGATGGCCCTCATCATGCGCACCCGCGTCAGCCGCGCCGCATTGCTTCGGCTCATCCGCAGTGGTGCGCAGCTTTGGGGAGTACGTCGGACATGTCGCGCCATCACCGTCACCATCACGACAGTCACCACGGTCACCATCATCACAGCGACCACCACCACCACCACCATCATCATCACGATCATCACTGCCAGCCGGCGCCTGCGCCGATGCCTCCGACGCCGCCCGCACCCACGCCGCCGACGCCCGCGCTCGGCTTTGCCGACCTCGGCGTCGTCTTCAACGACGCGACGCGCTTTCTCGAAGGCGGGCTGTGGCGCAACGTGGTCGAGGAAGGCGGCCAGGGCCTTGGCAGCGTCTACAACTACACCGGCGATCTCACCGTGATTCAGGATGGTCTGAAGGCGATGGTTGCCGCCAGCCAGTTCACCGGGCAGACGCTCACCAACATCAACAAGATCCTCGCCGACATCACGGTCGCGCAGGATGCCGCGATGGCTTCGGTGACCGGCGGCGGCGCGTTCGGCAGCATCGCCGCCGCGGAGACCGCGCTGCGCAACGCGCACCTCGACATCCTCAACGTCGTCAACAACGATCCGAACCTTGCGGGAAATGCGACCAACGCCGACGGCGTCACCGGCTTCCTGCAGGCGCCGGCGCTGCTGCCCGAAGGCGTGACGGCCGCAACCGCCGTCAAGGGCACGCTGGCCGAGCTCGGCCTGATCTTCAACGACGCCGCCAACCGGCTGATCGGCGGCGTCAACGAGAGCAACGTCGACGTCATCCAGGACGATGTCGACGCGCTGATCGCCGGCCTCAATGCGCTGGTCGCCGCCAATCCGCTGCAGTTCGGCGGCCTGACCGGCGTGCACGCGCTCGCCATCATCGACCAGCTCGCGCTCGTCAACACCCACATCAACGGCGCGGCCGGCAATGTCGACATCGGCCGCGCGCTGAACGACGACTTCCTCGACATCATCGACATCGTCGCCGGCGACACCAATCTCGCCAACATGGCGCAGCAGAACGGCCTGAACGGCTGGAGCGGCTTCGGCGACTTCCTCAACCCGACGCCGGCCTATCAGGACAACCAGGCACAGACCAATTTCTGGGCCATGTTCATCGCCCAGTCGAACGCGCTCGGCAAGGCTGCGATCGCGGCCGTCAATTCCGGCGACGCCGCCGCGATGGCGCAGGTCACCGCCGACCTGATGACCTTCAAGAAGGACGTCACCGATTTCGACGCGGCGCAGGGCGGCATCTTCCAGGCCCGCTTCGACAACGAGCTGCTCGGCGACCAGAGCACGCTCGGCGCCGAGATCGCCAAGATCCTCGAGGGCTTCCAGGCCGGCAACAAGGCGCTGGTCGCCGCGGCCGCCGACCAGATGCACCAGAACGCAGCCGATGTCGGCGGCAACAACATCCCGGTCAATGGCGGCGCCTACAATGTCGACGGCACCACGATCGGCCAGGTGCTGGCGACCACCGGCGGCGGCAACAGTGCCGACGCCGCCGCGCTGCTGGCCGCGGTCACCAGCGCGCCGGCCTCGAACGTGATCATGCTTCCCAGCGCCGCGCCGGCAGCACACGCCAGCGCCGCCCCGGCAACCCTGGTCATGGACGGTCCGACGATGGAGGGGCCGATGATGGAGATGTCACAGCATCAGCATCATCACATGTGGGCGTGATCACCTGTCGCTCGGGCGCCTGCACCAGCAGGCGCCTGACGAGCGCGAGCGCGGTTTCCGTGGCCGGATCGGCCGAGATCACGGAGACCGCGAGCACGATGAGGTCGACCGGCTGGTGCGACAGCACGATCACATGCGTCGCATGCCGCGCATCCATCAGCGCCACCATGCGCTCGACGGCGGGGTCGGTGGCCGCCCGCCGCCACGGCGCATCGGCCCGGCGCAGCACGCGGCTTGACGCGAGAAAGTCGCGCAGCAGCGGCGGATCATAGGCGGTCAGCTCAACCTCGCGACAGCGGCGTGCGCTTTCGAAGACCGGCTGGCGCGTGAGCTCGGCGATCAGTTCGTCGCGCGTCGCCGCGATCGACGCCCCGATCGAGTCGAGCACGCCCGGCTCGCGGGCTTGCAGCATCGCGCGCAAGGCATCGCCGATCAGCCCGATCGTGAGCACGCCGGCCACCGCGACCGCGCAGAAACGCATCAGTTGCGCCGCATCGACGTCCGGCGACAGCGCGGCCGCGGCAGCGCCGAGCAGGGCGGCGCCGAGGATCCGCAACAATGTCAGCAGCCCACCCTGACGCTGCGTCTCCGCGCTGGCGCCGGCGATCAGGATCGCGGTCACCGCCAGCAGCGCGCCCAATGCGCCGAGCCGCACCGGCATGCTCGGCGCCAGCACGCGAAAATCGGTGATGATGAAGGGGATGACGATGATGGCGCCGAACGCGACGCGATCGATGGCGCGGTTCTCCCAGACCAGCAGGCGCGCGCGGTCTCGGCGAAGCAGCAGCCAGGCGCAGGTCGCAAAGCCCGCGAGCTGAAAGGCCGACAGCACGACCGTGTGGTGGCTTTCGAACTCGGCCGGACCGAGCGCGCCGGCGAGCGCGAGCACCACGCCGCCGGCCAGCGCGATCGCCTTGAGCGCGCGATGCGCGTGTCGGCGCAGCAGACCTTCCGCCACCACCAGCGCGCCGAGCGGGATCAGCGCCGCCGGAACCAGCGAGATGCGGTCGAGAAAAGCATTGTCCGTCCACCAGGCGACGCCGCGCAGCAGGAACAGCGAGGCGACGGTCCCGAGCAGAACGACGAGCCGCGCCGTCAGCGGTCCCCTCGGGTCGCGCCGGTGCAGCATGGCGGCGGCCACCGCGAGGCCGATCGCGCCGCAGAGGTTGACGACGGAGTCCGCAACGATGCCGGCCGTCATGGCGCGGGCTCGCCGGGCGGCAGGCGCGGACGCAGCGTGCCGAACGTCCTGGTGTCGTCGAGCCAATGTACCAGCGGCAGGATCATCCGCTGCAGCGCCAGCACGCCCGAGGTCGCCAGCAGCGCCGGCAGCGAGCCAGAGGGGATTTCGCGCAGCAGATAGCGCCGGGCGGCGGCGAGATCGATCCGGCCGAGCTGCAGCAGGTCGTCGCCCCTGGTGTAGTCCAGCTCGCGCGCGCAGAAGCCGTTGTAGACGGCGTCGCGATGCTTCGGCGCATCGTCATACGTCTTCTTGAGCGCGTCGGAGCCGCCGGTATAGGCGTTGGTGATGACAAAGCGCTGTTCGTCGAACCCGGCCTCGTCGCCGACACCGAACACCGCGCGATGCGCCCGCATGATGCCGCGCGCGAGCTGAAGATGCGCAAAGCTCTGTCGGGCCTGCGGCAGCGGCGACGGATAGACGTCGGAGAAGGTCTCGCAGACCATGCCGGCCACCGCCGGCACCTGCGTGACGTTGGAGATCCATTTCGGCCGCAGCCCGTCGCGGACGAACAGCAGCAGCGTCGTGAGGCCGTAGAGCACGCCGGACAGGCCTTTGCCGCGCGCTTCCGGATCGACCATGACCAATCCGAGATGGATCACCTGCTGGCTGTCGCCATCGCGCTCGACCTGCATCACCGCGAGCGCATTGAAGGCGATCGGCCGGCCGCCCGCCTCCTCCGACACCACCGTGATGATGGCGCGCGCGAGCGGCTCGCGCGCTCCGGAGAAGATGCCGTAGGTGAGCTCGCCGGCGGGCAGCGTCTTGCCGGCAATGGTGCGGAGATCGGCCACGAGCGCCGCCAGCGCCGCATCGTCCAGGGTCGTGCCCGGGCTCTCGACGATGCGCGTGCGCAACTCCGCATGGGTGCGTAGCGACAGGTCCATCGCCTCCTGGCCGAGCGCGGTCAGCCAGAAGCCGATGCTGCGTCGGATACGCCCCACTGCTGCGACGATGTTCATGCCTCAACCTAGCACGGCGTGATCAGGAAGCGGCGCAGCCGGGATCACGGCCGCCCTGGCCGCCTTATGCCCTGGTGCTGTTAATTCACGATAACGACACGGGACGGAGCGTGAGCGAGGGTAAACGCAGGTTGAACGACGTGAGCGGCGGACGCCTTCGCGCCCACCGCCTGCCGGCGCTGTCTCGCCGAAGTCGGAGCTTGCCCCGCAAACTTCCCCTCACCCGGATTGCATCTTCGATGCAATCCGGCCTCTCCCCGCATCCGCCTTCGCTCGTCGAGCTACGGTGGACAAGAGCGGAGAGAGGCCAAGAGAGCGAGACGACTGCGGCCGCCCTAAGCTGCCTTCGACACCTCCATCAGCAGGCGCTCGGCGCGAGCGTCTTCGATGCGATTGACGAGCTTGCCGCTCTCGTGGCGGTCGCGCAGCGTCTTGGTCAGGGTGACGCAGGTCTGCACCAGCATGACAATGCCCATCGTCAGATAGCCCTTCATCCAGAGATCGATCGGCATGAAGAAGACGCCGAGAGCGACGAGGAAGGCGGAGGCGGCGAACGAGGCGTAGGAGAAGGTGATGAAGGCGCTGCTGTGCGGCTGGGTGTTCTGGTTCATGGTCGGCTCCTATGATGACGTGGTTGTTGATGCGTTCGATCGGTCGTGACGAAAATCAGTTGGCCGGTGCGGCGCGGCCGGCCTTCAGCCGCGCCAGCACGTCGTCGGCAGTGGTCTTGATGCGTGGGCCAAAGCCCTGCTCGGCGAGCTTCTCGGCCGTGGTGATCGGCCCCGTCGCGGCATCGAGCTCCATGAGCGCCTCGTCGGCGGCCTGCGCCTCGATCTGCCGCTCCCGCAGCCGTTTCAGCGTCGCTTCGGCCTCGGGCAGCGTGCACTCGTAAGGACGCGCCGCCTCGATGCCGCCGCGGCGCAGATTGCGCACGGCCTCGGAGGCGCGCGCAATCCGCCGGCCGCGATCGAGCTCGGCAATGCGCGCCTCGGCGTTGGCGACATGTTTCTTCAGCCTGGTGATCTCGGTCGCGAACAGCGCCCGCGCCGTCCGCGCCGCGTCACACTCGGCCTCGAGGCCGGCGATCGCCTGCGCCGCCTCGCGGGCCAGATCCTCGCGGCCGCCGTCGAGCGCTGCGGTGGCGCGCACCTCGAGATCGGTGATCCGTGCCAAGGTCGCCTCGAGCCGCTTGCCCTCCTGCTGGTCCTGCGCAATGGCCAGCGCCAGCGCGCGCTTGCTGCGATCGACGGCGGCGGCGGCGTCACGCAGCTGCTGATCCAGGATCACCAGCGCGGTCCGGTCCTGCAGCTCCTCCTCCGCGACGGCCACGGTGCCCCGAAACAGCGTGAGAACGGTCTTGAACATTGTGAACTCCCTGTTATGAGCATCGCTCATGACGTTTCTTCTAGCGCAACCATGAGCGACGCTCAAGAATTATTTTGAGCACCGCTCAATATTTTGGTTAACAATGTCCAAGACACTGGAAAGACGTGCGAAACAGCGCGAAGCCTTGATCGAGGCCGCCGAGCGGATGATCCGGACGCGGGGTCTCGCGGGTCTGAAGACGCGCGATCTCGCCCAGGAGATCGGCGTCGCCAATGGCGCGGTCTACAATCTCGTCGCCGACGTCGACGAACTGGTGCTGATGGTCGGATCACGCACCTTGGCGCGGCTCGACGCCGACCTGTCCGCAGCCGAGAGCGCGGGCCCTCCCGGCCCCGAGGCTGCGCTGGTGCGCATCGCGATCGCCTATTGCGACTTCGCCGCCCACAATCTCGAGCTCTGGCGCGCGCTGTTCGAGCACCGCATGCCGCCCGAGAAGCCGCTGCCCGACTGGGCGATCGCCGACCAGATGCACCTGTTCCGTCACATCCACCAGCCACTGGCGGCGTTGTTTCCACGGCGCTCTTTCGACGACATCAGCGTCACCGCGCGCAGCCTGTTCTCGGCCGTCCACGGCATGGTCGCGCTCGGCTTGGAGCAGAAGCTGATCGCTGTGCCGCTCGCGGCCTTGCGCGCGCAGATCGCGACCATGGTGAAGGCGATGGTGACGGGACTGGTGGCGGAGGAGACGACCGGCCGGTGACGCGGAGCTCGGCGTCGGGGGCGCAGCGTCATCGGATGCTGATGCCAACAACAAGTCCGACTGCTTCACGGCACTTCTCTCCTGCTTGCTGTCAGAGCCAATTTGCTGCCATGGCGGCGCGGCTCCCTCCTTGTTCAGCTGGAATTGACGGCGAGAACAAACAACCGCCCCATTGCTTCGCAGTATCATGCCGACGTTCGGACTTGTTCCAGACAACATGTCTGGAACTGCCGTTCCACCGACGCTCGACGACGAGTGTTAGTTCGTGTGACATGTGCAGATCTCGGCGCATGACCACGCTCATCCGGCCGGCAGAACCTGCAGCGTATGCCGCGCGATCCAGAAAAAACTCCAACGAGTCCATGACGCGCGAGCCAAGGGGAAAATCGTGAGACATCTGCGTGCGCCCAATGACGACCGCGATCCGCCATTCCCGTCCGGCTACGACGACGGCCGGCGTCCGCTGTATGAACAACCGTGGCGCGACGAGCACGATCGGCCTACCCCTGCTGAATTCGCGTCCCGTTACGGCGTGCAGGAGGTTCCTCCGCCGCCACGGGAACGGCGTCTCCTCGGCGCGTTGAGCGTGATGGGGCTCGTGGCTGTTGCCGCGGGCGTGGCCGGCTTTGCAGCGACGAGACTTCCGACGCGGTGGACCGCTGCGCTCTCCGCCAAGAGCAGCGCGGCGGCGACAACGACGGCAACAGTCCCATCGCCGCCGGTCCAAGCCGCGCAGACCGTTGCGCCAGTCCAGGATACTCTCCGGACCGGAGCGCTCGCGAGCGCCGCTCCGGCGGTCGCGCCGGACCAGAACATGCCGCTGAGGGAGGACGACCGTGTGCCGAAGTTCGACACGCGAGTGGCCAATGCCGCGTCGGCGCAGCCGACCAGCACGCGCGCCCCGGTCCAGGGCGTGACCGATACCGAAATCAGCTTCGGAATGGCGGCGCCGTTTTCCGGGCCGGCCAGGGAGATGGGCCATCAGCTCAAGCTCGGCATCGACCTCGCATTCGCTCAGGTCAACGAGGAAGGCGGTGTGCATGGCCGGCAGCTCAAGCTCTACACGGCCGATGATGCCTATGAGCCGACGCGGACGCTGAACGCGATGAAGGACCTTTACGAGCAGCACAAGGTGTTCGGATTCGTCGAGAACTACGGCAGTCCGACGGCCCTGATCTCGGTGCCGTACGCGCTCGAGCATCATGCGCTGTATTTCGGCGCCTTCACCGGGGCTCCTTCGCTTCGCCGCGATCCGCCGGACCGCTACGTCTTCAACTACCGCGCCGGCTACGCCGAGGAAGCCCATGCGCTCGTGAACTATCTCGTCAAGATCCGCAAGCTGCGTCCGCAGGAGATCGGAGTTCTCACCCAGCAGGATGCCTATGGCGACGCGGGGTGGGAGGGCGTCAGCAGGGCGATGCACGGGCTGCGCGGCGGCGCGGGCGACGCCTTCCGCATGAGCTACAGCCGCAACACCGTCAATGTCGACGAGGCCGTCGCGCAACTGCGCCGGCAGAAGCATGCGATCAAGGCGGTGGTGCTGGTCGCCACCTTTCGCGCCGCGGCCAAGTTCATCGAGAAGACTCGCGATCTCTATCCGGACATGACCTACGCGACGATCTCCGGCGTCGGCAGCACCGGCCTCGCCAGTGAGCTGATGGTGCTCGGCCCGCGCTATGCGGACGGCGTCATCTGCACCCAGGTCACGCCGGCGGTCGACGGCTACGCCTCCGTCACCCTGAACTACAAGAAGGCGCTCGACAGATATTTTCCGGGAGAGCCGGCGGATTACTCGTCCCTGGAAGCCTATCTCACCGCCAACATCCTGATCGAAGGGCTGCGCCGCGCCGGTCCCGCGGTGGACACGGAAACGCTGGTCGATGTCCTCGAATCGATGCAGAACTACGAGCTGGGCGTCGGATCGAAGGTGAGCTTCGGCCCCTCCGACCACCAGGCGCTGCACAAGGTCTGGGGCACGCAGCTCGACAAGTCCGGCCAGTATCACGCGATTGATCTCGAATAGGCGGAATGGCTGAACTGGCCTGGGGCCGCGCTCTGCGCAGCGTGCCTGAGCGGGTTGCATTCATCGGCGGTTTCGGCCATATCGGTCGCATGATCAAGACTGAGACCTTGCACGCGAACACGTGGTGGCGCTCCATCTAGGAGCGGCACGGCCTCGTCATTCATTCGCCCGTCGCCGCCGTTCATCGGCCTGCGACGCGGTTCTTGTCATCAACAGCATCGAAGAGCTCGATCGAGCGGCGGTTCTCACTCCTGGAGAACCACGATGCCTCTCTCAATGCCAGAACGTCCCGTCATCCTGACCGGCGACAGAACCACCGGCCCCCTGCACCTCGGCCACTATGTCGGCTCGCTGCAAAACCGCGTCGCGCTGCAATCGACGCATCGGCAATTCCTGCTGCTGGCCGATGCCCAGGCGCTCACGGACCACGCCCACGATCCGGCCAAGGTGAGCCGGAACATCCTGGAGATCGCGACCGACTATCTCGCCGTCGGCATCGATCCGGAGATGACGACCATCTGCCTGCAATCGCACCTGCCGGCGCTGGCCGATCTCACGCTGCTCTACATGAACTTCGTCACGGTGGCGCGGCTCGAGCGCAACCCGACCATCAAGGACGAGATCCAGGCGCGCGGCTTCGGCCGCGATATTCCGGCCGGCTTCCTGTGCTATCCCGTTGCGCAGGCCGCCGACATCACCGCCTTCAAGGCGACCATCGTGCCGGTCGGAGACGACCAGGCGCCGCTGATCGAGCAGACCAACGAGATCGTCCGCCGCATCAACCGCCAGGCGGGCACGGAAGTGCTCCCCGAGGCACGCGCACTGATCCCGAGCGTCGGACGCCTGCCTGGCGTGGACGGCAAGGCCAAGATGAGCAAATCGCAGGGCAACACGATTCCGCTCTCCGCCACCGCGGACCAGATTCGCGATGCCGTCCGCCGCATGTTCACCGATCCCGGCCACGTCAGGGCCGCCGATCCGGGCCGCGTCGAAGGCAATGTCGTCTTCACCTATCTCGACGCGTTCGACGACGATCATGCGGCGGTTGCGGACCTGAAGGCGCGCTACGTCCGCGGTGGCCTCGGCGACAGCGTCGTGAAGCAGCGACTTGATGAGGTGCTGCAGGCCGTGGTCGCGCCGATCCGCGACCGGCGGGCGGCGTTTGCGCGTGATCCCGGCCACGTTCTCGAGATCGTCAGGCGCGGCACCCAACTGGCGCGCACCGTCACCGATACGACCTTGCGTGACGTCCGCGAGGCCCTGGGCCTGTTCGCGCTGCATGAGCGGTGCGATGCTAATGCTTGATAACATGAATTAACTAATTCTCGCGCCGCTGCGTCACTGGAACACGAAGCGGCAGTGCGTGTCCCGTTGAAATAGACGCCGCGCTGTCAAGCGTCCGCGAAAGGCGCTATGCCGTGTTAGCGCCTGCCCAACCGTGATGCCGAGATCCGGCTTCGAAGCATCCAGCACTCGCGTTTCACCCGGGAGAACACATGGCGAAGCGACCCATCGTAAAGCCGCAGACGGCCGCAAAGCCGCCGCCAAGGAAGCAGGCTTTCGATCCGGCGGTGTTCCTCAAGACCGAAGGCCCGGGCCGGACGATCGGGAAATACCGAAAGGACCAGCAGATCTTTTCCCAGGGCAGCCCCGCCGACGTGCTGTTCTATATCATCACGGGCACGGTCAAGATCGTCGTCCATTCCGAGCAGGGCAAGGAGGCGGTCATCGCGCTGCTCGGTCGGGACGATTTTTTCGGCGAAGGGTGCCTGGCCGGCCAGTCTCATCGGCTGTCGGCGGCGTCGGCCATCACGGACAGCGAAATCCTGCGGATCACCAAATCGGCCGCGCTGAGCGCCCTGCGTGAGCAGCCGACGTTTTCCGAGATCTTCGTTTCGCACATTCTCGCCCGCACGATCCGCGTCGAGGCCGATCTCATCGATCAGCTGTTCAATTCGAGCGAAAAGCGCCTTGCGCGGGCGCTACTGCTGCTGGCCAATTTCGGCAATGACGGCAAGCCGCAGCGGGTCATCGCGAAGGTCAGCCAGGAGATGCTGGCCGACATGATCGGCACCACCCGCTCGCGCGTCAGTCACTTCATGAACAAGTTCCGCAAGCTGGGCTTCATCGACTACAACGGCCACCTCGAGATCAACAGCTCCCTGCTGAACGTCGTCCTGCACGATCAGCCGCATATCGCAGGCGACAAGTCGGTCGGAGGCAAAGGTCCGCTGAAGAGCTTGTGACCGGGCATCGCGAGATCGAGCTGGGCCGCCCTGCTCGGCTCGATCCACGCCACCATCACATCATTGCCACCATCACGTCATTGCAGCTGACTGCGCACCGCCGTCGTAGGCGGCTGGAGAAACGCATCGAACCGCTGCTTGACGATGGCGTAGCATTCGCACGATGCTTTCTCGAGGCCGGGCCGGTCGAGCACCTGAATGGTGCCGCGACGATAGCTGATCAGGCCGGCCGCCTGCATGGATTGCGCGGCAAGCGTCACCGACTTGCGATTGGCCCCGAGAATCTGCGACAGGAACTCGTGCGTATACGGAAGCACCGCCCCTTCGGCCCGGTCGTGCATCATCAGCAGCCATCGGCAGATGCGCTCTTCGGTCGAATGCATGGCGTTGCAGGCCACCGTCTGCTGAACCTGGGACAGCAGCGTCTCCGAGTAGCTGACGAGAAGATTGCGCACATGTTCGCTGGAATCGAACTCGTGCTGCAGCAGCTCGATCGGACACCGGACGGTATGCCCTTCGAGTTGAACGATGCAACGGTTGAAGGAGGCCCGGCTGTACATGGCGGCGAAGAGGCCGAAGGCGCCCTCGCGACCGATATTGGCCGTCTCGATGGCGTCGCCGTTCTCCAGCACGGTCAACAGCGACAACACCGATCCTCTCGGGAAATAGGCATGCCGGAGATGGCCGCCCGCCTCGCAGACCACGGCGCCGAGCTTGAAATCAACGGGCTCGAGGTGCGGCTCGATCCGGCCGCGGCTGTCCGGCGCCAGGGCATCGAGCAGCTGATTGCTCCGCAGATCGCGATCGGTTTGCGCCTTGATCATTCCAAAACTGACAAGCCACGATGAGGGACGGAGGCCACGGCGCAGAGGCGGCTGTCCGCGCCGTCGCCCCCGTTTCTTGGGCGCTCTCGACCGGCAAGTCTGAGCAAAATTGCTCACGAGCTCCCGCACGCAAGGCTTCCCCGCCGCGCCGCAACAACGACCCTGCTCGCTCATCACGCATCCCAGGATTTCACTGACTCGGATCGTCCGATTCCGCGCCGGGATTTCCGGCGGCCCGATCGGTCCAGAAGGCGGCCATCCGCAGGCAATGCGCCTGCAGGTCCGGATCGACGGCATCGCGCGCAAGTTGCGTGAAATCCGCCGCCAGACGCAGGCATTCACGGATGAAATTGAGGTCGTTGACGGATTCGGACAGGACACACCCCTTCGACGGGATCCATCTGTCACACGCCCCACGGCTCGCTGTCGGTGGGCCACACCACCGAGCGGCCCAAAAGAATCGCCGCCGAATGAGCGGATCTGGCCGGCGCGCCAACCCGGCCTGCCGTCCGGCTCAAGGCTGGCCGATCGCGCATATGGCGGTTTCCGTGAGGATGGTGCCGCCCACCCTCTGACGGGCTGCAAGAGCGCGCGTCGCGCCGCGGCGTCGGTGCCCGCTCTCCGTGGAAGGTCCTCTGGATGAGCGCGCGGGCACCGCAAGCGTCAGGTGCAACTGCCAAGCGCCCCCTCCTCGACGCGAGCAAGGGAGCCTTTCGCCTCGATCCGGCTCGCGACGAATTGCGCTGCGGCAAACTGGACCATGTCCGCTTTTGCTCAGACTCCGGCCGGTGAACGGCAACACAATAGCCCTAAAATATCAAATCGTAAGGAAGAGAGCAGCAGGGAATTTGTAGTTGGGGTGCGTTCTGTTTTGGAGAATCCGCGTGTTGAGACACCAGAGCCAAGATACCGCTTTTCCGATCTTTCTCGAGCGCGCGGGCGTCCGGAATGACATGCGCAGCTACAGGCTCATCCAACAATCTGTGCTCGCCGAATTCAGTCGTGCTGCATTGCAGACCCGCGACATCCACGTCGTTCTTCAGCGCGCCGCCGCGCTCAGTGCCAAAGGCCTCAATGCACCGTTCGCGATGGTGATGGAATTCGTGGCGGACGGCAAGAGACTGCTGGTCCGCGCGGGGTACGGATGGCCGAGCTCGGTCGAACAATCATCGTTCGTCGTGGACAGTACCTCGCCTGCCGGACGCGCCTTCCAGACGGGTCAAGCCATCATCACCGGTCGCGCTCCCCCGGATGGTCGCTTCGAGATACCGGGGCTTCCGGTAGACCGCGGCATCAAGACGTCGATCAGCGTCCGGATCGATCGCGGCGGACGAGGCGGCGGCTATTTCGGCGTGCTCCAGGTCGACAGTCCGGCCCCCAGCCGCTTCGACGAGGCGGACGCTGCCTTCCTCACCGAATTCGCCGACATCGTCGGGATTGCAATCGAGCGCCTGCATGAGGAGACGCGGCTCCGGGACGCCTTGGACCATCAAGCCATGCTGACGCGCGAAATGGGTCACCGCGTCAAGAACAGCCTGTCTTCCGTCGTGGCCATGCTCCGGGTGCAGGCATTCGGGACGGATTCGGTTGAGGCCAAGCTTGCCCTCGGCGAGGCCGGATCGCGCGTGGCAGCCATTGCCCAGGTTCATGATCATCTCTCGCGGGCATCACAGATCGGCTTCATCGACGTCGACGTCTTCCTCATAGACTTCTGCAAGAGGCTGCAACGCGTCGCGGGAGCGCATATCCTGAACTGCGATGCCCACCCGATACGGCTGTCGGCCGATCACGCCGTGCCTCTCGGTCTCCTGCTCAATGAGCTGGTCAGCAACGCCGTGAAACATGCCTATCCTGGCCAGGACGGACCGATCGACATCTCCGCCCGCGACATCGACGGTTGCCTGCAGCTCAGCGTGTCCGATCAGGGCGCCGGTCTGCCCGATGGTTTCGACATCGATCAACCGCGCACAAGCCTGGGGTTCCGGATGATCAAGGGGATGGTCCAGCAGCTTCGCGGCCATCTCACCCTCAGCGCCAACCAGCCGACTGGCACGCGTGTCCTGTTCGAACTGCCGATCCTCCCCCGCAATGAAGCGGTTGTCCCGGCAGCCCTCGTCACCGCAGAGCGCCCGGTGCTGGAGAAGGCCCGGTGATCCCTTGCGCGATCATCCCACCGGCCACCGCGGCCGATGCGATCCGCTGCTGACAAGGCTGGCCGCTTGCTCGAACGGCGCCTCTTGTCAGAGCACCTCGTCCACGCTTCGCTGATGGCGATCAGCGCGCTACGCGCTCCATGGTGAGACCACCTGCGCAGGCACGGCGGCATTTACCGGGCGGAAACCGTTGCTGTCGTTGAATGCGAGCATGGCACAGTTGCGCATGGAAGTTCGCGATTCGGCCGGCACCATCCTGCCGGGCTATGGCGACGCATTCTTCGACCTCAGGCTCCCCGGCGATCACCGCCGCGTGGCGCAGACCCTGCTCCGGATCATTCGCGGCGACGACTTCCGCTCACCGGTCCACAGTGTCCACTTCTTCCGGGGCGCTTCCGAGATCGGCTGCTGGTCGGTCGACGACGAGCGCGCGGAGATGAGCTTCGTGGACGAGTTCGCCCACACGCCGCCGGCCGCGGCGTAACAGCTTCCCCGACGAGCCCCCGGCACGCGGCATCGGCCTCATGCGATCCGGGGGTGCGCGGTCTGGTGCCAGGTCCAGGCCGAGCGGATGATCGTGCCGAGATCGGACCGATGCGCCGCGAAGCCGAGCTCCTGCTGGGCAAGATGGGGATCTGCGACCAGGACCGGTGGATCGCCGGCGCGGCGCGCGCGCACCACCAGCGGGACCCGCTCGCCGGTCTCCCTGCCGATTGCATCGACGATCTCGCGCACCGAATGGCCGCAGCCGGTCCCGAGATTGTAGGTGCCGCCCGAACCGGTCTGCAGCAGACGCTCCATCGCCGCGATGTGGGCTGCCGCGAGATCGTCGACGTGAACGTAGTCGCGCACGGCGGTCCCGTCGGGTGTGTCATAGTCGGTGCCGAAGATCGCAAAGTCCGGCACGTGGCCGAGGATCGCCATCAGCGCTCGCGGGATCAGGTGCGTCTCGGGATCGCGCAACTCACCGATCAGGCCTGACGCGTCGGCGCCGCCGGCGTTGAAGTAGCGCAGCACGATGGCCGACAGGCCGTAGGCTGCCTGATAGTCCGCCAGGATCTGCTCGATCATGTATTTCGAGCGGCCGTATGGATTCAGGGCCGATCCCGCGGCGCTCTCGGGAATCGGATCCCGCCCGGCGTCGCCATAGACCGCGCCGGTCGAGGAGAACACCAGCCGCGCGCAGCCGGCCTCGCGCATGCCCTGCAGCAGGCCCAATGTGCCGACGACGTTGTTCAGATAATATTTGTGCGGATCGGCGACGGATTCACCGATCGTGCTCGGCCCGGCCAGGTGCATCACCGCGCCGACCGCGTGGGCGCGGATGGTGTCAGCCACTCTGGCGCTGTCGGCGATGTCGCCGACCACGAGCGGTCCCCATCGCACGAAGCGGCGATGGCCGGTGGACAGATTGTCGTAGCAGATCGGCACGTAGCCGGCCCCGGCGACAGCCTTGCAGCAATGAGCCCCGATGTAGCCGGCGCCGCCGGCAACCAGGATCGCTCCGTTGTGACCCATGCATGAAAGCCTTCTGATCAGCAAACGGCTGGACCCAAGTCGCGGATGCGAAATGTGACCCAGCGAGGCGACCGCTGCAACCGGGCAGCGCGCGCCGGCCGGCGTCACCGACAACCGCTTGGCGGCAGGCCGCTCCGTGCTCTTAACGCTCTCGCACCCAGCCGGTCGTCCAAATTGCGGTCAAGTGACGCCGAATAGCTGATGTCACGCGATGACAGCACGACATCTAGCCGTGAACAGACCTCGTACCAGGCTGCGCCGCTGATTCGGACGCGGTTCGTTCAAGTCACGTTCTGAACGTTAACGTGAGCGCGCGCGACGTCGCATTCTGGGACATCATGCGCGGGCTGGTCGCGGCAGCGAATCCGGCGCCGATGTCGTTGGCGCGATCCCGGCGCGGCGATCGCGGGCTGTGCCTGTGCTCAACCTGCTGGCCTGTTAGCTGGTTCATCACGGTCCGATCGCCCGCGGGTTCCGTTCGGCGCGCAGATGTCCATGCCCCGCGACGCATGGCTCACGACCCAGAGTCCAGGTGGCACGCGGCGCAGAATGGGATACGAGTCGTCGGACTGATCAGCGTCGGCCGATGCAGGAGGCGTCCCTTGAGTGAAACACCGAGCAACGTCGACGCGGCGGCGCGCGCTGCATCGACGCCGCCCGCCGCGGCGCCCGGGCTCTGGGCGCGTCTCGGCATTCCGCTGCTTGCGGTGATCGCAGCGCTCGCCTTCGTGGCGCTCGCGACCACGCGCTGGAACGCCTGGACCGGCAACGCAACGACCCAATCGACCAACGATGCCTATGTGCGCGCCGACCTGACGCAGCTCTCGAGCCGCGTGGCCGGCGAGGTGACGAAGGTTGCGGTCAGCGATTTCCAGCAGGTCAAGGCCGGCGACCTGCTGGTCCAGATCGATCCGGCCGACTACGAGGCACAGGTGTCGCAGGCCGAGGCCAATGTCGAAGCGGCGCAGGCGGCGCTCGACAACCTCAGCAACCAGGTCGAGCTGCAATACGCGACCATCGCCCAGGCCGAGGCGCAGCAGGTCTCGGCCGGCGCGGCCGAGGTGCAGGCCAGGCAGGAGGAAGAGCGCCAGCAGTCGCTGTCGCAGAGCGAGGCAGGTACCAAGCAGCGGCTGGAACAGGCAACGGCCGCCTATGCCAAGGCACAGGCGGACGTGCGCGCGAGCCGCGCGGTGATCGCCGCGCAGCGTCATCAGCTCGAGGTGCTCACCGGCACCAAGAAGCAGCGCGGCGCCGATCTCGCCGGCGCCAAGGCCGCGCTCGCCGCCGCGCGGCTCAAGCTCGGCTACACCAGGATCACCGCGCCGTTCGACGGCGTCGTCGGACAGCGCCAGGTGCAGGTCGGCGACTACGTCAATATCGGCAGCAGCCTGATCGCGGTGGTGCCGCTGCCGCATGTCTTCGTCATCGCCAACTACAAGGAAACGCAGCTCACCCATGTCGCGCCCGGCCAGCCGGTCGAGATCACCGTGGATTCGTTCCCGGGCCAGAGGCTGCATGGCCGCGTCGAGCGGATCGCGCCGGCCTCCGGCTCGCAATTCGCGCTGCTGCCGCCCGACAATGCCACCGGCAACTTCACCAAGGTCGTGCAGCGCATTCCGGTCCGCATCGCCCTCGACGGCGACCAGCCGCTGCTCGCGCGGCTGCTGCCGGGCATGTCGGTCGTGACCCACATCCGCACCACCGGCCAGGCCGATGGCGCCAAGTGAGACCGATCGCGGACCGCTGTCGCGCGGCGGCCAGGCGGCGCATCCGCTGTTTGCCGTCGGCGCCGTCCTGCTCGGCTCGTTCCTGGCGAATTTCGACAGCCGGCTGACCTCGGTCGGCCTGCCCGATCTGCGCGGCGCGTTCTCGCTCGGTTTTGACGAGGGCGCCTGGCTGTCCACCGCGGCGATCGGCTCGCAGATCGTCATCGCGCCGGCCGTGGCGTGGCTCGCGACCGTGTTCGGTCTGCGCCGTGTGCTGGGTATTCCCAGCCTGATCTATGCGGTGCTGTCCCTGATCATTCCGTTCGTGCGCGACTATCCGACCTTGATCGCGCTCGCGATCCTGCACGGCATGCTGCTCGGCACCTTCGTGCCGGCCACGCTCATGATCATCTTCCGCAACCTGCCGATCCGCTGGTGGCTGCCGGCGATCTCGATCTATGCGATCCGGGTCGGCTTCGCGCTGGATACCTCGACCTCGCTGGTCGGCTTCTATGTCGAGCATCTCGGCTGGCAGTGGCTGTACTGGCAGGGCGTCGTGCTGGCGCCGCTGATGGCGCTGATGGTCTATCTCGGCACCCCGGCCGAGCCCGTCAACCGCGCGCTGCTCGAGAACGCCGACTGGGGCGGGATGCTGCTGCTCGGCAGCGCCGTGGCGATGATCTATGCCGGTCTCGACCAGGGCAACCGACTCGACTGGCTGCAATCGGGCACGGTGATGGCGCTGCTGTGCGGCGGCGCCGCGCTGTTCGTCCTGTTCCTCGTCAACGAGGCGCTCGCCCCGCAGCCATGGGCGCATTTCAACGTGCTGTTCTCGCGCAACATCGGGCTGTCGCTGGTCGTGATCCTGCTCTACACGCTGACCAGCCTCTCGAATGCGTCGCTGGTGCCGAACTTCCTCGTCACCATCACGCAGTTGCGGCCGGAGCAGAGCGGCTCGCTGCTGTTGTTCTACGGCGCGCTGCCGATGGTCGTGCTGGTGCCGCTGTCGATCGTCCTGCTTCGCCATCTCGATCCCCGCATCGTCGTCGTGCTCGGTCTCAGTGCCTTCGCGGCGGCCAATCTGCTCGGCACCCAGATCACCCATGCCTGGGCGCGCGAGGATTTCATCGTCATCGTCGTGCTGCAGTCGATCGGACAGGCCCTGACCTTGCTTCCGATCATCATCCTCGCGCTGTCGAATTCCGATCCGGCGCGAGCGACGTCCTTTGCGGCCTATATCCAGGTGATGCGGCTCGGCGGCGCCGAAATCGGCGTCGCCCTGATGGGAACGTGGCTGCGGGTGCGTGAGCAGGTGCATTCGGCCTATCTCGGCCTCAACATCCAGAGCGGCGATCTCGACGTCGCGCGCGCGCTGCAACGACTGACCGGCTATTTCGCCGCGCATGGCGGCGGCCAGGCCAAGGCCCGCGCCGTCGGGACCTTGGCCGCACAGGTGCAGCGCGAGGCCAACGTGCTCGCTTATCTCGATGCGTTCTGGCTGTGCTTCTGGCTCGCGATCGCCGCGCTCCTGCTGGTCGCCCTGATCACGCGCGCGCCGCCGGGCCCGTTCTCGCCAGCACCGATCGGTCTGAGGGCGGCGTGGATGCGACGGTTCGGAACGTCGACGACGTGAGCGGGCCCGCCCGCAGCATGCTGGGGCGTCGCCTTCTCTCCAACAACGCCGGCGCGCCTCTGCGCCTTTAACCTTCTGACGAAAGCCGAGCCGCACGATCAGAATCGCCGGCGCTGCATGTTGCGCGCCATCTCCGAGAGCTACGACATCTAGCCGTGAACAGATCTCAAACCGTGCTTCGCAAGCGATTCGGACGCTGTTCGTTCCAGCCGCGTTCCGAACGTTAACGGCGGTGCGATGATCGTCGCATTCTGGGACATCATGCTCGCGATGATTGCGGCAACTCATCGAGCGGCCATTTCGGACGCTTGATCTTCTTGTAGGGCAACGTCGTCACGTCGCGCGCGACCACGCCGGGCGCATCGACCATGATGATGTCGGCCGCGATCGGCGCAAATGCCGCGCGGAAATGCTGGGCGGATTTCACCACGACGAGCTTGCGCGTGGCAGGATCGCAGCCGAGCTGCGTGAAGAAGTCGGTGCCGAACGCCTGGCAGCGGAACGTGGTGATCACGACCTCGACGCCATTGCTCCCGATCAACGCGCAATCGCCGAGCTTGGCGGGCGTGCCGGCAAGGCCCGTCATCACCATATTCTCCTTCAGCGCCTTGATCTCCCAGGTCGCATCGACGGGATCACCCGACAGCGGCCCGATCTTGCCGCCGATCCGCAGCGGCAGCTTGGCGCCGACGCCGGCATCGAAGGCGATGCGCACCGCGATCGGATCCCAGAGCGGACCGAGGCAGGCATTGCCGATGTTGCGGTCGAGCAGCCGGCGCAGGATGAACGTGGAATCGCCGGGCGCACCGCCGCCGGGATTGTCGCTGGCATCGCCGAGCACGATGGTGCCGTCCTTCGCCAAGGCCTGGTCGAGCGCAGCATCGACGCCGGGCATGCGTTCGGTCACCGCCTCGCGCATGCCGATCAGCTCGTCCGCGAGCTTGCGCGCCAGCGCCTGCGCCTTGGCGCCATCGGGATCGACGGCGGCATCGCTATAGACCAGCACCTTGGTGCCCATGTCAGGCGTGTCGCCCCAGCCGAAGCCGTGCACGATCGAGACCGAGACGATGCCGTCCTTGCCTTCCAGCGCGGTGACGCGGTCGACGAAGCTGCGCACCGGCTCGCGCGTGGTGTGCAGGGTCACGATCATGTCGGTGTCGACCAGCGCCTTCTGCAGCTTCAGCCGCTTCTCGGCGATCTCGGTGCAATGTTTCACCAGATCCTGGGCCCGCTCGAGAATGTCGGTGTGCGGATATTCCTTCCAGCAGATCAGCAGATCGGCGCTTCTGACCATCAGCTCGCTCATGTGAACGTGGGGGTCGAGCGTCGCGCCGATGACCACATCGGGTCCGACGATCTCGCGTATCAGCGCGAGCAGCTCGCCCTCGCAATCATCATAGCCGTCGGCGATCATCGCGCCGTGCAGGCCGATCAACGCCATGTCGACCGGCAGCGCGGCTTCGAGGTCGGCGAGGATCTGGTCGCGCAGGGTTTCGAACGCGGCGCGGGTGACGAGCCCGTTCGGCACCGCTGCGGCGACCAGCCCCTCGATCAAGGTCCAACCTTTCGATGGCCCGACCTGCCGCGCCGCCCATAGTGGCCCGCCATGCATCTGCATCTTGTCCGGATGCGTTCCGGCCGGGAAGTAGGCGCGCTCGTGGAAGGTCGCGAGCCCCGTCGGCATCGGCGCAAAAGTGTTGGTCTCGGTGGCAAGGGCGGCGGAGAAGACACGCATGGAGGAATTGCTCTTGGTTCGCGCGATGACAATGAGGCGGCCGCAGGGGATCGCATCGCGCCCACGAGCACAAGACTTTGCGACGGCAGAGCACCCGTCGCTCAGCGCATGATGTCGATCAGTTCGCCGCCGCCGGCGCCCTCACCGACTGATCCTCGATCGCCTTGATCGCGACGACGGCGACCTGGGATAATGCCTCGCGGTCGGCGCCTGACGACGCCATCACGCTCATGCCGGTGATCACGGCGGAAACATAGCGCGCGAGCGCAGCGGGGTCGGCGGCTTCAGCCAGATCGCCTTCGCGCTTGGCGCGCTCGAAACGGTGCCGGAGCTGCTCCTCGGTCTGCGCGCGGCGGGCCGCGAGCTCGAACGGCACGTTGGAAGAGCCGGAGCCGCAGGCGAGACCGCCCTGCACCAGCAGGCAGCCGGGCGGATTGGAAGGATCGGTCTGTTTCTCGGCGACGCCCATCAGCATCCGCGCGGTGACCTCGTGGGCGGTCGGCGCGCTCAGCACCTCGTCCATCCAGGCCTCCCGTCGCGCCGTGTAGCGGTCGAGCGCGGCCCTGAGCAGGGCCTCCTTGCTGCCGAACGCGGCATAGAGGCTGGGCGGGTTGATGCCCATGGCGTCGGTGAGCTGGGCGATGGTGGCGCCCTCATAGCCATGGCGCCAAAACACCTCCATCGCCTGGTCCAGCGCGGTGTCGCGATCGAAAGTCCGGGGCCGTCCGATGCCCATCTGCAAAACTCCTGTTCCGTCTCCGCCCCGTCTGATTCTTATCTAGTTGTTCTTGAACGCGATTTCTTTGATCTGGCGCAGTCCGCCGAAAGTCGGGCTACTATTTTCGTAGTATCCGTTACATAAGTCTCTTGCGAACGGGTTGCCAGCGCCACATTTGTAGCGAGCACTACAAATCTGGAGCGCGCCAATGCCTTCGTCCGAAATTCGTTCTTCCGGCCGCCTGAAGCGGTGGCTGAGCACCGTCGCCGCCGCCGGCTTGGTGATTGCCGCCGGCTCCTACGCCGGCTCCCAATATTTCCACTTCAGTTCCGCGCCGAATGCGGCCCGCGCCGCGGCCCCCGAACAGGCCGTCCCCGTTACGGTTGCCGTCGTCGAGCCGCGCCAGGCGAGCCTGTGGGACGAGTTCTCCGGCCGGCTTGAAGCCGTCGAGCGGGTCGAGATCCGGCCGCGGGTGGCCGGTGCCATTCTCGGCACCAATTTCACCGAGGGCTCGCTGGTCAAGGCTGGCGACGTCCTGTTCAAGATCGACCCGGCGCCCTACGCCGCCGAGGTCGACCGGGCGCAGGCGCAACTGGAAGCGGCGCGCGCCCGCGCCGCCTTCGCCGCCAACGAACTGGAGCGCGGCGCGCAGCTGGTTGGCAATTCCATCGTGACCAAGCGCGATTACGACCAGCGCGACAACGGCAATCGCGAAGCCATCGCCAACGTCAAGGCCGCCGAAGCGACCTTGCAGACAGCCAAGCTCAATCTCGACTACACGCAGGTGCGCGCGCCGGTCGACGGCCGGGTCGGCCGGATCGAGGTCACGGTCGGCAACCTCGTCGCCGCCGGGTCGGCCTCGCCGGTGCTGACCTCGCTGGTGTCCGTCAACCCGATCTATGCGAGCTTCGACGCCACCGAAGAGCTGGTGTTGCGCGCATTGTCGGCGATTGCCGACGGCTCGGGCAAACGCGGCAATCTCGACCGCATCCCGGTCGAGATGACGACCTCGGGCGGCATCACGGCATCCGGCCATATCCAGTTGATCGACAATCAGGTCAACGGGCAGAGCGGCACGATCCGCGTCCGCGCCGTGTTCAAGAACGAGGACGGCCGGCTGATCCCCGGCCAGTTCGCGCGCGTGCGCATGGGCCAGCCGCAGCAGCAATCGCTGGTGCTGCTCGACGAGCGCGCCATCGGCACCGACCAGGACAAAAAATTCGTGATGGTGGTCGGCGACGACGAGCGCGCTGTCTATCGCCCGGTCAGCCTCGGCGGCAGCGTCGACGGCCTGCGCATCATCTCCGCCGGCCTCAAGCCCGGCGAGCGCGTGGTGGTCAATGGCCTCCAGCGGGTGCGGCCAGGTGCGTTGTTGAAGACGCAGGTGGCCGCGATGGGCGCACGCGATGGGGCGGCCACTGACAACAAGCGACTGGCGCAGCGCTGATTTCGATGGACCTAAACCGTCACCACGCAGGCGATGCCCACCCTCCCCTGGAGGGGGAGGGTGAACATCGCGCCCCCTCGACGACCGACGCCAATCAGAGCCACTGACATCTCCCGACCACGGGGCCTCCCATGAACCTCTCCAAATTCTTCATCGATCGGCCGATCTTCGCAGGCGTGCTGTCGACGCTGATCTTCCTCGGCGGCTTGATCGCGCTGTTCTCCATGCCGATCTCCGAATACCCCGACGTCGTGCCGCCCTCCGTGGTGGTGCGCGCGACCTATCCCGGCGCCAATCCGAAGGTGATCGCCGAGACGGTGGCGACGCCGATCGAGGAGCAGATCAACGGCGTCGAGAACATGCTCTATATGAGCAGCCAGGCGACCACCGACGGCGCGATGACGCTCACGGTCACCTTCAAGCTCGGCACCGATCCGGACAAGGCCACGCAGCTGGTGCAGAACCGCGTGCAGCAGGCCGAGCCGCGGCTGCCCAATGTCGTGCGCCAGCTCGGCGTCATCACCAAGAAGAGCTCGCCCGACCTCACCATGGTCGTGCATTTGATCTCGCCGAACGGCCGCTACGACACGACGTACCTGCGCAACTACGCGGTGCTCAACGTCAAGGACCGGCTGGCGCGCATCGACGGCGTCGGCGACGTGCAGCTGTTCGGCGCCGGCGACTATTCGATGCGGGTCTGGGTCGATCCGCAGAAGGCGGCCGAGCACGGCCTCTCCGCCAGCGACATCGTCAAGGCGATCCAGGCGCAGAACGTCGAGGCCGCCGCCGGCGTGGTCGGGGCATCACCGAGCGTCAAGGGCCTCGACCTGCAGCTCTCGGTCAATGCCGAGGGCCGGCTGTCGAACGAGGACCAGTTCGCCGACATCGTCGTCAAGACCGGCACGCATGGCGAGATCACGCGGCTGCGCGACGTCGCCCGCATCGAGCTCGGCGCCTCCGAATATGGCCTGCGCTCGCTGCTCGACAACAAGCAGGCCGTGGCGATCCCGATCTTCCAGGCGCCCGGCTCCAACGCGCTGCAGATCTCGGACAACGTCCGCGCCACCATGGCCGAGATCAAGAAGACGATGCCGGAGGGCGTCGAGTACCACATCGTCTACGACCCGACCCAGTTCGTGCGCTCCTCGATCGAGGCCGTCGTGCACACGCTGTTCGAGGCCATCGTGCTGGTCGTGATCGTCGTGATCCTCTTCCTGCAGACCTGGCGCGCCTCGATCATCCCGCTGCTGGCGGTGCCCGTCTCGATTGTCGGCACCTTTGCCGTGATGCATCTGTTCGGCTTCTCGATCAACGCGCTCAGCCTGTTCGGCCTGGTGCTCGCGATCGGCATCGTCGTCGACGACGCCATCGTCGTGGTCGAGAACGTCGAGCGCAACATCGAGAGCGGCCTGTCGCCGCGCGACGCCACCTACCAGGCGATGCGCGAGGTGTCGGGGCCGATCATCGCGATCGCGCTGGTGCTGGTCGCGGTGTTCGTGCCGCTCGCCTTCATCTCCGGCCTGACCGGGCAGTTCTACAAGCAGTTCGCCCTGACGATCGCGATCTCCACCGTGATCTCGGCGGTGAACTCGCTGACCTTGTCGCCGGCGCTGTCGGCACTGCTGCTCAAGGGCCACCACGAGCCGAAGGATCGTCTCACCCGCATCCTCGACAAGAGTCTCGGCTGGTTCTTCCGCGGCTTCAACCGCGCCTTCGTCCGCGCCTCCAACAATTACAGCGGTAGCGTGTCCAAGGTGATCACCGGCAAGGCCGCGGTGATGATCCTCTATGTCCTGCTGGTCGGCGCTACCGCCGTGCTGTTCAAGCAGGTGCCGGGCGGCTTCGTGCCGGGCCAGGACAAGCAGTATCTGGTCGGCTTCGCGCGGCTGCCGGACGGCGCCACGCTGGACCGCTCCGAGGAGGTGATCCGCAAGATGAGCGACATCGCGCTGACGCAGCCCGGGATCGAGAGCTCGGTCGCCTTCCCCGGCCTGTCGATCTCCGGCTTCACCAACTCCTCCAATGCCGGCATCGTGTTCTCGACCTTGAAGCCGTTCGACGAGCGCAAGGATCCGTCGCTGTCCGGCGGCGCGCTGGCGATGGAGCTCAACAAGAAATATGCGGGCATCCAGGACGCCTTCATCGCGATGTTCCCGCCGCCACCGGTCAACGGCTTGGGCACCATCGGCGGCTTCAAGCTGCAGATCGAGGACCGCGCCGGCCTCGGCTACGAAGCTCTGAACGACGTCACCAAGGCGTTCATGGCCGGCCTGCAGAAGTCGCCGGAGATCGCCGGCGTGTTCTCCAGCTTCCAGGTCAACGTGCCGCAACTGTTCGCCGACATCGACCGCACCAAGGCGCTGCAGCTCGGCGTGCCCGTGACCGAGGTCTTCAACACCCTGCAGATCTACCTCGGCTCCTACTACGTGAACGACTTCAACAAGTTCGGCCGCACCTATTCGGTGCGCGTGCAGGCCGACGCGCCGTTCCGCGCCCGTGCCGACGATATCCGCCAGCTCAAGGTGCGCTCCGCCTCCGGCGACATGGTGCCGCTGTCGGCGCTGCTCAACGTGCGACAGAGCGCAGGTCCCGAACGCGCCATCCGCTACAACGGTTTCCTGTCGTCGGATATCAACGCGGCAGCGGCGCCCGGCTTCTCCTCCGGCCAGGCGCAGGCGGCGGCCGAGCGGGTCGCGGCCGAGGTGCTGCCGCCCGGCTTCGCCTTCGAATGGACCGACCTGACCTACCAGGAGTTCATCGCCGGCAACTCCGGCCTGTGGGTGTTTCCGCTCGCGATCCTGCTGGTGTTCCTGGTGCTGGCCGCGCTGTATGAGAGCCTGACCCTGCCGCTGGCGATCCTGATGATCGTGCCGATGGCGCTGCTGGCGGCGATGTTCGGTGTCTACCTCTCAAAGGGCGACAACAACATCTTCACCCAGATCGGCCTGATCGTGCTCGTCGGCCTCTCCGCCAAGAATGCGATCCTGATCGTCGAATTCGCGCGCGAGCTCGAATTCGCCGGGCGGACGCCGTTGCGCGCCGCGATCGAGGCCAGCCGCCTGCGGCTGCGGCCGATCCTGATGACGTCGATGGCGTTCATCATGGGCGTGCTGCCGCTGGTGCTCTCGACCGGCGCCGGCTCGGAGATGCGGCGCGCGATGGGCGTCGCGGTGTTCTCCGGCATGATCGGCGTCACCGTGTTCGGCCTGTTCCTGACGCCCGTGTTCTACGTGCTGCTGCGGACGCTGACCGGCATGAAGCCCCTCACCCAGCATGGCGGCCACGGCACGGTGGCGGCTCAACCCGCGGAGTAAACAAGAATGTGAACGCGCGTGATGTCGAGCGCCCGGAAACGCGATCGTCTCTTGATTCGTAGAGACAAATGGCAGTCGGCGTCCCGATCACGCTCCATGGATGATCCGATTCACGATCAATTCTACACGACTGTGAAACGGATCACAGACCAGCGCAGCGAGATGGAGGACGCCAACTCCAGCACGTTGCGCCGACCCGGCGGCCTGTCCCGCACCAGGCCGCCGGGTCATTTGACCACACGGAGTTGCAACATGGATTTTTTGAATCATCTTGTCGCCGCCAGACTGATGAAGACGGCAGAGGGTTTTGAACGCATCGGCGCCCACGGTGCATCGCGGCGGCTGCCGGCTCCGACCCGTGCACGGGCGACGAGCACACCGGCGCTCGGTCTCGTCGTCGACAATTCGGCGGGGAGCGAACCGGTGCCGGCGCTTGCCTGCCCGGACGATCAAGGTTGCAGCGCCGGATTGTAGGACCGCAGCGCTCCAAACACGTCCCCGGGGGCGTGACCCCCGCCGGACCAGACCATGCGCCGGCAGCGGACGATCTCAACACGCCCTGCCGCAACGCGGCCGGCGCGGCGCCTAGCGCCAAAATGGCATCATCTCACGATCAAAACTCGCGCTTGCCACGGCTGGGAACAGCCGATAGCTTTTTTGAACCTTTCAAAGCGCGACGGATCATCGAGCATGTTTTCACGGCGGACCAGTCCCACGGATGTGAAGGTGTCGAACGGGACGCCACGCGCGGCCCTCACCGTCTCGACGACGGTGCTGGTGGCGGCGGCAGCCATGCTGAGCGTCGCCGCGGCGGCGCAGGCGCGCGATCTCACGGTGGTGTCGTGGGGCGGCAACTATCAGGACGCGCAGCGCAAGATCTACTTCCAGCCGTTCGCCGCCAAGCTCGGCGCCACCGTGCTCGACGAGAGCTGGGACGGCGGCTATGGCGTGCTGCAGGCCAAGGTGAAGGCCGGGGTGCCGAACTGGGATGCGGTGCAGGTCGAGGCCGAGGAGCTCGAGCTCGGCTGCAGCGACGGCATCTATGAGAAGATCGACTGGAGCAAGATCGGCGACAAGAAAGGCTTCATCCCGGCCGGCGTGAGCGATTGCGGCGTCGGCGCCATCGTGTGGTCGACGGGCATGTCCTATGACGGCGACAAGATCAAGGATGGGCCGAAGACCTGGGCGGACTTCTGGGACACGGCGAAGTTTCCGGGCAAGCGCGGCCTGCGCAAGGGCGCCAAATACACGCTCGAATTCGCGCTGATGGCCGACGGCGTGCCAGCCAGCGACGTCTACAAGGTGCTGAAGACCAAGGAGGGCGTCGAGCGCGCCTTCAAGAAGCTCGACGCGCTCAAGGCCGACATCGTGTGGTGGGAGGCCGGCGCGCAGCCGCTGCAGCTCCTGTCATCCGGCCAGGTCGCGATGACCTCGGTCTATAACGGCCGCATCAGCGCCATCAACCGCACCGAGGGCAAGCATTTCGGCTTCGTGTTTCCGGGCAGCATCTACGCTGTCGACAGCTGGGTGGTGCTGAAGGGCTCGCCAAACAAGGACGCCGCGATGAACTTCATCGCGTTTGCGAGCCAGGCCGAGAACCAGGCCAAGCTGCCGGAATACATCGCCTATGGCCTGCCGAACATCGCCGCCGCCAAGCTGGTGCCGGAAAAGTTCGCCGCCGAGCTGCCGACCACGCCGGACAATCTGAAGCAGGCGATCGCGCTCGACGTCGGCTTCTGGACCGACAATTCGGAAGAGCTGTCGAAGCGCTTCAACGCCTGGCTCGCGCGCTGAGGCTCGCCGCTTCAGCAAACCGGGCGCGCGATGATCGTCGTCGCGACGCGCGCCTGCCCTCCTCGTGCATGAGTCCCGGCGAGGTCCGCGCCGAAAGCCTCCGTCATGGATACCCCCTTCATCTCGTTCCGGCATGTGGTCAAGCGCTTCGCTGCGCTGACCGTGGTCGACGATCTCGATCTCGATATCGCGCGCGGTGAGTTCGTCGCCCTGCTCGGTCCCTCCGGCTCCGGCAAGACCACGCTCTTGATGATGCTCGCCGGCTTCGAGCAGCCGACCAGCGGCACGATCGAGGTCGGCGGCGCCAGGGTCGACGGGCTGCCGCCGCACAAGCGCAACATGGGCGTGGTGTTCCAGAACTATGCGCTGTTCCCGCATATGAGCGTGCGCGACAACATCGCCTTTCCGCTCAAGATGCGCGGCACGCCCAAGCCCGAGATCGCGCAGCGCGTCGCCCGCGTGCTCGACATGGTCAAGCTGTCGGCCATGGCCGAGCGCAAGCCGGCGCAGCTGTCCGGCGGCCAGCAGCAGCGCGTCGCACTCGCCCGCGCCCTGGTGTTCGAGCCGCAGGTGGTGCTGATGGACGAGCCGCTCGGTGCGCTCGACAAGAAGCTGCGCGAGCAGATGCAACTCGACATCCGCGACCTGCACCGCCGGCTCGGCCTCACCATCGTCTTCGTCACCCACGACCAGGACGAGGCGCTGACGATGTCCGACCGCATCGCCGTGTTCAACCACGGCAGGATCGAGCAGATCGGCACACCGCGCGAGATCTACGAGCTGCCGCGCACGCCGTTCGTCGCCGAGTTCATCGGCGAGACCAACCTGCTGGCGTGCAAGCTCGACGAGCACGCGGGCGAGGTGATGCGGCTGACGACGGACTCGGGCCTCACGCTGTCGGCGCATGCCGGCTCCGCCCGCATCGATGGCGGCAAGGTGCAGGTTTCGATCCGTCCCGAGGCCATCCGGATCAACGATCATGCAGCGGCGACCGCGAACCGCCTGACCGCGCGCATCCTGGATGCGGTGTATTTCGGCGATCACGTGCGTCTGGTCGCCACGGTCGGCGCGCAGCGGCTGATCATCAAGGGCGATCGTGCCGGTCAGGCTGCGGAGGTCGGCAGCGAGGTCGCGCTGTCGTTCGCGGCGTCGGACGTCTGGGTGGTGGGATCATGCGACCAGTCTTCCGCCAACGGTTGACGGCATTTCTGCTGCTGGCGCCGCTTCTGGCGTTCATGCTGTCGTTCTTCGTCGTGCCGCTGGTGACGATGATGAAGTCGGCTGTATCCGATCCAGTCGCGACCGAGTCCCTGCCCCGCACCCACAAGGCGCTGGCGCGCTGGGACCGCACGAGCGTGCCTCCTGCAACCGCACAGGCCGCGTTCATTGACGACATCCGCAAGCTGACCAATGACGAGCAGTTCGGCGATCTCGTTCGCCGCCTCAACAGCGCGCAGTCCGGATTCCGCAGCCTGCTCGGCAAGACCCGCCGCGCGCTCGACGGCACCGACGCGGTCGACCTCGCAGCAATCGACTCGCGCTGGAGCGAGACCTCCTATTGGACGACCATCGCCGAGGCCGTCGCCTCGCCCTGGACCGACAAGAACCTGCTCGCTGCTGTCGACCTCGAGCGCAACGCCGCCGGCAATATCGCTGCGATGCCGGAGGGCGCCTCGGCCAACCGCCTGATCATGATCCGGACCTTCGTGACCTCGGCGCTGGTGACGCTGGCCTGCATCCTCATCGGCCTGCCGTTCGCGATGGTGGCCGCCTCGGTCGACGGCTGGCGCCGGCAGATCCTGCTCGGCGCGGTGCTGCTGCCGCTGTGGACCTCCCTCCTGGTACGCACCGCGGCCTGGTATGTCGTGCTGCAGGACAACGGCCTGATCAACGCCACCTTGAAGGGGCTCGGCCTGACGTCAGCGCCGGTGCCGCTGATGTTCAACCGGCTCGGCGTCGTCATCGCCATGACGCATGTGCTGCTGCCGTTCATGGTGCTGCCGATCTTCAGCGTGCTGATCGCGATCCCGCGCAATCTGATGCCGGCGGCGGCCTCGCTCGGCGCGCATCCGCTGCGCGCCTTCGTCCACGTCCTGCTGCCGCTGTCGATGCGCGGCGTCGTCTCCGGCGCCCTGCTCGTGTTCATGGCCGCGCTCGGCTACTACATCACGCCGGCGCTGATCGGCGGCGCCAACGATCAGATGATCAGCTCGGTGATCGCCTACTACGCCACGGGAGCCGCGAACTGGGGCATGGCCGGCGCGCTCGGCCTCGTCCTGCTCGCGATGACGATCCTGCTCTACGCCGCCTACATCCGGCTGACCTCGACCGAGGAGCAGCGCGCATGAAATGGCTGCCGCTCGTCAAGCTGCTGTTCGCGATCGCCGTCATCGTGTTCCTGCTCGGGCCGTTGATCGCGGTGCTGCCGCTATCGCTGACCGACAGCGTGTTCCTGAACTATCCCATTCCCGGCTATTCGACGCGCTGGTTTCGCGAGCTGGTCACCGCCGACTCCTGGCGGCTGTCGATCGTCAACAGCCTGCTGATCGGCGCGGGGACCACAGCCCTTGCAACGTTGCTCGGCACGCTCGCCGCGCTCGGCCTGCGCGGCAAGCCCGCCTCGCTGCTGTTCGCGACGCTTCGCACCGTGTTCCTGCTGCCGATGGTCGTGCCGGCGGTGGTGCTCGGCGTCGGCATGCAGCTGATGTTCTCGCGCTACGGGCTCACCAACACCTATCTCGGCGTCATCATCGCGCACACCGTCGTCGCCGTGCCGTTCGTGCTGGTCAACGTCTCCTCGGCCTTGCAGGGCGTCGATATCCAGCTCGAGCGGGCCGCCGCGAGTCTCGGCGCCTCGCCCGCCGTGGTGCTACGCTCGGTGACGTTTCCCATCGCGCTGCCCGGCATCATCTCCGGCGCATTGTTCGCTTTCGCGACGTCGCTGGACGAGGTGGTGCTGACGCTGTTCGTCGCCGGTCCCAATCAGCGCACCCTGGCGCGGCAGATGTTCGCCACCATCCGCGAGAACATCAGCCCGGCGATCGTCTCGGCGGCGGCCGTGTTCATCGTCGGGACGATCGTGCTGTCGCTGGCGATGCTCGCGCTCCGGCGGCGGATGGCGTGAGGGAAGGCACCGGTCCGTAGGGCGGATGAGCGCAGCGTAATCGGCCGCCCCGTGCGCGAACAGCCGCTATGCGCACAACAGCCGGAATGGCGGATTACGCTGCGCTCATCCGCCCTACGGCTGCCCTACCCCGCCTTCACGTATTTGCGCCAATTGTGCGCTTCCTTGAACCCGAGCACCTCGCGCGTCTTGCGGTTCGACAGCGGCGCCTCGTCGTCACCCATCTCGCGGGTCACCGGCACATTCGGACAATAGCGGCGCAGCAGCTCGCGCGTCGGCATCGTTGCGGTGACGGTGTCGTTGACCGCGTTGAAGACCTGGAAGCCGAGCCCGTCCTTCTGGATCGCCAGATGCACGATCTCGCCGAGGTCGCGAGCGTCGATATAGGACCAGGCATTGCGCTTGCGCGACGGCGGGTCGGCGAGGAAACGCGGGAACATGTCGTATTCATGCGGCTCGATGACGTTGCCGATGCGCAAGCAGTAGATGTCGATGCCATAGCGCATCGCAAAGGCGCGCGCGGTCTTCTCGTTCACGACCTTGGACAACCCGTAGGAATCCATCGGGTCGGTGTCGTAGTCCTCCTCGAGCGGAAAGCTCCTGAAGTCCTTGTCGCCCTCCGCGAAGCATACGCCATAGGTGGTCTCGCTGGAGGCGATGATGATCTTGCGCACGCCGAGCTTCGCCGCGGCCTCGATGACGTTGTAGGTGCTGATCGTATTCACGCGAAAGGTCTCATTGTCGGGCTCGATCAGCACCCGCGGGATCGCGGCGAAATGCACCACCGCATCCGGCGCCCGTGGCGGCCGGCCGGCGTTGAAGCCGCCGAAGCCATGATGCGTGGTCAGCGCGTTGAAGGCCTGGCCGCTGTCCGTCAGATCCGCGATCAGGGTGTTGATCCCGGGGTGATCGAACGGCTTGAGATCGACGTTGAGGAGCGCGTAGCCCTTGTTCTGCAGATGCGGCAGTACATGCCTGCCCGCCTTGCCTGTTCCCCCGGTGAACACCACGCGCTTGGCTGTCATTGAGCTCGTCATCCCCTGTGAGTGCGTGATCGCTTCTAGCAGTTTCCAGCGAAGCTGCTCCACAAGGAACTTGCAGCCTGCCGCGCGGGACGCGGCCTGCTTTCAATGCCGCGTGGAAGCCTATTGCCGCACTGCGTTGATAGCTCCGCCTCCCGACGGGTGACGTCAGGCCAACCGCCCGCGGTCCAGCCTGCGCGTCATTCTGCCGATCCGAAATCGCCTCCCATCGCGACACGGCAATCTCTGGATGCGTCGCCGGCACATCACCCGATCGCGATGCAAACGACGATCATTCGCAGAATTTTTTCGGCGCTGAGTAGCCAAGTTTCCCATTTTCGGATAGGTAATATAGTGCGGTCACAATGTATTGGGACGGCAGGTTCGTCCCTGAAGGGATATTGTCATGAGATTGTCGTCGAGTGTCGTCGTGTCCTCGGCTGCCGCCGTGCTGGCAACCGTCCTGCTGTGCGGTCCTGCCGCATCGCAAATCACACCAGGCTCCGCCCCCTCGCTTCCGGGCGTAACGGTCGACGCACCGAAGCAGGCGACAAAGCTCCAGAGGTCGAAGACCACGGCCGACACCGGGATCTCGCGCCGCACGCGGTCGACGGCGTCGTCGACGGCGCGCGCGCCGTCAGTTGCGTCGGACTCCGTGGAAGCCAGGATCGCCAAGCTGGAGAGAGCCGCCAGCAGCTGCAACGGCGGCTGCGAGACCAGCTTCAAGTCGGGCAATGCGCCTTGGGTCGGATGCAGCTTGTCCGGTCAGGAATTTTCGCATTTCGATACGACCTGCTCCGACACCCTCAGGTACAAGCACTACGCGGACTGTGCGGAGACCAAGGCGTTCCTGGGCTGGGATCGCAACAAGGTCTGGCTGCATTGCAGCAGCCTGCTGGCCGGCGGCAAGTTTCAGGTCGCCGAGATCAAGCGGTTGAAGCGCGCCCAGTAGTTTGATGGCTTCACCTCTCGGCCTCATCTGAGGTCAGCTCCTGTGAGGTGACGTCTGGCGGCCTGCGCTTGCGGCAGGCCGCATTGTTTGCAGGCCGGCTGGCATGTCGGCCTGTGAAGGCCCGTAGGCCGAGGAGTCGAGCACGCGCATGCGGCGAAGCGCTCGCCCAAGGGCGCCGCTTTCACGCGAAGATTTTTTCACGCGAGGACGATGGAAAGCCGGTCCATGAGCCCTGCTGCAACGATCCGGCGCCTGCGGGCCGACGATGCGGCATGCTTCAAGGCCCTTCGTCTGGAGGCGCTGACGATCAGCCCGGAATCGATGGGCAGCACCTTCGAGCTGGAGAACGGGCTTGGCGTCGAATGGTTCGCCAGGCGGCTTGAGGACACCCACACCCTCGGCGCCTTTCGAGACGGCGAGCTTGTCGGCACGCTGGGCTTCGTCGTCCAGCAGGGGCCGAAGCACGCCCATAAGGGCCGGCTGTTCGGCATGTACGTTAAGCCAGCCTTTCGACGGAGCGGGCTCGCGCGCCTGTTGGCGAATGCCATCCTGGATGTCGCGCGCGAGCAGGTCGAGATCGTTCAGCTGATCGTCGTCCAGGACAATGTGCCGGCGCGACGGCTCTACGAAAGCATCGGCTTCGTGGAATTTGGCCTGGAGCTGAAAGCCGCGAAGGACGGCGGCCGATACTACGACGAGGCGCACATGGCGCTCGACTTCAGTCGTGCGGCTGACAGCACCTGACAACCGAGCTGCTGGGATCGGTCGGTTCTCCCATTCAAGGCGATGGCGGCATGGGCCGCAGTCACGAGCTGATGAGATGCGCGCAGCACAGGGGAGCCCGACATCACGATCACCTTCGGACGCCACCGGCCGCTGATCCAGACCCCCTGGGACGAAGCGGCCGTTCGGGTCGCGATCGACGACATTGCAGCCGACACGATCGCCCAGTTCGATCCCGACAATTTCTGGCCGGCCCATCCCAGCGACGACGGGACGGCAGACGGTGACCCCAGCTTCTACAAGGGCGCGGCGGGGGTGATCTGGGGGGCTGGACTACTTGCTCCGTATCGGTGCGACAGGCCGTGCGAAGGACTTCCGCCCCGTGCTGTCGAGGCTAATGGAGCGGACGGTCATCGATCACGCAGCCAACTCGCCTGCCGACTACGAGAAACACGGCTCGCTGCTCCGTGGCGAGGTGGGGGCCGCCCTTCTCGCCATGCGGCTCACGCCACTGTCGAGCCTCGCCGACCTCATTCATTGGCACGCCGAGAAGAACGACGAACTGCCGATCCGGGCAGCTGATGATTTCGTTCCTTTGCACTTGCTCGCTTCGAGACGCCTGACGGCGGGGCTGCCGGCAGAGATTGCGACGCGTTTTGATATTGCTTTGGCTCTTGGCAAGGCGCAATCTGATGACACTGGATGGCCGACTTTTCGTTGGCCTCACGATTTCACCAAAACATTCTTTTCTGGCCCCTTCAATCTCATTCGAAAAGGGAGAATTGTCGTGAGACTTGCGATTTTTGTTGTCGTGGCCCTGTTGGGATCTTCGGGCGCGGCTTTCAGTGAGGCGAGCGATTGCAATATCGAAGCTTTCAAGGCGATGCGCATCGAGGATTCTTCCCTTGCAGTCATGCTCGCCCAGCTCAAGTTGATCAATGAGGCGAACTATGAAGAGGCAAAGAAGTCTGCCTCCGCAATCATCCCCGAATATTTCGCTGGAGATTTCAAGAGCTTCGCGGCAAAGCGCGCCAGCATGTACCAAGAGACGCGGTTCAACTATAGCGTTGACGAAGCGAAGCATCTGGTGACGTCGGGCGTCGATGAAAATGGCCTTGCCGCCTACACGGCCTGCCTTCAGTCGAGATCGCCCCTGACCGCTGTGGTGACCAAGAGCCCCAGCCAGCAGATCGTCAGCTTACGAATCCGCTTCGAGCCTAAGAGCGCGATCCCGAACCCCAATCCCCTCATCATTCAGGTCATTGGCGGAGAGTCGTTTGGCGTTGTCGGCGACCAGAAAGACAAGATCGTCGAGGCTAGCGTCGGTCCCGGAGAGCGGATCTACGTCTTCAAGCGAGTACCAAACTCGGAATTTGTCGCCGTCGTACAGATGCCGTCGCTCAGTCTCGCTGCAAATGACGTTTTGTTACCTCCACCACCGATCTTGAAGGAGATCGTGCAGACAAAAAGCATATCGGTCAATGGCGGACCTATGCATCTCGATCATCCTACAGGCGCGCCGGTCGGCAAATCAGCAGGCCCGGTGCAAACATGCGCTGCGGCGGACGCAGGTTGGGAGCTGATACCCGATACCGCTGCTCTTTCCTTTTCCGAAACACGTCCGGGGTGCTTTACCGGAAAGAGCGCGGTCGCCGACGAAAGCAAGGTCTGCTTCAACGTGACGCTCAGCATCAACGCGGGTGACTCCTGCGACGTCAATTGGACCGTCTCCACCAAACAGCGTCGCACCGTGAAGGTGTTTCAATAAGCGTGCGGCTCCGGATCTCGCAAGAAGGCGGTTGGATGGCGATCAAGCACTGAGCGACCGTCCCACCGTCGGCCTGGCGCTTGGCACGGCGCTCATTGCCGCGGCAGGAGCGACCGTCCTACGCCACTGCGATGTCCAGCATTTGCCGCCGATCGGCGGTTTCGTCGTCCTGCTCGGGCTTGCCGCCGCCGCGCCTGAGGAGACCGGGCGGCCTTCGTCCAGCCGGGACTTTCGCGTCCAATGCCGGTCAGCATCTGTGCCGAGATGAACCTTCTGCCTGCTGCCTTGACCTACTCAAGGGCGGGAGGAGATCGAGGTCGCAATGACGGCTCTGACCAAGGCATTTCATAAGGCATTTTCCGAAGCATCCGACAGTACGAAACACGAACTGCTCAAACAGTTCCTTCTGCTCTGTGCCGCCATATTGCTGGTGTCGGCGATGGCGCTGACCTACGGGACGGATCTGAGCCACGGCTTTTTCTGATCGGTCTTTTCTTGCTCCGCGTCGGTGAACGGCGGCCGGTGATCGGCATACCCATGTTTGCCGCGGGCATGAGCGGAACGCCCGGCCTATCGCGCCTCGACGAGCGCCGCGAGCTTCGCGAGCGCCATCCGCCAGCCGGCCTCGTTGTCGGCGGGCGATACGCCACGGGGCAGTCCATCATGCGTGGCAAGGAGTTTGGTCCCGCCATCCGCATCGGCGAGCGTGATCGTGATGGTCATCTCGCCGCGTAGCGCAGGATCCGTGGTCTCGAACTCGTCCACTTCGACAACCTGCTCATTCGGGACGAGCTTCACAAAGCGACCGCGATACGTATCCGTGTGCGCCGTCGTCTTGCCGGTCCCGGTCGGCACGTCATAGGTAAGCGAAATCCGCAACGCGCCGCCTTCACGGGCGTCGAACGCATGCACGTCGCAGGTCATCCCGTCCGGCACCTTCCATTTTGCGATCGCGCGCGGATCGAGCAGCGCTCGATAGACCGCCGGCCGAGGCGCGGCGATGTAGCACCGTATCGAAAGGGTCTCGCGCATGTTCATTCCCCGCGGACCTTGGGCATCGTCTCGAGCCATCATCCGATAGGACCGATGGTGTACCGACGGCAGGCTTTTGGATAGGCTGGTTGCCAATCATGCGCCCCGCGGCCTGCCTGCTTGACGCGACCGACGGACAGCACCCGAGAGCCCGACACGATGATCACCCTGGGACGACATCGGCCGCTGGTCCAGACTCCCTGGGACGAAGCGATTGCCCTGGCCGCGATCGAAGACATCGCGGCCGATGCGATCGCCCAATTCGATCCCGATCATTTCTGGCCGGCCCACCCCAGCGACGACGGGACCGCCGACGGCGATCCCAGCTTCTACAAGGGCGCCGCGGGTGTGATCTGGGCCCTCGACTACCTGCATCGTGTCGGCGCAACCCGAGCGACCAAGGATTTCCGCCCCGTGCTGTCCAGGCTGATGGAGCGGACGGTCATCGACCACGCAGCCAATTCGCCTGCCGACTACGAGAAACATGGCTCGCTGCTCCGTGGCGAGATGGGGGCCGCCCTGCTCGCCATGCGGCTCACGCCACTGTCGAGCCTCGCCGACCTCATTCATTGGCACGCCGAGAACAACAACGAACTGCCGATCCGGGAGCTGATGTGGGGTCTGCCGGGGTCGATGGTCGCGGCGGTCCACATGGCGGGGATGACCGGGGAAGCGCGCTGGCGCCGCCTGTTCGAGGTGCAGGCGGCACGGCTGTTGGCCGAGCTGGAGGACACACCGCAGGGCCCGCTCTGGACCCAGGATCTATATGGCGCCAAGGACCGCTTCCTCGGACCCGTTCATGGTTTCGCCGGCAACGTCATCCCGTTGTTGCTCGGATGGGACTGGCTGACGGCGGCACAGCAGGCTCACGTGGCCGCCTTCGTCCCGAAGGCGCTCGCGGCCAACGCATGGCGCTATGACATCGGAACCACATGGGGACCGCGAAGCAAGCGTGAGAAGCGGCTGTTCCTCTGTCAGCACTGTCATGGTGCCCCGGGCATGGTGACGACCTTTGCCGACGCGCCGTTCGCGACGCCGGACTTCGACGCGCTGCTGCTGGACGGCGGACGCTTCACCTGGGCCGCCGGACCACTGACCAAGGGCTCGAACCTCTGCCACGGCACCGGCGGAAACGGCTACGCCTTCCTCAAGCTCTATCGCCGCACCCACGACCCGGTTTGGCTCGACCGCGCGCGCCAGTTCGCGATGACCGCCATCGTGCAGGTTCGCGGCGGCCAGATGGTCGCCGGCCGCGGACGCTATTCGTTATGGACCGGCGACGTCGGCCTCGCCGTCTACCTCTGGGATTGCATCACCGGAGAGCCACGGTTTCCGACGATCGACGTGTTCTGAAGCAAGTTGGGGACTGCTATCAATGTCTGTTTCGAGCAAGGAAGAGACAAGCACGATATCATGATGCAGGTCTTCCTGATGTTCAGCTTTCGTGTGAACGAGACCTTCGCCCTTGAAAGTCGCCGGTTGTTTGTTCTGGCTGGCGAGATGGCAGGTGGGCAGATTCAGGCCGGCATGATCGTCAGCGTGCCGCTAAACTCTTCGCTATCTATCTCTGCCCCCATTCACAGCATCGAATTTGCCCGTAGAACCGGTGGGCGAGACGATGTCTGCCTCTGCATTGCCTATGAAGACTCTGATGAACTCGAAATATGGAAGGGACTTGATCTCAAAACGAGATCGTAAAAGGCGTACCCACGGCACACTCCGTCTAACCCTCTTGCTGGAGGTCTCTTGAGTGACAACGGCGACCTTCCAATAGAGCGCGCCAAGTGCTTTCGTCCGGTTCAGATCGGGGAGCCGGTCTTGTCGGCATTGGTGCGCGGTCGTCTCTCCGCATCCAGATCGCCTACGCCAGAAAAACTCGTTTTGACTGCGGCCTCAAACACATGTCTCTGTCCAGTCTCCCGAGCATGAAGATTCTTGTTTCTTTTTTCCAGAATTTATGCTTCTATCTGCCCGTCCCGTCTCACAAGAGGGGCGCTTCGCGGTCGTCACGAACGTCGAGGCGGGATGCGGTGGGCGTGTCGATGTTGCAGCGTGGCTGAGCCGCGCCGACGAACGACGTCGATGCGCACGGTCAAGTCGCGTGGTCCTGGCATCCCGACGCTGATGCCCAGCGCAAGGTGCGCAAGCGCGTTGTGCGATACGGTGGCCAGAAAGCCCGGCGCACCGGGGAGATCGCGAAGCAGCCGTCAAAACCATCGCGCGGGGAATGCCGGGTGTTCTCGGCTGAACCTGTGGTGACTGCCGCCTGCTTTTTTTCTGCAGGCGGGCCATGGGTGCGGCCAGCGCCCGGCATTCCCCGTGCCCTCTTCGACGAAGAGGGTGGTCGATCAGAACAGCTCGGACGCAAAGCGCGCCGCGAGACAGCGAAGCCATGTCTGAAATCCAGACCGCAGCATCCACCCGACACACCCGTCCGACGATCAGCAGGCCGCCGATGAAGCGAAAGAGCGGCACCGCGAAGCGCCCGGGCATCCCACTCTTGTCTGGGCAAGCCCCGCGATGTGGATGGCCGGGCCTTTGCCGCGCCGAAGCGACCGCGGCCGCGCAAGCGGGACGAGCCCGGCCGGGACGACGCGGCGACAGAAGGACAGATGCATGAATTCACGACTATGGTCGCCCTGCCCTGGGGCTGGCGGACCCGCGACGCGAGCCACGGCTGATGTTTGGCTTCGACGTCAGAGGATCTTCAATGATCGTGAGATCGAACGAGGCTAGGTCACCGGCCTGATCGGCCGATGGTGGGCACGACAGGGGCGAAAACACGGATCAAGATCAATGATTTAGGCACCCGCACCAGCGTTCCAGGGCTCTTGGTTTCAAAAGGGAATTTCTGGCGATGCCTGCACCATCCAAGGGGTAGGCTGGAAGCCAGAATCGCCTGAAAGTTGCCAAGACTTCAGAAAAGTTGACTGCCTGCCCTTTGGGCTCGGCGCCCAAAGGTGAAGTTCGGATCCCTCGTTCGCCCAACCTCTCCTGTGTTTCGATGGTTGCGGGGAGGCGCAAGACTCGCGCACGCGCGAGATCCACCCATGCGTCGTGCCGACACCCCGCTGCCAGCTGGCATTGCAATGTCCCGCGATCGCGTTCTCTTCATATACCCAGGGCCGCTCAAGGTCCTTGGTCCGCGCCCCAGTACCGCGCGCAGGCGCGCGGACCGAAGCTTCATTGTGCGAGTTGGTGCTCAACCTTCCTGAGTCCTCTCGCTTCAAGAGGATACCCAATTGCTACCGAGTTCGCGCCGATGCGGCCGCGAGATCGAGAGCGCGCACCCACGGACCGGGTAGTGGACGCAGTATTGACGGGACGGATCAGAATACGGGCAGTTGCGTGAGCAACTTGACTTCATCTGCGCCAAACCTAAGCTACCGGAGTTGGGCCATCACCCCCGAACACGCCAAACCGCGATTTTGGACGAGGATGCGAGTCCCAATGGCTCGAGAAATTCAGGAACTTCGCCTCGAGCCAACAATGATTCTAAGCCATCCGGAGCGCGCTCAATAACGTTACGATTTGGAGATGTCCGACACGTGACCACATAATCGACGTGGTAATCTCGTAGCATCTGATGCGCAACCGGCGCTGGCGCAAGCATGAGCTTGAGCATCGCGAGATTGCCATCGTTATTCCGGTGGTATGGGGCCGCAAACACGGCGTGTTTCGTCGCAGCCAATATGGCCGGGCCGAGATCGATCGGCGCCATGACGCGTCCTCTCGCCAATAGCCCCATAGGCTCGGCATCCGAAACACTTTGGCATCGGGACTCGTCAGGTTCAAATACCATTTCAGTCGGCTCTACCATCGAATCGATCAGTGGTTTCGCGCAATTTCCAAGTACCGCGAACATGACCGGAGACAAGACGAACGCCACCAAAACGAGGCTGCTTGTCTGGGCAAGCGATGGCCAGATGAAGACGGCGGCTGCGGCGAATATTGGCGCTGCCGCCATGGCAGCCCCGCCTGTTCCGCGCATTTCCCACACGCTGATCGCAATCAACGTCGCGAGGGCAGCGACACCAACACCCCACCGAAATCGATCAACCGGGTTGGCTCGCAAAAATGCCGCTGCCGCGATTGCCATTGTTATAAGAGGAAACGCGTAAAAGCCGAGTACTTCCTCTGGACCGATCCGGATCATCTCCGCCAGGGATACGGTCTCCTGAACATGATCGAGCCATAGAGAAACGACCAGCGGATCAAGCTGCGAATACGGCAACACCAGCGATCGCGCAAAAAGCAGGACGAACGCACCGAGCAAGGCGATCACGGTTCCGGTCGCAGTGCCAACACGCAGCCATAGCGAGGATCGGTAACGCTCAATTCCAACCATTAGCACCAGGCCAACGCTCCCGCCCACGGTCAACAAAAGCAGCGGGCCCCCGAACGCGTCAAGCACGGGCAACGTTAGTTCCTCTGCCGGAACCAACGCAAATCCGAGAGCCGCCGATGATGCGGCTAGCGCGAGAGCAAAGGCCGAGACTTCGCGCGCAACCTCTCCACCACGCCAGACGAAAAGACCCGCCATGGCACCGCATATCGTGACGATCACCGGCAGGATCTCAACTCCGATTGCGAGCGACACAGATCCGGTCAACGCTGCGAGCGCCGCCCTGGTCGCGCTTCGATCGGCCTGGATCGCAAAGAGAAGCATCAGGAGCAAGAGATCGATTTGCACGTTGTGATGATCGATCGCGCCCGGCTTGAAGTGAATCAATGCTGGCGCTGCCAGCATAGCCAGCACAGCTGCGCCCAGCGATGAGGCCGCGACGCCTTCGCTCATACGGTAGGCAATCGTCCCGACGAGCACGAGAGCCACGAGAAGCAGAAGTATTGGCCAGACGAACAGCGTTACCGCTTCCGCATGGAGCGGACCGATCAAAGGTTTCAAGGTCAGGATCGATATAGCTAGTGGCAGATCGACAATCCGCGACCAATGCATAAGCACGCCGGATGGACCCAGGCGGTATTGCCGGAGATCCCACCAGGCCTGGCCGTCGAGAAAATCCCGGATTTCGACAAGACGCATCGCATCATCGGTCGACATGGCGTCGAAAACGCCGCCCCTGATCGAGAGCAGCTTGAACGCCATCGCCGCAGTAAGCCCCAGCACCAGGATCAGAACGCCGACGGCTCTTGCTCTGCCCTGGCTTGCAACCGAGTTTGAACCCGAAACGGCGTCTGACATGGTGAGCCCACTGGTTTCCGCAGCATCAACAACCGAGTTTAACTGGAGCAGCACGCACCGCGTCGAACTGCACAACGTCTGCACAGCACTGAGCCCATCGGGTTCAAGTGGTCCGCGAGCTGCAGATATCGAGCCGATTCGTCGCTCCCGCCGGCCCCAACGCGGCCCATCTGGCAGCGCCACCAAGATGTGACCCGGATTTACTCCGACGAAGATCCTGCGTTTGGCATAGCGGACGGCCAATAAGCGGGCCATTGCGTGCGGCGCTGTGACCTGACAAATACAGATCTCAAGAAGTGCTTGACCATCACGATAGACCCGCCAGCCACAGCGGCGCCTCCGATGAGGTCGATGATGTAGTGCGCACCGATCAGGGGCGTCGCGGCAACCATCCAGGTATTGAGCGCGATCGACGCCGGCCGCAAAACTCGGATCGGCCACAAAGCCCAGATATAAAGAACTGCCGACGCCGTGTGGAAGCTTGGGAATGATACGATGCCCGCTAGCCTGAGCACGTCGAGCTGTCGTAACGACCCATCTCGTAACGCGAAAATATCCCGAAGCTGCGCCGCGTAATTTGTCGAGTCAACCTTCGGGAATTGCTCGCCCGGCGACAATCCCAGACCATAGTAGGTCCCTATGGCCGGAATGAAGGCGGACACGACAATCGTTACAGCGAGTGCAACGCTCAACGTCAGCACGAATTGCTGAAGTCGCAAGAACCGCGATCCCATCGCCAAAACGATCGGGATCGCGAGCAGGGGCCACTTGATGAAGCCGTATCCAACTTTCAAGTAGTGCACGATCCAGCTGTGGGCATTGAAAAACGCTGCAATCCCCTGGGGATCAAACCCAATTGCGCGGTCGATCCACAATAGGCTCTGATCCTGTAGGGGCCAATTCATCGCGTTTGCGACATAACTAAGAGGGCCAGCGATCGCCGTGAGCAATATGATCTGAGCTGTGACACCAAACCAGAAGACAAGTTTAGGATCCGCAGAAGCCTGCCTGATGTGGGCATAACCATACGCAATACTCGCAAGCGAAATCGCAATAGCAACGAGAACTCCGAAACCCATTGGCTCCAAGGAAAAGTCGGAGTACGTCAAGGCACTCAACAGCGCCGCGCCAAACAGAGCGATTGGCAGCCAATTGAGATTGAGTGTTTGCCACGCGAGGCTTTCTTCGTCGGCTTTCATGCCTGCAGGCCATCGTTTCCTTCAACGAAGCTCTTTTGACGATCGCGAGCGCAACATCTGACGAAAGCACGGAACATTGGATCGCATTCCCAGGGAGCTGATCGCGGCACATCTCTCAAGCAGGGCTCTTTAACCCGGCGGCCAGTGGCCCGCAGATCACCCGATCTCTCACCCCGCAAAATTACGGGACAAAACTTAAGGTAGTGTGAAAGGGGAGATCCTGAGATTCACGAGTCACAAACGAGGCGCGTTCTGAAGCCATTTGCAGAGCGGCCGGATTCATGAGAGGGCATTTTGGTAGATCTGGCTGGACACAATTCTCTCACCGGTTGCGTACCATTGTGGAACCTGTGCCGCGGCTTTTGCGCGGGGATATAACGCCGCGCGATCTCTAGGCTACGGCAGCAACGAAACCACGCTTTACAATCGTTTGGCCGGTGAGCGAGAGCCCTGGAGTAGATCGGTGAAGCAGAGCGGGCGTTGGTGGAAACCTCGCCGTCAACTTTCTACGCAAATGCGCATGAGCTTCTGCCGCTCCGGGGGATGCAGTACCTGGCGATATCCCTCGGCGCCACGTCAGCGCGCGACAGCGGGCCTGACATAGACACTTTCGTACTTCCCGATATGGTCCTCAGTCCAGCCTCGCTTTCCTACGAGGAACTGCCTCAATTCATCATGCCCCTTAAGCCACACGACAGCATCGATATGGTACTTCTCGAGCACCTCATCCCAGGCGGCTTCATCGACCTCCCAATGCACGAGCTTGAAGTAGTCGCGGAGCAACTCATCAGGATAAGCCGTGGCCGCTCGGCCGTCGACAAAGAGCCGGACTGATCCATGGGTAAGGAAGATCAGATATCCTCCAACATTCCAATGGTTAAGCACCCGCGCATGCGCAAAATGCTTCTCCAGGTATTCGGCGTCCTGCTCCGACAACATGTTTGGCAATGCCAAAGCCGGCTGTACTCGGATAAAAGTAACCGGAAGGACACATGCGCCAACGAGCGCTGCAGTCAGAAGCGCGCGCTGAATTTGCGGCTTGGGCAGCCGAGTGGGAAGAAGCCGATCGAGATGAAGAGCCACCGGCACCGTCGAAAAGATGAAAAAGAATGACATGTATCGAAACTGGGAAAGTCCGAGCGCGAGAAATGCCCAACACAGAATGCGGTGCTCAGCGCGGATTTTCGCCGTTACGCCGTACCGCAGTTCCAGCGCGATGAACACAATAATGTAGGCCATTCCGGGAAGGCTGCCCGGAATTTCGACATTGTGAGAATAGGGAAGCCACTCTCCAATATGTCCCTGAACAAAGTGTCCCAAGGTAGCGGCCACGCCTTTGTAGATTTTCCAGCCGAGCGGATTGACGAAGGTAGCGGCTAGGCAGCCGCAACCAGCCACTACGATGGCCCTTAAGTTGTTCCAGTCACCTCGGAGAATGGCCCCGCCACCGAAGACAGCGAGGATCATGAAGCCAAGCACGAATCCACCGTGCAAATTCACCCAGAGCACCATCAGCAAGGGTAGCAACAACAGTTTGGTCGGCCGCAAACACTCCCGGTAGAAGACCACGCTGAATACCATGGTCGCGATGTTGGGAGATGCTGCGAGATAGCTGTTAGGCGCCGTATCGTAGGAGGGATACAGCAGGCAAACCGCAAATGTCCCGATGCAGGCGGCGAACGCGGAAGCGCCACTTCGCAAGCAAGCCGACGTGAGATATCCAGCGATCAGGATTCCGCACACCAAGACGAGGACAACAAGACCTGCGTATCCGCTGAACTTGAAGATTGTGCTGGCAACCACGTCCCATAGCCACGAGAGGTTGAACCACTGTTGGGTCCCGAGGGTGAACGACCAGGGATCCTGGAAGGGGATGCGCTCTTCGGTTCGAATCAAGTCGCCAGCGGCAAGATGCCAGCCAAGGTCGTAATGACTTAGGACGAGTGATGCGTTGGAAAGATAGAAAACGCTCAAAAGAGAGATCAGGAACGCGTAAGTTCCCAAGTGGTGCGACGGCGGCTGATCGGTCGCAGCCGACGTGGCCAGCACCTCACGCCCGGGTAACGTCTGCTCGCACATGTTGTACTTCTGCCTTCCGAGCAGCGCGCGCAACCCACTTCGATACCGATACTTTTGCGCTACCTGTACCTGAATACGGGAGGGCGTCTAAGGCGGAGTAAAAAACACGTTCGCATCGATCTCCTCGCACGGACAAATGGACGCTGGTTAACAAGTTATAAATGACAGATGTGCCCGGGCCGGCTGATGGAAACGGCGTTTTGGACGGGCGTCCCCAGAGGCGAGGAAGTGCCGCCGTCATCGCGATGAAGGTGAGTCTTGTCAACGATCGTAGCTGGCTTGCCGCGACAGTCGACGAGGGACTTACTTCCCCCTCGTTTGGCGCCGAGATTGAGGTGTTCGCCATCCTGCAGAATCACTAGTTGCTGGCATGGCCGGCAGCAGAGGATCCGGAGGCACGTCGGCAAGCAGGCCGAGTTGAGATTGAACTGGTGCGCCCGACGAGTCGAGCGAGCCAGCTTTCGTCTCCGTGTACCTCACTCTCTACGCGTGCCAAGCGGCCGCAATCGATGCCTGCAAGCTCGGGTCGCTGGACGCTGCCTGGCTCCCTGCGCTGGTCGGATCGAAGCCCGCATGGCTAGACGAATAGCTCGCCATGGCCTGGACCAGCTGCGAGATCTGGCTGTCAATCTTGAGACCCCTGGCGGTGATCTCCTGCAGCTGGTTCGATGGCGCCGAAAACCAGTTCTTGATCGTGACGTTCTGAGTCGTGCCGAGCAGGTCGATCTGCAGATCGTTGCCGGACTGCAGGAACCAGAGATCGTTGTCCGTCACGCCCGTTCCGAAAGCTAGCTGTCCGCTGGCGGTAGAGCTGCTCGCAGTTCCGTTCACGATCGTCTCCTGGCCCGCGCCGAACAGATACCGATCGTTTCCTCCGCCACCGATAAACGTGTCATTGCCGGCGCCGCCAACAAAAACTTCAGAGCTAGCTGTTCCTGCCAGCGTAGCCGAACCTGCTGTGCCGGTAGAGCCGGTCCCGACCACGAGCTGCACCTGCTGGTCGGCAAATCCGAGCGAAGCAATGCCGGACAGCGTGTCGGTTCCGTCCGGACTGCCGCTGCGCAGGTCGCTGACCACGACCTGATTAGCCGAATTCAAAGATACCGTGTAGTTCGCAAAGTTGCCGGAGAATGCGGCCGTATCAACCCCGCCCCCACCGACGATCACATCGTTGCCTCCGGATCCGACGAATATCTCGTTGGCCGCGGAGCCGCTCAGCGCATCGACGCCCGCCGTTCCCGAGACGACCCCGATCGCTGCGTCAGCAAAGATCAGCTGCGTCAGGCCGACCGCGGAATTGGCTCCCGATGCGCCTGCACGAGTGTCCAGGATCAAGACATCGCCGAAGGCATCGGCGGCAAATCGATAGCTGCCGTAGCTTCCGGCAAAGATCAGGCTGCCGGTCGCAGTTGCAAAACTGTTTGCTCCTGCCGGCGCCGTCAGCGTCACGACCTCGCCGCCTCCATTCTGGAAGTAGCGAACCTCGACCGCATGCGACCCGATCCCCAGTGTCACCTGGCCGGAGACCGTGTTATTGCCGTGCAGCCCGTCATTGTTCACGACCCGCACGCCATCGATGTAGAGTGCGGAGCCGTCGTCGGAAGCGAGGCTGAACGTATAGGTTCCAGCCGTCGTGATGGTGAGGTTGGCCTGGTAGGCCGTCGCGAAATTGACGTGCGACGAGGCTGGCCAGGCTGCGTCTGCGGTACCCGAGATCTGGGACACTGTCGTCACGAAGCTCGGCGCAGCCCCCCAGTTGATGTCCGATAGTTGCGACGGTCCGGAGGACAGAGCAAAAAACTTGGCGACGAATCCTTGTTGACCGTGCCACGCTCCCGCTATTGCGCTCTGCACCGCCAAATCGCCCGGGACCTGCGAGGCCGACGCCGGATCAAAGCCCGGATGAGCCACCGCATAGGCCGACATCGCTTGAACCAGAGTCCCGATCGCGCTGCCATCGAGGACCGTCGTTCCTGCAGTGATGGTCTGCAATTGACTGGCGGAGCCGGTAAACCAATTCGCGACCGTCACCCGTGTCGTAGTCCCGAGCACGGCGATCACGAGATTATTGCCCGATTGTGTGAACCACAGCTTCTGCGCCGTAATCCCGCTGCCGAAATCGACCTGGTTCTTCGCACCAAGTGTGGCCGAAAGATTGATGGTGGCCTGCCCCGTTGTCGACGATGTCCGGAACAGGTTGGTGCGGGTGCCGCCGAATGCCGTCTCGGCTCCGTCACCAAGCACGAAGATGTTCGATCCCGTGGCGTTTCCGACCAGCGTTGGATTGCTGCTGCTTCCATTCCAGGTAAAGGTCTGAGATGCGTCCCTGACCGCCGCTCGGTCCCAGACGGTGCCGTCGGCAAACCGGACTTGCTGGACGCCGCTGGTGCTCGACTGCACCATGTTGTCGATCCTGATCAGATCGCCATTGCTGCCGATCGTGAGGATCCAGTCGTTGCCGTTCGAGGATGTAGCGACCGACACGTCGGACGGCCGGATTCCGGTCCCGAGGGACAGCACATTGGCCGCCGTGCTCGAGCTGTCGGTCTCGTCGATCTCAAGCTGGCCATATCCGGTGTTGAACACGAAGATGTCGTTGCCGCCGCGCCCGTGCGCGACATCATTACCTCCCTTGCCGTCGAATATGTCGGCTCCCAGCGAACCCCAGAGAACGTCGTTGGCGGCAGTACCTGTCGTCTCCAGCGCGAGCAGCTGTTGCCTCGACCACACTGTTCCGTCGGCGAACCGCAGCGTCTGGATGCCTCCCGTGCTCGTCAGATCGCCGTGAATATCAATCTTGTCGGTGTCGTCGTTCCGGATACGAAGGATCAGGTCGGCGCCATTCTCGACCTGGACGTAAACATCCTGCGCAGAGATGCCTGCCCCCAAATTGATCGTGCCCGTCGCGCCGTTCAGATTGATGTCGGTCCGTCCGACGCCGCGGCTGTACAGCAACGTGTTGGCGCCTCCCACCGACGCCGCATTTGCAAAATTGACCGAGACATTACTAGCGCTGATTTCATAGACGTTCGAACCGTAGGCCGAGCCGGACAGCGTGGTCGACGAGGTGTTGCCGAGCCAGGTAAACGTGATCGGCACGGACGCTGTACCACCCAGGGCGATCGAGCTGCCGTCGCTGAAAACCAGTTTGTCGATGGAGCTGGTGGCGGCGCCGCCGCTGACCGTCAAGTCCGAGTGAACGAGAATGTTGTCAGTCGCATTGTTGCGGAACTTGACGATCAGATCGCTGCCGTTAGCCTGCAGCAGCACGTCCTGCGCCGTGACGCCAGTGCCGAATTGCAACGTGCCCTTGCTTGCCCCAGGCCACACCGACAGGGCGCCTGAGCCCGTCGCATATTTGATCGTATTCGTGCCGGCCACCCCGTTACTATAGTTGCCAAATCCAAGATTGCCGGATGCGGAGACCTCGAACACGTTCGAGCCGAAGTTGGTATTGCCGAGATCGAAGCCGTTGGTTTTTCCCACCCAGGTGAACGTGATCGGCACGGACGCCGAACCGCCCAGGGCGATCGAGGTACCGTCGCTGAATACCAGGCTGTTGATCGAGCTGGAGGCCACGCCGCCACTGACCGTCAGGTCCGAGTGAACAAGAATGTTGTCGCTTGCATTGTTGCGGAACTTGACGATCAGATCGCTGCCGTTGGCCTGCAACAGCACGTCCTGCGCTGTGACGCCGGTGCCGAACTGCAGCGTACCCTTGCTCGCGCCGGGCCACACCGACAGCGCGCCTGAGCCCGCCGCAAACTTGATTGTATTGGTGCCGGCAACGCCGTTGCTGTAGTTGCCGAAGCCAAGATTGCCGGACGCGGAGACCTCGAAGACGTTCGAGCCGAAATTGGTGTTTCCTAGATCGAAGCCATTGCTGTTGCCGATCCACGTGAAGGTCAGCGGCGCCCCCACCCCCGCGCCCGGCTGCCCGACTGGCAGAACCGTGCCGTCGCTGAAGGCGATGCGGATGATGGCGCTGGAAACGCCCCAGGGCTGCACGGTGAGATCCCGCGGCACGGTGATGACGTCGCTGCTGTTCCTGAACCGGATCGTCAGGTCGCCATTGCCGTTCGCCTGGAAGTAGAGATCGGATGACGAGATCCCGGTTCCCATCCGGATGGTCGTGATCGTATTCGCAACGGTTACTTGGCCGCTTCCAGCGTTGAACAGATAGGCGTTTGCGTCGCTGCCTCCCGACACGAGGTCAAGGACCTGGGCCTGACTCCAACTCGCACCGTCGGCGAAGCTGATTGTAGAGAGGGTCCCGTTGCTGAATTGGCCTTTCACAGTGATCGTCTTGCCCGTGGAGATGTTCTGAATGACCAGATCCGCGCCGTTGCCCGGCCGACTCAAGGCTACCGCGCTGGAGGCAATGCCTTGCATCACCAGCGCGTTGCCGCTGGTACTGTCGTCAATGACATCATTACCACCCACCGAACTGTAGATGTAAGTATCCGTTCCGCTGCCGCCGTTCAGGTAATCATCTCCGGCGCCCCCACTCAGCGTGTCATTGCCGCCGAGGCCATACAGCGTGTCGTTGCCGCTGGTCCCGACAATCACGTCGTCGTTCTGGTCAAAGCCAGTAATGTTCGTTGCTCCAGCCGCGATCTGCTGCGCGATATAGGCACTCTCCAGCTGCTGCTTGCTCCATACCGTGCCGTCGCCGAGCACCACCTGCTCGAGGCCGACACTGGCGCCGCTGTCAAACGCCACCATGCGGACCGAGCCCGCCTGGTCGGTGAAGCTCAACGTCACGTCGCTGCCGCTGCGGGTGATCACGAGGTTCGAGGCCGTCAGCCCCGCCCCCAGAACCAGCCTGTCGTTCGATCCATCGAACGCGGTGCCATCCGTGATCGTGTCGTTGCCATCGCCGGCGTTGTAGACGTAGGTGTCCGAGCCACTGCCGCCATCCAGCATGTCGTCGCCGCGTCCGCCGGTCAGTGTGTCGTTGCCACCGAGGCCATACAGCGTATCGTTGCCGCTGGTTCCACCGATCACGTCGTTGTTCTGGTCGAAGCCGGTGATCGTGGTCGCACCCGCCGCCATCTGCTGCGCGATGTAGGCGCTCTCCAGCTGCTGCTTGCTCCACACTGTGCCGTCGCCGAGCACCACCTGCTCGAGGCCGACACTGGCGCCACTGTCAAACGCCACCATGCGGACCGAGCCCGCCTGGTCGGTGAAGCTCAACGTCACGTCGCTACCGTTGCGGCTGATCACAAGGTTCGAGGCCGTCAGCCCTGCCCCCAGACCCAGCCGATCGTCGGAGCCGTCGAACGCGGTCCCGTCAATGATCGTATCGTTGCCATCGCCGGCGTTGTAAACGTAGGTGTCGGAGCCACTGCCACCATCCAGCGTGTCGTCGCCGCGTCCGCCGGACAGTGTGTCGTTGCCACCGAGGCCGTACAGCGTGTCGTTGCCGCTGGTCCCGCCAATCACGTCGTTATTCTGATCGAAGCCGGTGATCGTGGTCGCGCCCGCAGCCATCTGCTGCGCGATGTAGGCACTCTCCAGCTGCTGCTTGCTCCATACCGTGCCATCGCCGAGCACCACCTGCTCGAGGCCGACACTGGCGCCGCTGTCGAAGGCCACCATGCGGACCGAGCCTGCCTGGTCGGTGAAGCTCAATGTCACGTCGCTACCATTGCGGCTGATCACGAGATTCGAGGCCGTCAGCCCCGCTCCCAGAACCAGCCTGTCGTTGGAGCCGTCGAACGCGGTCCCGTCCATGATAGTATCGTTGCCGTCGCCGGCATTGTAGACGTAGGTGTCGGAGCCGTTGCCGCCATCCAGCGTGTCGTCGCCGCGCCCGCCGGTTAGCGTGTCGTTGCCGCCGAGGCCATACAGGGTGTCGCTACCGCTGGTGCCGACGATTACGTCGTTGTTCTGATCGAAACCGGTGATCGTGGTCGCGCCGGCCGCGATCTGCTGCGCGATGTAGGCGCTCTCAACCTGCTGCTTGCTCCACACCGTGCCGTCGCCGAGCACCACCTGCTCCAGGCCGACACTGGCGCCGCTGTCAAACGCCACCATACGGACGGAGCCTGCCTGGTCGGTGAAGCTCAACGTCACGTCGCTGCCGTTGCGGCTGATCACGAGATTGGAGGCCGTCAGCCCCGCCCCCAGAACCAGCCTGTCGTTGGAGCCGTCGAACGCGGTACCGTCAATGATCGTATCATTGCCGTCACCGACATTGTAGAGATAGCTGTCCGATCCAGCGCCGCCATCAAGCTGATCATCGCCCAGCCCACCTGCCAGGATATCTGATCCATTCGTCCCGACGAGCGTGTCATTGCCCGAAGTCCCCCCGACCGAGACCAGCATTTGGAACAGGGTCAACGGCGACCAGACAGTCCCGTCAGCAAAGACGATCTGCTCAATATTCTGCCAGTCGAGTTCGGCCTTCAGCAATACTGAGCCGCCGTCATTGCCGCCCGCCGTGCTCGGCGCGATCACCAGGGCCACGTCGCTTCCGTTGCGCGTCAGCGAGACCCGCGACGGCGAGATGTCGACCAGCATGAGTTTGTCGATGCTGCCGTCCGACGTACCACCATCGATGATCGTATCGTTGCCGTCACCGCCCTTATACACATACGTGTCGGAGCCGGCGCCGCCACTGAGCTGATCGTCGCCTTGGCCGCCATTGAGAAAGTCGACTCCAGACCCGCCGTTCAAAGTGTCGTTGCCGGACGTGCCGTAGATCAGGCGCCAGTTCGTTCCATCGCTGAACCCGATCGTATTCAGGCCTTTGGCGGACGCCCCGTTAAAGGTGACACTGTCATTGCTGCCCGCGAGCGCGACTGTCACATCACCGTTGGAGGCAGTCTGGACGCTCACATCGGATTGGGCGATTCCGGCTGCCAGTTTGAGCGCGGCTCCGGTTCCGGTCAGTGTCACCGTGGCGTGGCCAATACCTCGCTTGAAGATGATGACATCGTTGGCCGAACCTGCTGTGACCGTGTCACCGCCGGGTCCGAGTTCGAAAATGTTGGTTCCATACGAACTGCCCGTCAGCACCGTGTTCGTATCGGTGCCGATATAGGTGAACGTCAACGGCTTCGTGAGATTCCAAGTCGTACCGTCTGCGAAATGGACGTTCTCGACCACGGACGACGAGTTGGCGAAGGCCGATTGGACCAGAACAGAGTCTGTCGAGTTCCGGAATCGCACGTAAAGATCGTTGCCGACCGCCTGCAAGATCGCATCGCTCGCGGCAAGGCCGCGGCCGAAAGACAGAGTGTCGGTCCCCCCGGCCTCGATGATCGTGTCTTGCCCATCGCCAGCATTGAAGATGTAGGTGTCGTCACCAGCGCCGCCCTGCAGCACGTCGTTGCCACGCAGCCCTTCGATCGTGTCATTGACGCCGGAGCCCACGATCGTCTCGGCGGCATTCATGCCGAGCGTGACATTGTCGGTTCCGCCGATCGCCGCAGCGAGGATGTCGGCGCTCGACCACACCGTACCATCGTCGAAGACGATCTGCTCGATCGTTCCCGTGCCGGCAAACTGGCCCGCCAATGTCAGCCGGCTGTTGTGATCCGCCTCGAACAGCAGCAGGGCATTGTCGCCGCTGCGCACGATATGAACCTGGCTGGGCACGATGCCATGCAGCAGAACCGTATCGCCGTCGCTGCTAGCCTGATCGTCGACGATGTCGACGCCATCCCCAAGCGTATAGACGTAGGTGTCGGCGCCGCCCCGCCCGATCAGCCGGTCATTGCCGGCGCCACCGGTCAGGATGTTCGCCCCGTCGTCGCCACCCAGGACGTCGTCGCCGCTGGTCGGCACCAGCGACTTCGAGAGAAGCGCGGCACGGTCCCAGACCGTGCCGTCGGCGAACTGCACGAAATCGACGCCGCCGGTGGTGCCGATCAGCTGATTGCTCAGCAGCACGCTGTCGCTGCTCCCGGCAATGCTCAGGACGATATCCTGCCCGCCATTGGCTTGCGTCACCACGATGTCGGCCGGCGCAATATCCGCGGCGAATTGCAGCCGGTCCACATCGGCCGCCGCGCCATTGTCGTTGATGCGGTCGTTGCCGCCGCCGCGACCGAACAGATAGATATCGTTGCCGACGCCTCCCTCGAGATAGTCGTTGCCACCGGCGCCGGCGAGCGTGTCGTTGCCGGCCGCGCCATAGATTGTATCATTCCCAGTTCCGCCGGTCAGGACATTGTCGGCGTAGTCGCCATAAAGGGTGGCGTTCGCCGCGGTCGGCAGTGTCGCATGTGCCAGCAGGTCCGCCCGGCTCCAGACGGAGCCGTCCGCGAATACGACCTGGTCGACGCCGCCGGTCTTGGCGACCAGCTGGTTCTGCAGCAGAATGCTGTCCGTCGTTCCGCCGATCGAGAGCAGCAGGTCGCGCCCGCCATTGGCCTCGGTCACTGTCACAGAGCCGACGGCAATGCCAGTTCCCAGCCGCAGGGTATTGACCTCACTGCTGTTCGAGCTGCCGTTGTCGAAGATCGTGTCCTGTCCGTCGCCGAGATTAAACAGATAGGTATCATTGCCAGTGCCACCGACCAACACATCATTGCCGGTGCCACCAGCCAGAACGTCGTCGCCTCCCGCGCCATACAGCGTGTCGTTCCCAGCGCCGCCGTTCAGCGTGTTGCCGAGATAATCGCCATAGAACGTGTCGTTTCCGCTCGTCGGCGCCGTCGCCTGCGCCAGCAGCGCCGCGCGCGTCCACACCGTTCCGTCGGCGAACACGACCTGATCGACGCCGCCGGTGGCCGAGACCAGCTGGTTCTTCAACGTAACCTTGTCAGTGGTGCCGCTGATGGTAAGCACGAGATCGCCGCCGCCATTCGCCTCGGTCACCACCACGTTCGCAGGCAGGATCCCGCTGCCGAGCTGCAGCGTGTTGGTCTCTCCGCTCGCCGCCCCATTGTCCGTGATCGTGTCCTGGCCATCACCCACGTTGAACACATAGGTGTCGTTGCCGGCTCCGCCCGACAGCGTGTCATTGCCGGTCCCACCGATCAGGGTATCGTCGCCGGCACCGCCCGACAGTGTGTCATTGCCCGCACCGCCGCTCAGCGTATTGGCGTTGTAGTCGCCATAGAACGTATCGTTGCCGCTCGTCGGCGCCGTCGCGAGCGCCAGCAGCGCGGCCCGATTCCAGATCGTGCCATCGGCAAACACGACCTGATCGACGCCCCCAGCCGCCGAGAGCAGCTGACTGCGCAAGGTGATCTTGTCGGTCGTTCCGGTGATGCTCAGCACCAGATCCCCGGTACCGGACTCCTTGACGGTGTCCTGGCCCGCCGTGATCCCGGACCCGAACTGCAGCGTGTTGACCTCACCGCTACCGGCGCCATTGTCGAAGATCGTATCCTGGCTGTCACCGCGGTTGAAGATGTAGGTGTCGTTGCCCAGTCCGCCCTGCAGCGTGTCGTTGCCCTGCCCACCAATCAGCGTGTCGTCGCCGGTCTGGCCGTAGATGGAGTCTGCCGACGAGGTGCCGATGAGCGTGTCGTTACCTGATGTGCCGAATATCGTGGTCATGAATGCCCCCAAGTCGCCCGTACGTCAAACTCACTTTAGCTCAGGCTTTAGCCGTTGTTCACAGACGCCCGAAGTACTAACTCCAACCCCAATTGTACCCGCCAACTCATGCATTCGCCGGCAGCGACGGTCAACATCACCAAATCCAACTAAATTAGTGCGGCGCAACCAACGACTTCTGGCTTGTCTCGATGCCCAGGACCAGATCCCCGGTCCCAGATTCCTTGACGGTTACTTGCGATTCCGAAACTCCTGACCGAACTGCAGCGTATTGACTTCGCCACTGCCACCGTCATTATCGAAGATCGTATCCTGACCATCACCGCGGTCGAAGATGTAGGTCTCGTTGCCCTGCCAACCAATCGAGATGTCGTCGCCGGCAAGGCCGTAGATCGTGTCAGCGCCCGATGTTCCGGTGAGCGTGTCGTCGCCGGATTCACCGAAGATTGTAGCCACTGATACCTGTGTCTCTTCAGGTCTCAAGGCTCACATTCAGCCGAAGCTTGTGTAGTCCACAACCATCGGCACGCTCGTAGCACGATCAACCTCCGCGATTCCTACCTCAAGCCAAGTCGCAACCAGTGTCCAACAAGCGGTTTATTCCGAACAATCGCGGGAACCTTAGCAGACCGACGATCGAGCGTTAGCCACAGTGATCGGCTGTAAGAAAATATTTCTCGCTCCAGACGCATAGACACTTTTATCGGGCGAAACCGATGACATCGATAAGCTCTCTTAGCGACATCAGCTTTGGATCAATACCCGTGACGCTTTCCCGATTGCTTGCTCTAATGACGTGCTCAGCAGTCGCTTCAAGAAGTTTCCTAACATGCGCGGAAAGATTAACTCCGTCGTTAGCCTTTGTAACCTTCACTCGGTCGCTTTCAACGTTGAGGTTGAGGCGATCTCCTGCCAACGAATACGCAAAGTACTCGTTATTCTCAACATCGATCGGCTCCGTCCATGCAGCTAAGCTCTCAAAATTCCGGAACAGCGTTACATCACCAACTACTTCGCTGCTGCTAGACTCGTTTATGATAGCAACACTCGATAGGTCCACATTCATCAGAATCTGCTCCAAAATGATCGATCGGTAGACTTAGTTTCCCACGGCCGGTGACGTCCGATACCGCCTCCCGGCATAGTCTCCCCCGTCACAGGATCGACAGCTCGCCTGTGATAATGCGGCCAACGTCCGAGGGGGTGGCCCGTGCGGTTTCCATAGGGAGCAAAACGGAAATTGCGGCCGAACGAATACTCCCATCCTAGCACTGCATACTCACAGATCGCGCCAGCGTAAGGCATAGCGACCACCGCCAACATCATACCGCCGGTTTGATATGGGTGCTCAAGAGGATTGTAATCGAAACCAGGTTCTTCGTCCGTTCCCGGATACCAGATTCCCATTGCGTCGACATAACGACCGGTATGATCCCGCTTCAGCGCAGGCGCAGACCCTGCGTAGGCGTAGACATTTGGTCCATCCAGCAATTCCGGCAGCTCTAGACCGAAGGACCAATTTACAGTGAGTGACGACGGGACAAACGCGGACGCCTGCGCCGACATGCCCCGGCCGTCAATTATAGAGCTAATGGGCGACTCGCCAGAAGTGACAGACCAGAACGCCGGCACTTCGCCATTAGGATCCGGCTGCGTGTATCGTCCCAGGGTGGGATCGTAATGTCTATACCAATTGTAGTGAAGCCCGGCTTCCAACAAAAAATACTGCCCCGGAAACCGCAGATTATTCGTGGCAGACCCTAGGATCACGTCGACGGCGCCAAACGGCAAGAAGTATGCATTCCACACCACGTTCTTCGTGCTGTCCGTCATCCGAATCGGGCGGTCGAGATGGTCGGCGTGGACGAACCAGAGGTTTGGCGCGGACGTGTCGAGATCAGCTGCCACGGCGAGCGGCATGTCGTCCAGCCAGACATACTCCCGGGTCACGACGCCGGAGGCCGTCGCTTCGGCGATAAGACGACCGGTGAGATCGTACACGTAATGCATGGTAGCGGGCGGCGAGGCCGTCCGTAGCGTGCGGACGGCCATCCGCTCCAAACCGTCATAGCCGTAGTCCGCCGTGACGGACGAGTTGAGACTCAGCTGATCGAGCCGATCGCGGTTGTTGTAGCGATAGCCATAGATCGTGCCGGACCGATTGTCGGTCACGAGATTACCTGCCGCGTCGTGAGTAAATGTCCGAACGTTGGTTCCGTTGCTGCTGACATCGACCAACCGGTTCGACGTGGCCTCGTACTGGGTGATCTGCTCTGTGACGGTTCCACGGCTGGCATAGGATTCGAACATCCGATTGCCGACAGCGTCGTAGGCATAACCAAGCACGCCCCAGGGGCCGCTGGCATTCTCGAGCCGACCGGTCGGCGTATACGAGTAATTCTCGCTGCGCAGCGTATCGACCGTGTCGGTGATATCGGTGATGTTGACGCCGTCGTTGCGGCTGTATTGGCGATTGACAACATCGGTTCCGGATGAAGTGCCCGTGACGACGAGCTGACTCAGTAGGTAGTCCTGATCATACGTCTTGATCAGGGTCAGGCCATTGCCATAGGTCAGCGACTGCAACGGCCCCGCAGCGCCATACGTCACGTTGGACGCCAGAGGCACGGTCGCGTTCGTGGTCCGCGAAGTCACATCCGTAATGCGGCCGACCGTGTCCCGAGTGTAATCGACCACCCGTCCCGACGGGTAGGTCATGCGGATGATGTTTCCGGCGAGGTCATAGCCATAGCCGACGACATAGATGGCCGAGCCCGTGGCCTTGCGCTCCTGCATCACCTGGCCGAGCGCGTTGAAGGTCCAATCGATCGAGCCGGTGGCGTCCTGGATCCGGGTGAGCCTGCCTTTGCCCTTGTTGCCGTTGGTCGCGTCGTCCCAGGTATAGGTGATGTTCTCACTGGGCGCTGCCGGATACTGCTTGGCCAGCAGCCGCCCGGCATTGTCATAGGTCAGGTTCGTGCCGACGCCGCGGGCATCGACGATCTGCATCGGCTTGCCCAGGACGTTATAGGTGTAGGTGGTCGTGCCGCTGTCCGGGCTGACGCGCTGGATCACCTCACCGAAACCGTTGCGGACGTAGCTGGTGGTGAGCGAGCGCGGGTCGCTGTAGGCGGTGATGTCGTCGGCACCGTTGCGAGCCACCGCGACCGAGTTGCCCTCCTCGTCCGTCGTCCCGATCAGCCGGTTGAGGCCGTCAAAGCTCGATCCGAACACGTTGGCTCGCGGATCTGTGACCGACACCTCGTTGTGGGTGCGGTCATAGCCGTGGGTCCAGGTCTGCCCGAACGCGCCGACGAACGTCAGCAACCGGCCGAGTTCGTCATAGGTCGCCGTCTGCGACGCTTGCAGGATGCCGCTCGGATCCTTGATCCGCCGCGCGGTGACGTTGCCGAGATTGTCGCGGTCGTACTCGACCGTCGCCCCGGTATTGTCCTGCACCCGGATGAGCCGGCGGCCGTCATCGTAGGTATATTGCAGGAACGCGCCGTTCGGCCTGACGATCCGGCTGACATCGCCCGTCGGGGTGTAGTCGATCGACGTCGTCGCGACCAGCCCGCTGGGATCCACGATTGTGCTCTTCAACCGGCCCAGGGGATCGTAGGTCAGGTTGGTATAGACGCCATTGGGGTCGAGGATCGTGGTCGGCTGGCCCCGCCCGTTATGCGACATCACCTTGGTGAGGTGGCCGACCTCGTTGGTGATCGTCGCCACGAATCCCGTCTGGTCATAAGTGTAAAGGACTGTGTCACCGGCTCCGGGCAGCGGCCCATCGACGGAGGCAAGCAACCCTCCCGTCGTGTAACCGTAAGTCCAGGTCCGGGTCTGGCCGTTGGTCGCATACGGCACCGTCTGGCTGGTCGTATCGGCCTTCGTGAGCTGGGTGAGAAGACCGCCGGTCCAGGTGAAGTCGGTAGTCACGCCGGGCTCGACCGCACGCGTCGGCACGTTGAGCGTCGGATGCCAAGTGTAGCTGTTCGACTGCGCGAGCGGCGTTCCGTAGCCGCGGGTGACGAGCGTCGGATTGCCGCGGCTGTCGCGGACGTAATGCGTGACCCGCCCCTCCTCGTCGGTCTCGTCCGTAACATAATTGTTGACGTCATAGCCGATGACGGAATTCGAACCAACGCAATTGGCGGACGGCTGCCCCTCGATGCTGGCGAGGATGTTGTTGCCCCGCGCATCCTTGCTGTAGTGATACACTGCGACCTTAGACAGCGGATTGGTCACCGTCACCGTGTTGGCCACATCATTGTAGGCGATCGAATATCGCTCGACGCCGCCGGCATGCTCCGATGTCAGCACCCTCCCCTTGGCATCGTAGGTCCAGGTCGCGTAGCGCACGCCGGCCTCGTTGGTGACGCCGGTCAGCGCGTAGGGAAAGCTTGCATTCTCGTAATGATAGCGGATGCGCGGATTGTCCGCCGTGTCTGCGGTCGTATCCGGCTGAATGACGTATTCGAGCGCGAACAGGTCCGCCGCCATCTGCAGCGGATCCGGACCGCTCCTGCCGACGATGGCGTAGCGCGGAATGAACTTGTAGCGATAGACTTGTCCGCCGGGCACCGTCATCGTATCGAGCAGCCCCTGCGGCGTATAGGTGAACTGCAGGGTCCGACCGAAACTGTCGGTTACCAGCGTGTTGTTGCCGGCGCTGTCATAGGTCAGTGCCTGGGTGTAGCCGCTCTGGAATATGATCGACTGCAGCACGCCGCCGGCGTCGTAGACCCGGCTGATATTGTCATCCGTCGTCAGGGTATAGAGCTGTGTGGTCGCATTCTTCACGAGCGTCGCAGCCCGACCGCGGTTGCCAATGACGAGGCTCTTCAGGCTCCAGTCGTAATAGCTCTGCGCGTAGAGGCCGGTCGAGCTGACATAGCTGAAGAGGACGACCTCTCCGTTGGGGAGCGTAATCGTCACGCTATTGGAAGCGACGATCGCGCCGGAATCGAAGTTCGACCGCCATCCGTTACCGAGCCGCGACGGACGCAGACGTCCGCTCAGCGTCGCCTGATCGCTCGTATAGAAGCGCTCGAATTTGAGCGACGCACCGCCGTCGCTCGTACTCTGGGTCGAGAAATCGGTATAGGCCTCGATCTTCATGCCACTGCGAAGATCGACGGGATTGGCGACCTGGTCTCGACAGGACGGGCAGTGATCCGCCGGGGGAGCAGCGAGACACCCCGATCCGGTTAGAACTTCACCACTATCGCAGTTGAGAAACGCTACACCACCCCGGTAAGCTCCATTCGAATTCCCGTCACAAATCGCACCGGCGAAAATGCCGCTGCTCCCCGCCCCGTTAAGATAGCACTTCGTCAGGATGACGCTTGGGTCGCTGCTCCAGTAAGCCCAAAAGTCTTCCTGCGCACAGGCAATACCATCCGAACCGCAGTTGCCGTTGTGATAGCTGGCCCAGTGGCCCGCATGCACCGGCTGGGGCGCAAGACAGACGATGAACGAGGCACAGAACAAGATGACTGCGACGATAGAACCGCGCAGCCAAGCCAGCTGCGCAAACCTATTTCCAACCCGGATCATGTGCCCCCAACTTCCGATTGCAACAACACGAATCAAATACATATCAATCATAGATCAACTGCACGGTATTTTATCACCTTAGGATGTCAATTCGACAACAACCCTTTCCACGTCGGCATCCCAACAAAATCGGTGATGAGTCGCGGCATCTTCGCGGAGTAGTTTCATCGTTCGCGAAGACTCTCGGATTTGTATCTGAGCAGCGGCGACATCACATACTCGATGATCCGTCTCGTCCCCGTCTTGATCTCCACCGTCACCGCCATCCCCGGCGCGAGCGCGACCATCTTGTCCTCGATCTGCATTTGCTTCTCATCCAGCGACACCCGCGCCGAATAGATGAACTCCTGGCCTGCCGGCTCGCTGGTCTCGGCCAGTGCACCAGCCGCCTTGCCGCCATTCTGCTTATCGGCGGGCTTCTCGCGGACGATCGAATCTTGGGAGACGCTCAGCACCTTGCCATGGACGAGGCCGTAGCGGGTGAAGTTGAAGGTGTCGATCTTGATCTCGGCTGATTGCCCGACATTGACGAAGCCGATGTCGCGGTTGGAGATCATGGCTTCCGCCTCGAGCTGGCTGTCGGCGGGCACGATGAGCATCAGCTGTTGCGCCGGTGTGACGACGCCGCCGACAGTGTGCAGCGCGAGCTGCTGCACGGTGCCGTCGATCGGGGCGCGCAGCACCTGCTCGGCGATCTTGCGCTCGGCCTTGACGAGGTCCTGCGTCAGCTCGTCGGCCTTCTTCTCGGCATCGGCGAGGTCCGACAGCACCTGGCGCTCGAAGCCGGAGCGGGTCTGCGCCAGCTGCTGCTCCAGCGCCAGCCGCGCCGCCTCGATCTCGACCAGGCGCCGCGTCTGCACGATGCGCTCGCTCTGCTGGTCGATCAGCCGCGACTGCGCGTCGATATAGGCGATCTGGTTGCCGTATTGGATCTCCTTGGCGTTGCGGCGGATGTCAGCGGTCTCCTGCAGGAATGGGAGCGTGGCATCGATCTTGGCGATCGCGGCCTCGATCGACTGCGCCTCGGCACGCTTCTGTGCGATCTGCTGCAAATTGGAGGCGAGCTTCGACAGCTGCTCGGCGGCCTGCGCCTGCAGGGCGGCGCGGGTACGTGCGACGTCGGCGGGTGCGGCGCCTTCGGGCACGTTGAGCGGTCGCAGCTCGGCGAGATCGCCGAAGCTGTCGCGGAGCACACCGAGCCTTGCAACATCGAGCCTTGCCTGCATCAGGCCCTGCGCGACGCGGCGGCGCTCGGCCTCGGTGACGGTGCGATCGAGCTCGACCAGCACGTCGCCGGCATGCACCTTGTCGCCGTCCTGGACGTGGATCGCGGCGACGACGCCCGCTTCCAGCGGCTGGATGGTCTTGGTGCGGCCGGTCGGCACGATCTTGCCTTGCGCCGAGGCGATGATGTCGACATGGCCCACGATCGACCAGCCGATCGCGATGACGAAGAACAGCATGATGGTCCCGGCCACGGCTCGGCCCACGGGCGAGGCCGGCGTCTCCACGATCTCCAGCGCCGCGGGGAGGAACTCGCGGGCATCTTTGCGGCGGCCCCGTCGCGCGTCGAGCGAGATCGGCGCGTTGTCCTGCTTCTGCGCTTCAGCCGACGACATGGAGCCCCGCCTGGATCTGGTCCAGCGTCGCGTAGCGCCCAGCGCGCTTGATCAGCTCGTCATGGGTGCCGTCCTCGACCAGGCGGCCATTCTCGATGGTGAGGATGCGGTCGGCGTTGCGCACCGCCGACAGCCGGTGCGCGATGATGAACACGGTGCGCCCGGCGCAGATCTTGCGCATGTTGCTCTGGATGATGTTCTCGCTCTCATAGTCGAGCGCCGAGGTCGCCTCGTCAAAAATGAGAATGCGCGGATTGGTGACCAGCGCACGCGCAATCGCGATGCGCTGGCGCTGGCCGCCGGAGAGGCTGGCACCGCGCTCGCCAACCACCGTGTCATAGCCGTCGGGCAGGCCGAGAATGAACTCATGGGCGCCGGCGAGCTCGGCCGCCTGGATCACCCGCTCCATCGCCATGCCGGGATCGGCCAGCGCGATGTTGTCGCGGATCGAGCGGTTGAACAGCACGTTCTCCTGCAGCACCGCGCCGATCTGCCGCCGCAGCCAGGTGACGTCGGCGACCGTGAGATCGACGCCGTCGATCAGGATGCGGCCGGCCTCGGGGACGTACAGCCGCTGGATCAGCTTGGTCAGTGTCGACTTGCCAGAGCCGGAGGGGCCGACGATGCCGACCACTTGGCCGACCGGCACCTTCAGGCTGACGTCGTGCAGCGCCAGCGGTCCATCGACGCGGTAGCGGAAATGGACGTGGTCGAACACGACCTCGCCGCGCACTGGCGGCAGCGCCGCGCGGCCGGGATTGAACGCCGGCTCCGGCGTGGTGTTGAGGATGTCGCCGAGCCGCGCCACCGACAGCCGCGCCTGGTGGAAATCCTGCCACAGCTGCGCCAGCCGCAGCACCGGCTGCGCCACCCGCCCGGCCAGCATGTTGAAGGCGATGAGCTCACCGACGCTCAAGCTGCCCTCGATCACCAGATGCGCCCCGAAATACAAGGTCAGCGCGGTGACGATCTTGCTGATGAACTGCACCGACTGGCTCGCCCAGTTGCCGAGCGACAGCACGTCGAAGCTGGCGCCGACATAGCCGGCGAGCTGCTCCTCCCAGCGCCGCTGCATCTGCGGCTCGATTGCCATGGCCTTCAGGGTCTGGATCGCGGTGACGGTCTCGACCAGGAAGGCCTGGTTCTCGGCGCCGCGGTCGAACTTGACGTCGAGCCGCTTGCGGAAGATCGGCGTCACCCCGGCCGACAGCGCGATGTAGAACGGGAACGAGCCGATCACGATCCAGGACAGGAACGGCGAGTAGTAGAACATCACGCCCAGGAAGACGAAGGTGAAGGCGAGATCGATCACCAGGGTCAGCGCCGAGCTGGTAATGAAATTCCTGATGTTCTCCAGCTCGCGCACCCGCGCCACGGAATCGCCGGCGCGCCGCGCCTCGAAATAGGCGATCGGCAGCGCGACCAGATGGCGGAACAGCCGCGCGCCGAGCTCGACGTCGATGCGGTTGGTGGTGTGGGAGAAGACGTAGGTGCGCAAGCCCCCCAGCACGGTCTCGAAGATGGTGACTGTAACGAGCCCGAACACCAGCACGTCGAGCGTGGTGTAGCCGCGATGGGTCAGCACCTTGTCGGTGACGACCTGGAAGAACAGCGGCGTCACCAGTCCGAACAGCTGCAGGAAGAACGAGGCCAGCAGCACCTCGCCGAGCAGCCGGCGATATTTGTGCATCGCCTGCAGGAACCAGGTGATGTCGAAACGGCGCGCAAGATCGGTCAGCGAGGCGCGGCGCGCCATCAGCACGACCGTGCCGGTCCAGTTGGCCTCGAACTCGGCGCGCTTGAGACTCTGCGGCCGGTTGACCTGCGGATCTTGGATCAGCGCCGCATCCACGGTGACCTGGCCGAGAATGACGAACGAGCCATCAGCCCGCGCTGCGATGGCCGGCAGCGGCAGCTTGGCAAGGCCGTCCCAATTCTGGCTGACAGCGCGAGCCTTGAGCTTCAACTGCTTGGCGCAGCGGAGCATCTCCGTCACGCCGACCGGCTCTCCCGCCAACTGATGTGCAATCTGCGCCGGATCGATAGCGACCTGATGAAACCGCAGCAGCAATGTCAGGCAGTCGAGCCCCGTATCCCTCTGCCCCGCGTCCATTGCCCCTGCACTACCCTAAGTCGTGCAGGAATGATGTACCACAAGAAACGATTGGACAAGATCTGCCACGTTCCCGCCGAGGATATTTTTACCTGCGAGGGATCGCACGTTACATGCATTGCGTGCATTGGGTGCAGGCTTCGCGCGTCTGCTGGACTAACCCGACAGCACCTCGCAACGCCCCGGACGGCTGAGGAACGAAGATTCTTGACTTACTCAGCTAGCTCCCTCACGGCAAACGCCTGAACTCCCGCGCGCCTGATGTTCCCCACTACAAACAAAGAACGACACAATCCCCAGGTCGTGTCCCCGGAGGTGGTGTAGCTCGGTGGAGCAAAGCCGCCCGGACGCGCGCTCCCAAATAGCGCCGTAGC
>NZ_JAUETW010000021.1:0-90201 GCF_032484895.1 Bradyrhizobium sp. SZCCHNRI3052 | reverse complement strand
GCTACGGCGCTATTTGGGAGCGCGCGTCCGGGCGGCTTTGCTCCACCGAGCTACACCACCTCCGGGGACACGACCCCATGGGAAACTGATTGTTCATCGCCTGGTGCGGGCGGCGATGATTTTAAAAGGTCATCCATGAGCCGATGCCGTCTCGCGCTTCGCGCCCGTCAGCATAGGCTTTCAGATGCACTTCCTCATACTTGATCGAGCGCCACAATCGTTCGATGAAGATGTTGTCCATGAAACGGCCGCGTCCGTCCATCGAAATCGCAATGCCTGCAGCCTCCAGCCTGCCGGTGAAGGCTGAGCTGGTGAACTGCGCGCCCTGATCGGTGTTGAAGATCTTAGGCCGGCCGTGACGCGCCATCGCCTCGTCGAGCGCAGCGATGCAAAAGCCCGTATTCATCGTGTTCGACAAGCGCCACGCCAGCACCGCCCGGGTGGCCCAGTCGATGATCGCCACCAGATACAGGAACCCCTGCGCCATCGGAATGTAGGTGATGTCGGCCGCCCAGACGTGATTGGGCATCGGTGATGCTGACGCCGCGCAGCAGATAGGGATGGATCTTGTGGCCGGAGGCGGCCTTGCTGGTGCCGGGGCGCGGGACCAGCGCCAGTACCGTTAACGGACCGCCGGACAATGGTTGAAGTTTCCGATACAGGTGCTCTTTGAGTTTTGCTTCCAACCCTCTCCCTTTGAGGGGTTTCCAAGACATGTCTTGCAAGAAGTGGTCGACGTAGCGCCCTTGCAACCTAAGTTTTTGTAGCAAGTGCCCGCATGGACGGTCCAAGGAATGAAAACAATCGCGACTATTGCGGCGGCGGTGCAGATATTTCTCATCGTTTTTCCCATTTGAAGCGGTGATGGTCTCGATCGAGCCGATAAGCGAAGGGCTCGACCAGCATTTCAGTCGTCAAAGCGGGCACGGCATTGGTAGCTACCAATGCTAACGCTGGAGACTTAAACTGACATCGGGGTCGCACCCCGTTTTCGCATTGGGAGAATCCCCCATGGGCCGCCCAGCTTCGCACGCGTCAACTTGCCGGACGCAGACGGGCATGGATCAAGGCGCCGGTGCGCCGTAAGGGTCGCCGAGCAGCACGCTGCGGATCGCCACCAGAAGGTCTTCTGTCATCTCCTGCTTGGCGACGTAGTCGTCGGTGCCGGATTCGAAAGCGCGGCGGACGTATTGCGGCGAATCATGCCTGCTCAATCCAGGTAGCGGCAGACGAACAAAGCGCGCGCGAACGTCTCTCACCAGATCCAAACCATTGCTATCGCCAAGGAACAGATCGACGATCCCTAGATCGGGTTTCGTGGCCGCGATGGCCACGAGCGCATCCCGTTGGGTGGCCGCCAAGGCACATACGACAAGACCGGGCTCAGCATTGATCAGCGCGGTCAGCCTGCGCCGCATCAGGGGTGACTGTCCACAATGAGCAGACGCCGCGTGCGCCGTGCTGATTGCGCAGTCCGCTTTAGCACCATGGCCCAGACCGCGTGTTCGGCCGTCGCGCTTGCCGGAGAGGGGCTGTGCCTGCTTGGTCGAGAAGTCATCGGCGGCATGGCAGACGTGTATGACACTAGCCGCGCACTTGGGCGAACTTTATGACTCAACCCAATCGGCCGATTGTAACCCATTGAGCCGCGCGTTGGGCGAGTTCAGCAGCCGATTCGATCGCCAGCTTATTCTTGATGTGCTCAAGATGGGATTCTACCGTTTTGACGCTGCGGTTCAGTAGACCAGCGATCTGCCGCGTGGTTCGGCCCTGACCAACGAGCCGAAATACCTGCAATTCCCGATCGCTCAGCGTGCGCACCGGCGAGGCGGTCTCGAGCGGTCGCGCGCCGACGCATCGTTCAGCCAGCCGCCGCTGCAGAGCCTCGCTCATGTAGGTCTCGCCTGCAAGCACCCGACGAATGGCAGCGATCACGGTCGATTCGAGCTGTTGTTTGGTGACATAGCCGAGGGCGCCGGCGCAAAGCGCGCGCTCGGCGAACACCTCTTCGTCGTACATCGAAAGCACCAGCGAGCGAACGCCGGGATGACGCGCTTTGATTTCCTTGACGAGATCTAGGCCGTCCTCGTCGCCGAGAGCAAGGTCTACGATCACCAGATCAGGGCGACTGATCGCGATGGTCTTGAGCGCGGCCACGCGCGTACCGACCGCGCCGTGAACGGCGAGGCCGTTTTCCGCCTCGATGAGGGCGATCAACCCGCGGCACAGCACGGGATGATCGTCGACGACAAGCAGCCTCTTCCGCACCGCGTCCGCGGCTTCAGCCAGGCAAGTGGGCATCGCCGATACTTTCCTGCCGTTCGTAATTCGATAACAGCGGAAACGCGCACGCAACCATGACGCCGCGACGGGCCTGCGGCTCCACAGTAAGAGAACCGCCGATCGCCCGCGCGCGGTAGTCCATGGTATAAAGCCCGATGCCGTCATGATCGCGCCATTTTTCGGGAAGCCCGACACCGTTGTCCCGGATGCTCAATAGTCCCGAGCCTGCAGTGCACGCCAGACGGATCTCGATTTCGTCGGCTCGGCCGTGGCTGACCGCATTGCGGACGGCTTCTTGGGCGATACGCACGAGGTGGCTCGTGGTTTCGCGGCCAAGATCGGGACAAGGGGTATCTTCCACAAACGCACAAAAGGCGCCATGAGCGGCGCTGACGTTGCGGGCGAGGCTCTCAAGGGAGCCGACAAGATCCGCGCTATTCAGACCGATCGAGCTGAGCCCACGAGCGAGGTCACGCGCCTCGCCGATGGTCTCGTTCAGCAATCGTACGAGTTCGGCCGCGGCCGCGGCGGGACCCGGTTGGCCGCTCGCCGCCAAACTTCGCCACAGCGCCGCAGCTAGCGCCGCTAAGCCGGCGAGCGATTGGCAGAGCCCGTCGTGGAGTTCACGCCCAATGCGCTGTCTCTCGCGAGAGGCAATCGCAAGAATTTCACGTTCAAGAATTTCTTGTTGCCCAATATCGCGAGTTATGGCTTCGATCTGCTCCCGTTGCATCGAAGACCAGCCAGGTTTTCTCGTGACTAAGATACACCCTTAGGATGTATCAGCAGTATGATCGAGTCAACTTCAAAGATCGATTTAAACCGCATAACTTTATGTACATTAAAGCTACGCGCCGCACCGTTGTAATTGTCGATCGGCAGGGCGTCGATGAAGCTCATCGCGTCGACGGAGAACACCGCGCCGCCATTCGCCGTCTTTCCCGACGCTAGCATGAGTCAGTGGACGCTGAGCCTTGCAGCTTCCATACGCATGAAATGTGGACGTGAGGTGAAGGTCTCACAGGCGTTGAATAGCGGGCAGCGGGTTTATCCTCATTCATGATTGATCGCCTCGGCAACTCTGTTGAGGCAATCTCATGACAGGCAAGATCAAACCAATCTCGATCTGTCTCGCGGGCGCCCGACCGCAAGGTACGACCGCCGTGCTTCCACGTCAGTTGCGCGAAACGGAAATGCAACGCCAGCGGTCGCCACGCTTCCATTAGACGTCCGTGTAGCAGCCAGTCCCCCGGCTTCCGTCGGGTTTGGTGAAGTGCGTGCGTGCATTCACGACACCGATGTCTCCAAGGACCCTGATCTGGATGTCGCTGCCGGAAATCTCGGTGACCGGCGACTTCCGGGCGACTTGCCGCAGGAAGCCGGCGCGGTCGAGGACGGTCCCGTCCGGGGATTACGGTGACGCTGGGATTACGGTGACGCTGCACCAAACAAAGCCCCCTCCGCCGCCCGTATCCCAGCTCTGCTGAAACTGCCCGTCGTGCCACTCTGCCGCACCCATTCCCCTTGTGCCGTCGGGCAAATCACCTGCACATTTCCGGCCGTCCCGTGCTCATCGAAGAGGGGCGTTCGCGAGTCGTCACGAGCGTTGGGTGTGGGATGCGATGGCCGGGTCGGAGTTGCAGCGCGCATTCGCGAGCGGACGAACAACTTCGATACGGACGGTGAAGTCGCGTGGTCCTGGCCTCCCGATGCTGAGGTCAAGCTCGCTGATGTGCGTCAGTGCATCGCGGGTGATGGGGGCAACAAAGCCCGGTCCCCAGGGAGAGCGCGTATAAGTCGTAAAGCCATTGCGCAGGGAGGGCCGGGTGTGTTCGGCCAGACCTGTGGTGACTGCCGCCTGCATTCTTTTTCTGCAGGCGGGCCACGGGCGCGGCCAGCGCCCGGCCTTCCCTGCGCCCTCGATTTCCGGAGAGGGCGGTGCTGCAGCAGAGCTCGGACGCAAATTGCGCCGCGAGGCCGACGACGTGCATCTGCGCGTGGCCTGTGGTCCCGAGGCGTCGCCGAAGATCATGTTTGGGGAAGAACGCCCTGGTGCTGCCGGACAGGATTGAACTGTCGACCTCTCCCTTACCAAGGGAGTGCTCTACCACTGAGCTACGGCAGCAAAGGGACTGGCGGGGACCGGCCCGAAAGCCGCGACCGAACGCGGGCGGTTCTTGCCACAAGGTCCCCGCCTGCGCAAGCGCGGCTCGCCCGGTTTTCCGGGAAAGACGTCAGCGTGATGTATCGAAACGGAGCGAAAGACCTCCGAATCGGAACGAAATCGCCCTTTCGCGGCGGATTTTCGCGGTTGGTCGCCCTTGGCGTCCCCAATGCCCGGGGCGCAGCGGCAACTCCCCATCCGGGCAGGCGACGGCCGGCCGGGCGGAACCCTACCGTCTGCATCGCCAACGCCTCTTGGCTTTCGCACCTGCGGCCCCAATTGTGCCTCTGGTATGGGGTGACCGGAGGAAGGGGATGACCGATAAGACCGGGAAGGCGGCGCCGAAGGGCGCGCGCGAGGAGCGGCTGAAGCAGGCGCTGCGCGAGAACCTGAAGCGGCGCAAGGCGCAGAGCCGCGAGCGCAGCCAGGCGGTGACGGTCGAGAAGGACGGCTTGGACGAGGCCGCTGCCGACGGCCGGGACGATTCGAAGCATTGAGCAGATGGCAGGCGGGGTGGGCGTGATGGCAGCGGATGAAGGGATGACGGCGGATGCGGCGGCACAACGGGCGGAGCTCGCGAAGACGCTGCCGCGCTTCGACCAGACTTTTCCGGAGCTGACGCCCCAGGAGATCGCGCGCCTGCGCGGCTTCGGCGAGATCCAGACCTATCGTGACGGCGAGCTGCTGTTCGAGACCGGCAAGCCCGGCCCCGGCATGTTCGTCATCCTCAAAGGCCATGTCGCGATCACCCAGCGTGACGGCCTCGGTCACGTCACCCCGGTGATCGACCAGGGGCCAGGGCAGTTTCTGGCCGAGATCGCCCAGCTCTCCGGCCGCGTCGCGCTGGTCGATGGCCATGCCGAGGGCGACGTCGAGGTCATCCTGATTCGCCCCGAACGGTTGCGCGCGCTGTTGATCGCCGAGGCCGAGCTCGGTGAGCGCATCATGCGGGCGCTGATCCTGCGCCGTGTGAATCTCATTCAGGGCGGCGCCGGCGGCCCGGTCATGATCGGGCCGCCGCAATCGGCGGCGATCGCGCGGCTGCAGAGCTTCCTCACCCGCAACGGCTTTCCGCACCATCTGCTCGATCCCGCCGTCGATCACGACGCCGCCGACCTGATCGCGCGCTATTCGCCGACCCCGGCCGAGCTGCCGCTGGTGGTGGTGTCCGACGGCAGCGTGCTGCGCAATCCCAGCGAGACCGAGCTGGCGCGTGCCGTCGGGATGATCGGCGGGCCGCGCGGCGAGAAGATCTACGATGTCGCGGTCGTCGGCTGCGGGCCGGCGGGCCTTGCCACGGCGGTGTATGGCGCCTCCGAAGGTCTTTCCGTCGCGGTGCTGGACTCGCGTGCGTTCGGCGGCCAGGCCGGCGCCAGCGCGCGCATCGAGAACTATTTCGGCTTCCCGACCGGCATCACCGGCCTCGCGCTGACCGCGCGCGCCTTCAACCAGGCGCAGAAGTTCGGCGCCGAGATCATGATCCCGGTGTCGGTCAATGCGCTCGACTGCGAGCGCAAGGCCGGCGCCTTCGTGCTGGCGCTCGAGGGCGGCGACGAGGTGCGGGCGCGCTCGGTGGTGGTCGCCAGCGGCGCGCGCTATCGCCGGCCTGATCTTGCCCGGCTCAAGGAGTTCGAGGGGCGCGGCGTGTGGTACTGGGCCTCGCCGATCGAGGCGCGGCTGTGCGCGGGGCAGGAGGTCGCCCTCGTCGGCGGCGGCAATTCCGCGGGGCAGGCCGCGGTGTTTCTGTCGGGGCACGTCAAGAAGGTGCGGATGATCATCCGTGGCGGCGGGCTTGCCGCGTCGATGTCGCGCTATCTCATCGAGCGCATCGAGGCGACGCCGAACATCGAGCTGTTGTTCAACACCGAGGTCGTCGCGCTCGATGGCGGGGCCGACACCGGCCTCGAACGCATCACCTTGAAGAGCCGGCTGTCCGGCGAAGAGACGCCGGCCGACATCAGCAATCTGTTTCTGTTCGTCGGCGCCGATCCCGCCACCGGCTGGCTCGACGGCTGCGGCATCACGCTCGATCGCGCCGGCTTCGTCGTCACCGGGGCGCAGTCGGAGCAGAATGCCGGGCGGATGGTGTCGCCGCTCGAGACCTCGGTGCCCGGCGTCTATGCGGTCGGCGACGTCCGCTCCGGCTCGGTCAAGCGCGTCGGCGGTGCGATCGGCGAGGGGGCCCAGGTCGTCGCCGCGCTGCACGGGTTTCTGGCCGATGCGCTGGTCCCGCCGGTCTGATTCGCGCCTTTCCGCCGCGGGGGCCGTACCGTCAGGGGATGAATTCCCGGCGGCTGCGACCTGCCGTTGCGAACTCATCAAATCGCCGTAATGTCGGTCCTGTTGCGCCGACCTTAGCCCAATTTCCCGGCCAGCCCCACAGGACCAGCATGGATCGCATTCGCATCGTCGGCGGCAACCCACTTCGCGGCACCATCCCGATTTCGGGCGCGAAGAACGCCGCCCTGCCGCTGATGATCGCGGGTCTTTTGACGCCGGAGACGCTGATCCTGGACAACGTCCCCCGCCTCGCCGACGTCGCGCAGCTGCAGCGCATCCTCGGCAATCACGGCGTGGACATCATGTCGGTCGGCAAGCGTCCCGGCGATGGCCAATACCAGGGGCAGACCTTGCAGATCTCGGCGGCCAACATCATCGACACCACGGCGCCCTATGAGCTGGTGTCGCGGATGCGCGCCAGCTTCTGGGTGATCGCGCCGCTGCTCGCGCGGATGCACGAGGCGCGGGTGTCCCTGCCCGGCGGCTGCGCCATCGGCACGCGGCCGGTCGATCTCCTGATCATGGCGCTGGAAAAGCTCGGCGCCAGCATCGAGATCGATGCCGGCTATGTCGTCGCCAAGGCGCCGGGCGGCCTGCGCGGCGGCACGATCGATTTCCCCAAGGTCACCGTCGGCGGCACCCATGTCGCGGTCATGGCCGCGAGCCTCGCCAAGGGCGCGACCGTCATCACCAACGCCGCCTGCGAGCCGGAGATCACCGATCTCGCCGAATGTCTCAACAAGATGGGCGCGCGCATCTCTGGCGCCGGCACGCCACGCATCGAGATCGAGGGCGTGGTGTCGCTGCACGGCGCGCGTCACACCGTGTTGCCCGACCGCATCGAGGCCGGCACCTATGCGATCGCCGCGGCGATGACCGGCGGCGATGTCCGGCTCGCCGGCGCGCGCCCGGAGCTGTTGCAGTCCGCGCTCGACGTGCTGACCGAGGCCGGCGCCGAGATCTCGAGCGACGCCGAGGGCATCCGTGTCGTCAGGAACGGCCACGGCATCCGCCCGGTGCAGGTGACGACCGCGCCGTTCCCCGGCTTTCCGACCGACCTGCAGGCCCAGCTGATGGCGCTGATGGTCTGCGCGCAGGGCGCCTCGGCGATCACCGAGACCATCTTCGAGAACCGTTTCATGCATGTGCAGGAACTCGCACGGTTCGGCGCGCGTATCAGTCTCGACGGCGAGACCGCGCGGATCGAGGGCACCTCTCATTTGCGCGGCGCGCCCGTGATGGCGACCGATCTGCGCGCCTCGGTGTCGCTGGTCATTGCCGGGCTTGCTGCGGAAGGCGAAACCATGATCAATCGCGTCTACCATCTCGATCGCGGCTTCGAGCGGCTGGAGGACAAGCTGAAGGCCTGCGGCGCCACGATCGAGCGCATCCGCGAGTGAAGGCGCTGCCAAGAGGATGAGACCGTGACCGACCGGCTCAAACTGATCGCGCTCGATGCCGACGATCTCGCCGTCATCTCGGCCCATGTACAGGACGCGCGGGTGCAGGCGGCCGACATCATCTGGCGCCAGGCCGAGAAGCGGCTGGTGATCGGCATGAACCGGCTCGACTGGGATCAGGCGCTGCATGGTGAGAGCGAGCCGCGCCGGCTGCTCGCGGCGTTGCGGTTCGACCGGGTGCTGGCCTGCAAGTCGCGCCGCATCGACCTCGCCGCGCCCGCGGCCGTGCTGGAGCTGATCGGCATCGAATTCCATGCCGGCGCCGAGCCGCCCGCCGGCAGCGCGCTGCTGCTGTTCTCCCACGGCGGCGCATTGCGGCTCGATGTCGAATGTCTCGAATGCGAGCTGACCGATCTTGGCGAGGACGATCTCGGCACCAGCGATATCGATGGCGTCCCGCCGCTGACCGGGTAGGCGCCGGTTCAAAGGGTTGACGGCCCCGCGCTGCCGCGCCATTGAGCAGGGGGTCGGGGGCAGCCACCCCTTCGGAAAGTGCCAGAGATGCCCATTCGCCTGTCCCGCGCCAGCACCGATTTCGACACTCAGTTTCGGCAGTTTCTCGCCGCCAAGCGCGAGACCTCCGCCGACGTCGAAGCCGCCGCCCGCGCCATCGTCGACGACGTCGCCAAACGCGGCGATGCGGCGCTGCTCGAGGCGACCCGCAAGTTCGACCGGCTGGAGCTCGATGCCTCCTCGCTGCGCGTGACGGCCGCCGAGATCGAGGCCGCCTTCAAGGCCTGTGACGCCGCGACCTTGGATGCGCTGAAATTCGCCCGCGACCGCATCGAGGCGTTTCATCTCAAGCAGCTGCCGGCCGACCAGCGTTTCACCGACGAAGCCGGCGTCGAGCTCGGCTGGCGCTGGAGCGCGATCGAATCCGCCGGTCTCTACGTCCCCGGCGGCACCGCGGCCTATCCGTCCTCGGTGCTGATGAATGCCATTCCCGCCAAGGTCGCCGGCGTCGGCCGGCTCGTGATGGTGGTGCCGGCGCCGGACGGCAAGCTCAATCCGCTGGTGCTGGCCGCCGCCCATCTCGGCGGCGTCTCCGAGATCTACCGCGTCGGCGGCGCCCAGGCCGTGGCGGCGCTGGCACATGGCACCGCGACGATCGCCCCGGTCGCCAAGATCGTCGGCCCGGGCAACGCCTATGTCGCCGCCGCCAAGCGGCTGGTGTTCGGCAAGGTCGGCATCGACATGATCGCCGGCCCCTCCGAGGTGCTTGTCATCGCCGACGACAGCGGCAATGCCGACTGGATCGCCGCCGATCTGCTCGCCCAGGCCGAGCATGACGCCAGCGCGCAATCGATCCTGATCACCGATAGCCGCCGCCTGGCCGATGATGTCGCCCGCGCCGTCGAGGGCCAGCTCAAGACCCTGCCGCGTGCCGCGATCGCCGGCGCGTCGTGGGCCGATTTCGGCGCCATCATCGAGGTCGAGCATCTCGACCAGGCCGTGCCGCTGGCGGACGCCATCGCCGCCGAGCATCTGGAGATCATGACCGCCGATCCCGACGCGTTCGCGGCCCGTGTCCGCAATGCCGGCGCCATCTTCCTTGGTGCGCACACGCCCGAGGCGATCGGCGACTATGTCGGCGGCTCCAATCACGTGCTGCCGACCGCGCGCTCGGCGCGGTTCTCCTCCGGTCTCGGTGTGCTCGACTTCATGAAGCGCACGTCGCTGTTGAAATGCGGCCCCGAGCAGTTGCGCGCGCTGGGGCCAGCGGCGATGACTCTGGGCAAGGCCGAGGGTCTCGACGCCCATTCACGCTCCGTGGGAATACGCCTCAATCTGCCATGACCCAGCACCCGCCAGGCGACGACCGGACCAATCGCATCGTGGCGGTGACGCTCGACGAGGAGTCGATCGGCCGCTCCGGTCCGGACATCGAGCATGAGCGGGCGATCGCGATCTACGACCTCGTCGAGGAGAACCTGTTCGCGCCCGAGGGCGCCGACGGCGCCGGTCCCTTCACCCTGCATCTCGGTATCACCGCCAACCGGCTGATGTTCGACATCCGCAAGGAGGACGGCACGCCGGTGGTGACGCATCTGTTGTCGCTGTCGCCGTTCCGGCGGATCGTGAAGGACTACTTCATGATCTGCGACAGCTACTACCAGGCGATCCGCACCGCGACCCCCGACAAGATCGAGGCGATCGACATGGGCCGGCGCGGCATCCACGACGAGGGCTCGCGCACCTTGCAGGAGCGGCTGAAGGGCAAGGTGCGGGTCGATTTCGAGACCTCGCGCCGGCTGTTCACTTTGATCACGGTGCTGCACTGGAAGGGCGAGGGCCAGTGATGCCGCGGGCCGCCACGCGCGCGTCCCAGCTTTCGGCCAAGGGCGCCTAGGCGCATGGCCGAGGGGCCGCCGCGCGCGCGCCAGCCGCAGGCGGTGCTGTTCGCCTGCGGCCAGAACAGCGTCCGCTCGCCGATGGCCGAGAGCCTGCTGCGCCAGATGTATCCGCAGGCGCTCTATGTCCGCTCCGCCGGCGTCAAGAAGGGTGAGCTCGATCCGTTCGCGGTGTCTGTCATGGCCGAGCTCGGCCAGGACATCTCGCAGCACAAGCCGACCACCTTCGAGGAGCTCGAGGACTGGGAGGGGCTGAATTTCGACCTCATCATCACCCTCTCGCCCGAGGCCCATCACAAGGCCCTGGAGCTGACCCGCACCATCGCCGCCGACGTCGAATACTGGCCGACGCCCGACCCGACCGGCACCGACGGCAATCGCGAGCAGAAGCTGTCCGCCTATCGCGAGGTCTGCGACGGGCTGTTCACGCGGATCCGCAAGCGTTTCGGCAAGCCCGGTCCGGCGGGCTTGTAGGTTCCCGGTTCCACCGCAGGTGTCATCGAACCGAAATACCAACGTCGTCCCCCGCTCAAATTCGCGCCGTAGAGCAGGCTCGTCGCAGCCTTGTCGCAGCCTTCGGGTTGTGGAATGGCAGCCCTTCCGATAGGTTCCGCGCGCACGCCCCGCCGCTTCCGAATCCCCCAGCGAAATCAGCATGCTCGGCCGTCCCAAAATCGTTCTTGCATCCGGCTCGCCGCGGCGTCTGGCGCTGCTCAACCAGGCCGGCATCGAGCCCGATGCGCTGCGCCCGGCCGACGTCGACGAGACGCCGAAGCGTGGCGAGCTGCCGCGCGCCTGCGCCAATCGGCTGGCCCGCGCCAAGGCCGATGCCGCGCTCAAATCCGTCCAGCTCGACGACGAGCTGCGCGGCGCCTTCATCATCTCCGCCGACACCGTGGTCGCGGTCGGTCGCCGCATCCTGCCGAAGGCCAATCTGGTCGACGAGGCCTCGCAGTGCCTGCGCCTCCTGTCCGGCCGCAACCACCGCGTCTACACCGCGATCACGCTGGTGACGCCGAAGGAGGCGTTCCGCCAGCGCCTGGTCGAGACCCGCGTCCGCTTCAAGCGGCTCAGCGAGGACGACATCCAGGCCTATATCGGCTCCGGCGAATGGCGGGGGAAGGCCGGCGGCTATGCCGTGCAGGGCATCGCCGGCTCGTTCGTGGTCAAGATGGTCGGCTCCTACACCAACGTCGTCGGCCTGCCGCTCTACGAGACCACGACCCTGCTCGCCGGCGAGGGTTTTCCGATCCGCTTCGGCTGGCTCAACACCGTCGGCGTCTGACGCCATCCTTGAGGAGGTGCATCGCGCGTCGCGGGCGCCTAGATAGCGGCCATGTCCCAAGAATCGACCCGTTCGACCCGCTCCCCATCCGCCGCCTCCGCCAAGCCCGCCGGCCGCTGTCCGATCTGCCGCCGGCCCGCAGCCGCGGCCGTCCGCCCATTCTGCTCGCCGCGCTGCCGCGACGTCGACCTGCATCGCTGGCTCAGCGGCTCCTATGTCATCCCGGCCACCGAGGGCGACGAGGACGACGTCGAATAGGGCCGTGTTTTCATGGCTTTGCCCCAGCGGAGCCGGCCGTCCGGCGGCGGCCCCGGGGCCTTCCGCGCAACTGCGAAAGGAATGTGAAAACTTCGCCTCAGGGCGGTAGACAGCGCCGCCTGCTCTGACTATAACCCGCCGGCTCGCCGGGCTTTTTTGCCCTTCACGAGACCTGCCCAGGTAGCTCAGTTGGTAGAGCATGCGACTGAAAATCGCAGTGTCGGTGGTTCGATTCCGCCCCTGGGCACCACGCTTCGCCCGTTGGGCTACGCGTGGCGCAGCCGCGCTGTAGCCCAACGGGCGAAGCGTGCCCGGCGAAGCCTCTTGGCGAAGCCGGGCGTTTGAGCCCCCTCTGCTCGCGCCTGAGCCGCGCCCTCTGATCCCAATCAACCCTGTCAAACAGCCTGCCGCTCGTCGCCGTAGCTCGCGCCCATGCGCTCGCAACCTCGCGGCTGGATTGGCCCGAGCTCTGCTGCATGTGAGCGTCCTCATCAATTGAGAGGGCGCAGGGAAGGCCGAGTGCCGACTGGCACCCATGGCCCCCGTGCGAAAGAAGTGCACGGGGCAGGAACCACAGGCTCAGCCGGAAACAACCCGGCCTTCCCTGCGCGATGGTTTGAACGGCTGCTCCGCGCTCTCCCAGGGGACCGGGCTTGCTTGCCCCCGTCATCGGCAATCGTCGCCAATCAAGACACCAGCGTCGGGGTGTCGGGACCACACGGCTTGACCGTCCGCAAAACGACGTTCGTCCGCACCCCCAATGAGATGCTGCGTCGCCCCGCGGCCACCGCTCCCCGCCGCAACGTCCCGTGACGATCGCGATACGCCCCGCTCAGTGCGGGCGGGATGGCGGGATAAGACCACTGATTTGGGGGGTGTGTCAACAAAATTTCTGGTATTCAGAATGAGTGGCTGCGCGTTGATGTCAGCCTGCTTCCCGAGCACGACGAACAATCGCTTTGAGCTTGCAAGGAAAGAGAAAAATGCAGCGTCACCATAACTCTATTCTTTCTCTTGCAGTATTCGTGAGTTTTGAAATTTCGATATAGCCGCAACATCCGTAACCCTGGGGTAGCGACTCAATCGCGTCTCGATTAGGTTAATCACGTTCATTCGAGCAACTGGCGATTCATCGTTTTTGCGGAGGCGGACATGAGCGCACGTGAGAGCATCGATTGGTGTCAGCGCCAAATCGAGAATGCGCAGGAAAAACTATCAAACATCGGCGATGGCGCGCGCTACTTTGTGAACGGCGAGGAAATTACTGGTAGCGTCGCCGGGAAGGCGACCGCAATCGTTACAGCGATGACGGCTCTGATAGGGGCTTATACCCTGTTCTTACGCTGATCGAATTCAAGGTCGCTATGGCTTGATGGCTCTTCTTGAAACAAGCTTGGTGGTCTCTGGATGTTGGATCTCCGGGGCGCTATTTTAGCTTGACGACGTTCCGATTTCTGGGCGAGCTACCGGAGAGCGAGTCTCTTCGGAGGGCAGCCGTGCCTAACGACCAAGAAAAACAGCCAGCTACGGAAGCCCCTGCTCCGGAGGCGCCGCGTAGCGATGATCAGCCGCATGCTATCAGAGTTTCCGCTTCAGATGTGCTGGGGCGCAGCGATCCTAACGCCGTACTCAAAAGGCAAATGTGGGGTCCATTTCGCGGTCGGGCGAGCCACGTGGCCATATCGGCGGACCAAGCCCTTAGCGGCGCGAAGTCCCAAATCGGAAGCGGCCAGCATAATGTTGTGCAAGATCCGCAAAACGGCCCCTCTCAGACGCATGGGCAAAACAGATCACTGGGTGCGCAGCCCTCAAGCTTAGATGGGACGCGCGGCGCAAAGCCCGAGCGCGCTAGCCCAAAGACAACCGTGAAGGGCATGGCGGAACGGCTTGGTGCCGCTGATGTGGCCAAGCTAGGGAAGTTAGCGGAGGAGCCTTCCTTACTGTCGAAAAAACTTGCGGAGGGGGTGTTTTCCGGAATCGGAAGCAACTCCCCCGATCCGTTGCCTCCGCGTGTTCGGCGCTATTATCTCGCTGTGGCATTTGCCACGGTTGCGGCTGGCTTGGTGGTGTCGTGTTTCATTGCAGGAGCGAGCAAGCAGATAGATTGGACTTGGGCTATCTGCGGCATTGCCGTCGGCCTTCTGCTGACGGTCCTCGCCACGCTCGATGCCTTAGAGAAGCGTATTCCGTTCATCGATAATACTGGACCGATAGCAGTCGGGATTGCGGCCGCAACTTGGCTGCTTATCGGATGGCAAACTTGGATAGTTTTCCACTCGCCAACTCAGGGTTATACGCAAGCTCAACTTGATGGGGCAGTTACGAAAGCCCTAGACCCCGTTCAAAAGACCCTTGATGCGGAGATCAAGCAAAGGAACGCCGCTGTCACGGCAGAGCAGAACGCAAATCGTCAGCTGGCTCAACTAACTCAGAGCCATGCGCAGATTTTCCCTTTTCCCCAAGCATTTGGTACTACGTGCGCTCTCAACCTCACGAGCATTGCCTCAGCATTTTGGGACCGCGCTCCAGAAGGCGCGGGTGTTTTGATTACTGCTGCTCCAGGGAATGACGAGCTTAAGCGGAATCTGCTTGGTACTTTTTCGATCGCATGGTCGAAGCACGTGCAGTCCGATCCCAAGCGGTTTGACAATAACAAGAGCCGAATGTTCTTGGACGGTCCAAACAACGCTGTTGATATTGATGCGCCTCGCCTTGCTGCTTCAGATAAGAACGGTGTCATCATTCACGGTGGCGATCCGCAGGAGACTTTTAGGACGGGTTGGATCAACTACTTTGTTGTACGGCACACTTCAAAAGTTCCAGAAGGCCTAGCTGAATACTATAAGGTACCCTCAATTGTCTGGATTGAGATAGGCCCGGGTGATCCTTGGACTCGGCCCTTTTCTTGCTCAGCGGGTTGATGATCGATTGATCGAGCCTCACGCTTAAGCGCTCCAGATTTTTAGTGCATCGTTTGCGAACGCAGCTTGCCGTTCTCGTCAGGCCCCACTTTTAAAAGGGTGCGAACGTGTTTGTCCTTCCACGCATGGGACCTCTGGTTGAGCTGCAGGGGTTACAGTGACAAGATTACAGTGAGAGTGCATAAAACTATGCGGATTGACGGCGGCTCAACGTCTTCTGCTCGACGCAGTCTGCGGGCTCAATGCCTCGTTGCTGCAGCAGTCGCGGCGGGCAGGTGCCGTCGTTGGAGCGGGTGATGCGCTCAAGCCTGGAATTACTGGAATTACGGTGACAGTGCACTTAATTGACATCTTTCGTCGCCGCGCGCAGGATGGCGCATGGCTCGCCTTGCCCGTGTCGTCATCTCCGGCCTGCCGCACCACGTGACCCAGCGTGGCAACGGCCGTGCGCGGACGTTCTTCGGTGATGACGATTATGCGCTTTACCGCGACCTGCTCGCGACCCATTGCCGGGCGGCGGACGTCGCCGTGTGGGCGTGGTGCCTGATGCCGAACCACGTGCATCTGATCCTCGTGCCGTCGGATGCCGATGGCCTGCGCCGGGCACTGTCGCGCGTGCATCGTACGTACGCTGGCATCGTCCAGGCACGCCGCAAGCGCAGCGGCCATTTCTGGCAGGGGCGGTTCGGCGCCGTGGCGATGGACGAGGCGCATCTCGCTGCGGCGTTGCGCTACGTCAGCCTCAACCCGGTGCGTGCGCGGCTGGTCACCCGCGCTCAGGACTGGGCTTGGTCGAGCACGCGCGCGCATCTGCGCGGCCGCGACGATGGCGTGACCGCGCGCGAGCCGGTGAAGGCGATTTTCCCGGACATCGCCGGGCTCCTGGGCGGCGGCCTGGACGACGAGGAGGCTCTGTTGGCCCGCCTTCGCGCCGCCGAGAGCATCGGCCGGCCGATCGGCAGCGACCGCTTCCTCAGCCGCATCGAGAAGATGACCGGTCGCGTGCTCAAGCCGGCCAAGCGCGGGCCGAAGCCGGCCGAAGAGGATGAGCGGGAGCGGACTTGAAGGTAGCTTGCGGAGTTAAGTGCACTGTCACCGTAACTGCCCGGCGGAGCGTCATCCGCCATGCGGGATCATCGATGTCGGCCTGGACCGTCGGCCGCAAGCTCGATGAGCAACCCCTCGCCGATCAAGCTGGTTCACGGCAGGAACGAGCTTCCGCCAGGACTGAGCGCCGACGACCGTTGGCAAGCAGCGTAAGCTGGCGGATGACGCTTCGCTCATCCGCCCTACGAACTACGAACGGTCGGACTCTTTCTGACTCAAAGTCACAGGCATCCCACGGCCGACCGCGAATCCTCCTTTGACTCCAGGTTGCCAAAGTGATCATCTTCTCCATTGACGGGAGAGGCGGGCTCCAGCCAATCACACGCACCCAGGGAGGCGATGATGAACGGCAACAACAACAAGCTCGTGGCGGAGGCGATCGGGACCTTCTGGCTGACGTTCGGCGGTTGCGGCAGTGCGGTGATCGCGGCCGGCGTGCCGGATGTCGGGATCGGCATGCTCGGCGTGGCGCTGGCGTTCGGGCTCACCGTGGTGACCATGGCCTATGCGATCGGGCACATCTCGGGCTGCCATCTCAATCCGGCTGTCACGGTGGGGCTGGCGTGCGGCGGGCGGTTCCCGACCGGGCTGATCGTGCCCTACATCATCGCGCAGGTGGTCGGCGCCATCGTCGGTGCGGCCGTGCTGTATGCGATCGCCAGCGGGGCGCCGGACTTCAGCACGGCGAGCGGCTTTGCCGCCAATGGCTATGCGGAGCATTCGCCCGGCAGATATGGGCTCGGGGCCTGCCTGCTCAGCGAGTTCGTGCTGACGATGATGTTCCTGTTCGTGATCATGGGCGCGACCCATGGCAAGGCGCCGGTGGGATTTGCGCCGCTGGCGATCGGGCTGGCGCTGACGCTCATTCACCTCATCAGCATCCACGTCACCAACACCTCGGTGAACCCGGCGCGCAGCACCGGGCCGGCGCTGTTCGTCGGCGGCTGGGCGCTGGCGCAGCTCTGGCTGTTCTGGGTGGCGCCGCTGCTCGGTGGCGCGGCCGGCGGCTTCATCTATCGCTGGCTGAGCCCGGAGCCGGCCGGCGAGGTGACCGGCGAGCGGACGGGGCAGGGCGCGGTCGCGAAAAGCGCCTAGGAAGATCTCCTCACGCGGTTGGATCGGGCCGCGTCACGGCGTGGCCGATGCCGTGGTCGCGCCGCTCTTGATCGCCGCCGGCTCTGCTGGATAATGCGCGCCTTGTCAGCGTGCACGATCTTGCAGGTGTCGTGATGAGCCGGAGGAACAACGAGCCGCTGTCCGATCGGGTCGCCAGGGTGGCCGAGGCGCTGCTGGCCGACCAGCATTACGTCAGCGTCGCCGACCTGTTCTGTGGCCTCGGCTGGCTCGATGCGTCGCTGCTGGAGCAGTGGCGGCGTGGGCAGGTTGGGTCGCTGGAGGAGGTCACACGCTCCGGTCTCCTGCGCATCAGGGAGGCGATGACGCATGTTCGTGCCTGGGCGCTCGCCAAGGGGCTGAGCCCGAGCGAGACCGCCTATGTCGCACAGACGCCACGCCGGCAGCCGCTGCGGTTCAGCCGCAGCAATGATCCGCAACTTGAAGAGCTGTTCCGGACGCATTGGGTCTCGCCGGCGCTCTCCGAGAAGAAGCGCGAGCGTGTGGCAGCGAAGGCGAGCCGGGCGCCGGAGCTGGTGGCGATCGTGCCGGCGCGGGACGGCTGGAGCTGTCATCGCTGCGGCGGGACCGGCGATGTCCTCATGATGGAGGATGGCGGTCCGGCGTGTCTCTCATGCGTCGGTCTCGGCGATCTCGTGTTTCTGCCCGCCGGCAACGCGCTGCTGTCGCGGCGGGCCAAGGCGAAGAGCAAACGCCATGCGGTCGTGGTGCGCTTCAGCCGGACGCGCGGGCGCTATGAGCGGCAGGGGCTGCTGGTGGAGCCAGGGGTGCTGGCCGAGCTGGGTCAGGACACCGCGTGAGCACGGCGCAGGACGCGCTGTCGGCCGTCTCCATGATCTCGCCGTGCTACGATGCTCGTCGTCCGCAGGGGCATCCGGTCCGCCCGCTCCGGCGTTCTGCAGCGACAGCTGAGGGCCGCAATGTTCGTCGACTTGCCCGGCCACTGGCCGCATGATCCGAAGCCGGAGCCGCCGAAGCGACGGCTGTCGCCGCGGCGTGAAAAGCTGCTGCTCGTGCTGATCGGCTTCAACATGATGCTGCTTATGGTCGCGCCTATTGGCGGTGCCACGCTGATCCACTGGCTGGTCGCCGTATTCTCGCGCTGACGCGGGAGTCGCCGGGCTATCGAGGCCGGCCTACACCTTCATGTCGATCACGGTGCGGCTCATCTCGTCGCTCGCCTTCAGCACTTTCGCGTTCGCGGCGAAGCTGTATTTGGCGACGAGCTGGCTGATCATCTCCTGCGCGAGATCGACATTGGGCGCGGCGACGAGGCCATCCTTGTTGGCGAACGGCGCGGTGGGATCGTAGCTCGCGGACGTACCCGAGCTCGAACGCGTGATGGTCGTCTGCGTGCCGCCGCCGGCGACGTCGCTCTGCACCAGCTCGAGCGGGTCGTAGGCCTTCGGCGCGCCGGCCGGCAGCGTGCCGTCGGCATTGGGCAGCGCGCCCGTGCTCCTGGCATTGGCGACGTTCGAGGCGGACACCTCGAGCCGGCGCGAGGCGGCTTGCATGCCGGAGACTGCGATGGTGGCGGTGGGACTCATGGCGGCGCTTGCTGATGACGTGACGCGCCAGCTAAGCCCGCGGCGCACCAAGCAAGTGTCAAGACCGCCGATGAGACTCGAGCGTCCGGCTCAAGGTTTTGTTCACCATCACGAACTCAACGCGGCCGGTCTGGATCGTCGCGCAGCAGCGCCAAGGCGGTGGGCACATCCCCGGCTGCGGAGACGAGCACATATTCGCCGCGTGCCGCGTGGACGCCGCCGGTGACCACGACCGCCCGCTTCGGGCAGAGGCCGAAGCAGCTCGTCGCGATGACGCGGGCCGGCTTCTCGCCTGCGCGGTTGCCGGGGCTGTCGTGGGATTCCAGCGCGTGCCTGATGGCCTTCTTCAAGGCCTTGTTCAATGCTTTGGGGTCATCGCTGCGCTTCAGGCATTTGCGGCAGACGAACACCGGAGCGGCGCGGCGGGGGCGGACGAGAGAGGGGAGGGCCATGCCCCCGAGCTAAGCGGCCGGCCGAGCCGCCGCATCCCTCGGGGATGCGCAGCCGTCGTGCGCCGAGCGAGGATCCGCGACGCTGGGCGCAACCTGCCGAGATTGGGCTATTGCCCACGATCAGAGCATATGATCTGGTCTGGATGACCCTGCCGCGTTCCTCCTGGGGATGGTGGCGCGCCTCGGTTCCCGGCGCCGTGAGCGCCATGGCATAGTGCAGGCCGATCAGCGTCGGGCCGCGCTCGGCCGGGAAGACGTGTTCTGAAAGGGAGGCCGGCTCGGCGTCATGGCGGGCGACAGCGACAAATCACGGCTCGACGATGCCGCTCGCGCCGGCTGGCTGTACTTCATCGCGGGCCATACCCAGGACGAGATCGCCCGGATGCTGCAGGTGTCGCGCGCCTCGGCGCAGCGGCTGGTGTCGCTGTGCCTTGCCGAGCGGCTGATCACGTTCCGGCTCGAGCATCCGATCGCCTCGTGCATGGCGCTGGCCGCGCAGCTCAAGGAGCGCTTCGCGCTGGTGCACTGCGAGGTGGTCCCGACCGATCCGGCCGCGCCGGCCGGCGCGGCGGGGATCGCCGAACGCTGCGCCAACCTGCTGGAGACGTCGCTGCGCGCCGAGACGCCGGTCATCATCGCGCTCGGCACGGGCCGGGCGGTGCGCGCCGCCGTTGAGCGCGTCTCGCCGGTCGACCGGCCCGAGCACCAGATCGTCTCGCTGGTCGGCAACATCCTGGCCGACGGCTCCGCCAGCTTCTTCGACACCGTCGGCCGGCTCGCCGACCGCACCGGCGCGCGGCATTATCCGATGCCGCTGCCGTTCCTGATGGGCACCGAGGACGAGCGCGACCGCATGGTCCGGCTCGATGCCATCGCCAAGGTCAAGGCGGTCGCCGACAAGGCCGACCTCAAGCTGGTCGGCATCGGCCAGATGGACCAGAAGGCGCAGATGCATGTCGACGGCTTCGTCACCCGCGACGAGCTCACCGAGATGATGCGGCTCGGGGCCATCGGCGAGATCACCGGGTGGGCCTATGACGCCAACGGCAGGGTGATCGCCGGCGGCACCAACCGCAGGCTCACCAGCATTCCGCCCGAGGTGCCGGCCCGCGCGATGACGATCGCGGCGGCGCTGGGACCGGCGAAGATCCCGGCCATCCGCGCCGCGCTGACCGGGCGGCTCATCAACGGCCTGATCACCGACGAGGCCACGGCGCGCGCCATCCTGGCGTGAATGCCCGCGGCGCTGCTGCGCATTGTTCTATCAAAGGTCGGATCCCCGTCGCGCCGCACAACCTGTGGGCGCCGGCGCATGCTTGACAAAGCCCGATCAGTGTTGTGAACATCAGCTCAGCCCGTGAGCATATATTCAATAACCGCGGGAATGGGAGGAGACCGTGAAGACCATCTTCACTCGGACGAGCACGCTTGCCGCCCTGCTGGGCGCCGCCACGCTGCTGACACATGCGCCCGCACTGGCGGAGACGAGTCTGACGATCGCCACCGTCAACAACGGTGACATGATCCGGATGCAGGGCCTTACCAGCGAGTTCACCAAGGCCAACCCCGACATCTCCGTGAAATGGGTGACGCTGGAAGAGAACGTGCTGCGCCAGCGCGTGACGACGGACATCGCCACCAAGGGCGGCCAGTTCGACATCCTCACCATCGGCACCTACGAGGTGCCGATCTGGGCCAAGAAGAACTGGCTGGTGCCGCTCGACAAGCTCGGCGCCGACTATGACGCGGGCGACATCCTGCCCAAGATCAAGGACGCCGTATCGGTCGACGGCAAGCTCTATGCCGCGCCGTTCTACGGCGAGAGCTCGTTCGTGATGTACCGCGCCGACCTGTTCGACAAGGCCGGGCTGAAGATGCCGGAGAGCCCGACCTGGGACTTCGTCGTCGATGCCGCCAAGAAGCTCACCGACAAGCAGGCCGGCGTGTACGGCATCTGCCTGCGCGGCAAGGCCGGCTGGGGCGAGAACATGGCGTTCCTGACCGCGATGTCGAATTCGTTCGGCGCGCGCTGGTTCGACGAGAAATGGCAGCCGCAGTTCAACACGCCGGAATGGAAGAAGACGCTGACGACGTATGTCGAGCTGATGAAGGAGGCAGGCCCTCCCGGCGCCAGTTCGAACGGCTTCAACGAGAACCTCGCGCTGTTCAACTCCGGCAAATGCGCGATGTGGATCGACGCGACCGTGGCGGCCTCGTTCGTGACCAACCCGAAGGAGTCGAAGGTCGCCGACAAGGTCGGCTTCGCGCTGGCGCCGAACACCGGCCTCGGCAAGAACGCCAACTGGCTGTGGGCGTGGAGCCTCGCGGTGCCCGCCGGCTCGCAGAAGGTCGAGGCGGCGGAGAAGTTCATCGCCTGGGCGACCAGCAAGGACTATCTGAAGCTCGTCGCGTCGAAGGACGGCTGGGCCAACGTGCCGCCGGGCACGCGCACCTCGCTCTACAAGAACGAGGAGTACCTGAAGGTCGCGCCGTTCGCCAAGCTGACCCTGGCCTCGATCGATGCCGCCGATCCGAACAAGCCGACGGTCAAGCCGGTGCCTTACGTCGGCGTGCAATACGCCGCGATTCCTGAATTCCAGGGCATCGGCACCGCGGTGGGGCAGCAGTTCTCCGCCGCGCTGGCCGGCTCGATGACCGTCGATGCGGCGCTCGCGGCGGCACAGTCCTCCACCGAACGCGAGATGAAGCGCGCCGGCTACATCAAATAGGCGCGCAAAGTTATCAGCTCGACACGAAACTCCTCCCGAGCTGATCACTGGCGGCCATCCCTCCCCACAGGGATGGCCGCATTTTCTCTCCAACGTTGTTCGAGCTCTCGCCCGGACGACGGTGCGCTCCCTCTCCCCGCTTGCGGGGAGAGGGTTGGGGTGAGGGGGACTCTCCACGAATACCGCGCTCGCGGAGAGTCCCCCTCACCCGGATTGCATCTGCCGATGCAATCCGACCTCTCCCCGCGGGCGGGGCGAGGTGCACCGAGCCCGAGGCTTTATTCTCACGGCGGCGTGGTCATTGCGAGGAGCCGAAGGCGACGAAGCAATCCAGAGTCCCCCCGTGATTGTGGATTGCTTCGCTTCGCTCGCAATGACGGCAGTGTTCATCGAGCAAATGGACAGCGGCAATGGCCACCAGACAGACGCAACTCCTCGCCCGCGCGCTGATGTCGCCAGCGGTCATCCTGCTGTTCATCTGGATGATCGTGCCGCTGGCGCTGACGATCTATTTCTCGACCCTGCATTACAGCCTGCTCGATCCCGGCTCGGAGAGCTTCGTCGGCTTCGAGAACTTCACCTACTTCCTCACCGATCCCGCCTTCCTCGCCTCGCTGCAGAATACGCTGGTGCTGGTCGGTTCGGTGCTGCTGCTGACCATCGGTCTCGGCATTCCCCTCGCGATCCTGCTCGACCAGCCCGTGATCGGCCGCAACATCATCCGTCTGATGGTGATCGCGCCGTTCTTCGTGATGCCGACGGTCAGCGCGCTGGTCTGGAAGAACCTGCTGATGCACCCGGTGTCCGGCCTGTTCGCCTGGATCGCGACCTCGCTGGGGCTGACGCCGATCGACTGGTTCACCGACGCGCCGCTGCTCGCGGTCATCTTCATCGTCGCCTGGCAGTGGCTGCCGTTCGCGACCCTGATCCTGCTGACCGCGCTGCAGTCGCTCGACGAGGAGCAGAAGGAGGCCGCCGAAATGGATGGCGCCGGCGCGGTGTCGCGCTTCATCTATCTGACCGTGCCGCATCTGGCGCGCCCGATCACGGTGGTGATCCTGATCGAGACCATCTTCCTGCTCACGGTGTTCGCCGAGATCTTCGTCACCACCGGCGGCGGGCCGGGGTTGCAGACCACCAACATCGCCTTCCTGGTCTATTCCCAGGCGCTGATCCAGTTCGACGTCGGCACCGCCTCGGCCGGCGGCCTCGTCGCGGTGGTCATCGCCAACATCGTCGCCTTCTTCCTGGTCCGCATCGTCGGCCGCAATCTGGAGGCCTGACCATGGCGCGCAAGGTCACCGGACGTCATGTCGCGATCTCGACCGTGGCCGCGTGGCTGGCCGGCTTCGTGATCTTCTTCCCGATCCTGTGGATGGTGCTGGCGAGCTTCAAGACCGAGCTGGAGGCGTTCGCGACGCCGCCGTCGTTCCTGTTCTTCCACTGGACCACCGAGAACTACGTCACCGTGCAGGAGCGCAGCGACTATCTGCACCACGCGCTGAACTCGCTGATCATCGCCGGCGGTTCGACCCTGATCGCGATGCTGATCGCGATCCCTGCGGCGTGGTCGATGGCGTTTGCGCCGACCAAGCGCACCAAGGACATCCTGCTCTGGATGCTCTCGACCAAGATGATGCCTCCGGTCGGCGTGCTCGTGCCGATCTATCTCATCTACAAGAATTTCGGTCTGCTCGACACCCGCACCGGGCTGGTCTTCATCCTGTGCCTCGGCAATTTGCCGATCGTGATCTGGATGCTGTTCACCTACTTCAAGGAGATCCCGAAGGACATCCTCGAGGCAGCGCGGATGGACGGCGCCACGATCGGGCGCGAGCTGATCTACGTCCTGACGCCGATGGCGATCCCGGGGCTGGCCTCGACCCTTCTCCTGAACCTGATCCTGGCCTGGAACGAGGCGTTCTGGACCTTGAACCTGTCGACCTTGAATGCGGCGCCGCTGACGACCTTCATCGCGTCCTATTCGAGCCCGGAAGGCCTGTTCTGGGCGCGGCTGTCGGCGGCGTCCACGCTCGCGATCGCGCCGATCCTGATCATCGGCTGGTTCAGCCAGAAGCAGCTCGTGCGCGGGCTGACCTTCGGCGCAGTGAAGTAACGAAAGGGCTGACCATGGGACGGATCACGCTGGAAGGTGTGCAGAAATCGTTCGGGCCGGTCCACATCATCAAGGGCGCCGATCTCGACATTCCCGACGGCGCCTTCGTGGTGTTCGTCGGCCCCTCCGGTTGCGGCAAGACCACGCTGCTGCGGCTGATCGCGGGGCTCGAGGACGTCTCCGGCGGACGGATCCTGATCGACGGCAACAATGTCGTCAATGTGCCGCCGGCCAAGCGCGGCCTGTCGATGGTGTTCCAGTCCTACGCGCTGTATCCGCATATGAGCGTGCGCGGCAACATCGCCTTCGGCCTGAAGATGGCCGGGCTGCCCAAGGCCGAGATCAACCAGAAGGTCGAGGCGGCCGCGGCCACCTTGAACCTCACGCCCTATCTCGATCGAAAGCCGCGCGAGCTGTCCGGCGGCCAGCGCCAGCGCGTCGCGATCGGCCGCGCCATCGTGCGCGAGCCCAAAGCGTTCCTGTTCGACGAACCGCTGTCCAATCTCGATGCCGCGCTGCGCGTGCAGATGCGGCTCGAGGTGACGCGGCTGCAGAAGCAGCTCGGCACCACCGCGATCTACGTGACGCACGACCAGGTCGAGGCCATGACCATGGCCGACAAGATCGTGGTGCTGAACGCCGGCCGCATCGAGCAATATGGCTCGCCGATCGAGCTCTATCAGCGCCCCGCCAATCTGTTCGTCGCCAGCTTCATCGGCTCGCCGAAGATGAACCTCATCACCGGCGCGGAAGCGGACAAACACCATGCGACCACGATCGGCGTGCGGCCCGAGCATGTCGCGGTCGTCGACGACGGCGGCGAGGGCTGGCCCGGCAAGGTGGTGATCGCCGAGCATCTCGGCAGCGACACCTTTCTCTACGTCGATGCCGGCGCGCTCGGGACGCTCACCGTGCGCGTCGTCGGCGAGAAACGACTCAGTGCCGGCGACACTGTGACGCTGCGGCCCGAGCCCAGCCGCATCTACCGCTTCGACGAGAGCGGCAATTCGATCTTCGCATGAGAGGTGACGTCCCCTTCGGGCGTCAACGACAACAACGGACCACGACGATGTACCTCGAAAAATTCAAACTGAACGGCAAGACCGCGTTGGTCACCGGCGGCGGGCAGGGCATTGGCCTGGCTTGCGTCGAGGCGCTGGCGGAGGCGGGCGCGCATGTCGTGATCGCCGATCGCGACGCCAAGGCGGCGGCGGACGGGCAGGCGGCGATGAAGGCCAAGGGCTATGACACCGAGACCGCGCTGATGGACGTCACCAACTCGGCTCAGGTCAACGAGGTGGCCGACGATCTGGTCGCGCGCTACGGCGGCATCGACATCCTCGTCAACAATGCCGGCATCGCGCGCAGCGAGACGCCGGCCGAGACCGTCACCGACGAGCACTGGCTGAACGTGCTGGACGTCAATCTCAACGGCACCTTCTGGTGCTGCCGCGCCTTCGGCAAGCACATGCTGGCGGCCAACAGTGGCGCCATCGTCAACATCGGCTCGATGTCCGGCTTCATCGTCAACAAGCCGCAGGAGCAGTGCTTCTACAACGCGTCCAAGGCTGCGGTGCACCATCTGACCAAGTCGCTGGCGGCCGAATGGGGCGCGCGGGGCATCCGCGTCAACGCGGTCGCGCCGACCTATATCGAGACTCCGCTGAACGCCTTCGTGAAGAGCAATCCGCGGATGTACGACGCCTGGATCGGTGGAACCCCGATGGCACGGATGGGGCAGGTCGAGGAGATCGCCTCGGTGGTGCTGTTCCTGGCCTCGGAAGCCGCAAGTTTGATGACCGGCAGCGTCGTCGTTGTCGATGGCGGCTACACTTGCTGGTAAGCTCGCGTCAAAATTGACGGGAGCGAAACATGCGGCAGGCGTTCATCGGTGTCGATGTCGGCACAACCAGCACGCGCGCCGGGATTTTTGACGGCAACGGCCGGCTGCTTGCCGCGGCGCGGCATCCGATCCAGACTTGGCACGAGGCCGGCGATGTCGTCGAGCAGTCGTCCGACGACATCTGGCGTGCGTGCTGCGCGTCGGTCAAAGCCGCGCTAGCGGAAGCCGCGATCGCGCCGGAGCTGATCAAGGGGATCGGCTTCGATGCCACCTGCTCGCTGGTGGTGCTGGACCGCCAGGGCGCGCCGGTCACCGTCAGCGGCTCCGGCGACGCCGGCCGCAATGTCATCGTGTGGATGGATCATCGCGCTCTGGCCGAGGCCCGCGACATCAATGCGACCCAAGACGAGGTGCTGCGCTATGTCGGCGGCTCGATCTCGCCGGAGATGGAGATGCCGAAGCTGCTGTGGCTGAAGCGGCATCTGCGCAAGAGTTTCGATGCGGCCGGCCATTTCTTCGATCTCGCCGACTTCCTCACCTGGCGTGCGTCAGGCTCTCTGGCGCGCTCGATGTGCACCGTCACCTGCAAATGGAATTATCTGGCGCACGAGACGCGCTGGAGCGCGGCCTTCTTTCGCCGTATCGGGCTGGAGGATTTCGTCCGCGAGGATTACGCGCGGATCGGCACCGAGATCGTCGCGCCCGGTACGCCGCTCGGCCGTGGGCTGTCGCAGGACGCGGCCGAACAACTCGGGCTCGTCGCGGGTACGCCGGTCGGAGCCGCGCTGATCGATGCCCATGCCGGCGGCATCGGCGCCATCGGTGGCCGCGCGGCTGACGGCGGGGAGGTCGATGTCTGCGACCGGCTCGCCTACATCATGGGGACTTCGGCCTGCATCATGGCGACGACGCGGGTGCCGTCCTTCGTGTCCGGCGTGTGGGGACCGTATTATCAGGGCATGGTGCCTGGGTTCTGGCTCAACGAGGGTGGCCAGTCTGCCGCGGGGGCGGCGATCGATCATCTGCTGCGCTCGCACCCGGCCGCGGCCGAGGCGACCGCTGCGGCGCGCGCGGAAGGGCTCGACCTGATCACCCTGCTCGAAAAACGGATCATGGCGCGGGTGCCGAATGCCGGCAGCGCGGCGCTGCTGGCGCGTGATCTTCACATTCTCCCGGAATTTCTCGGCAACCGCTCGCCCTATGCCGATCCGGACTCGCGCGCCGTCATTGCCGGCCTCGATCTCGATGCCGACGTCTCCGCGATGGAGCGGCTGTTCATGGCCGGGTTGTGCGGGCTCGCCTACGGCCTTGCCGACGTCATCGATGCCTTCGCCGTCAACGGTGTTACCAGCCGGACGCTGGTCATGGCGGGTGGCGCCTCACGCAGCCCGCTGGTACGCCAGATCATGGCAGATACGACCGGGATGGCGGTGGCGCTGCCGGGCACCCAGGAGCCGGTGCTGCTCGGTGCGGCCATGCTCGGCGCGGTCGCCAGCGGCGCTTTCCGCTCGATCGGCGATACGATGGCCTCGATGTCCTCGCTCGGGCGTCTCAGCGACCCGACCGATCCGAACATCGCGGCCTTCCATCGCCGCAAGCGGCGCATCCACGGCATGCTGCGGACGCTTGATCGCGAGAGCCGTTCCGTGATGCATGGTGTCGATGAGGAGGCACGCTGATGATCCTGAGCTGCGGCGACGCGCTGATCGATTTCGTCCCGGCCAGATTGGCCGACGGGCGCGATGCCTTGCGGCCAGTGGTCGGCGGCTCCTGCCTGAACGTCGCCGTCGGCGTGGCGCGGCTCGGCGCGCCCACGGGCTTCGTCGGTGGCATCTCGACCGATCTGTTCGGCACCATGATCGCGGCGCATGCCCAAGGCTCGAACGTCGACCTCGGCTACGCCACGCGCAGCCCGGACCAGACCACGCTCGCTTTCGTGCGCCATGTCGGCAGCGAGGCGCAGTATGCCTTCTACGACGCCGAGACCGCCGCGCGGAAGTGGACGTTCCGGCCGGGCAGTATTGCCTTTGCAGACATCGACGCCATCCATGTCGGATCGACCACGCTGATCCACGATCTCGGTGCCGCGGAGACCCGTGCACTGATCGCCGCCACGCAGGGCGCGGTGACGATCTCCTTCGACCCGAACTGCCGTCCGAATCTGGTGACTGATAAGGCCGGCTATCGCGCTGACATGGATGGGTTCGCCGCGAGCGCCGACCTGATCAAGATGTCGGATGTCGATTTCGACTATCTGCATGGCCACGACGACTACGCTGCGTGGGCGGGCGCGCTGCTGGCGCGCGGCACCAGCCTGGTCGTCGTCACGCGGGGTCCCAAGGGGGCGCTCGGCTGGCATGCGCAGGCCGGCGCGGTCGAGGTTGCGGTCCCCGCGATCGAGGTGGTCGATACGATCGGCGCCGGCGACTCCTTCCAGGCGGGGCTGTTGTTCGCGCTGCGCAAGCTCGGCCGCATCGACCGGGAGGCCCTGAGAGGATTGAGCCAGACCGAAATGCGCAAGGCGCTCGCCTTTGCCGCAGCCTGTGCGGCCGTCACCTGCACCCGCGAGGGCGCCGACCCGCCGCGCTGGGACGACGTGGCTGCAACCTGGGATCGCCTGGGCTGAAGCTCCCCATTGCACTCGTCATTGGGAACTGGTTGGCTGTTCCCCCGTCATATGTGAGTACCGGACGAGGAAGCGCGATCGCGAGACTCCTCTGCCCGGGCCGCGGAAATCTTGACGCGACAAAGAGTTGCAGGGAGGAGAACCATGGCACCCGCCGCACGGACCGAGCCGCTGTCCCGTCACGCGCTGGCCTTCGTGTTGGCTGGCGGACGCGGCAGCCGGCTGCTGGAGCTGACCGACCGGCGCGCCAAGCCCGCCGTCTATTTCGGCGGCAAGTCGCGCATCATCGATTTCGCGCTGTCGAACGCCGTCAATTCCGGCATCCGGCGCATCGCCGTGGCGACACAGTACAAGGCGCACAGCCTGATCCGGCATCTGCAGATGGGCTGGAACTTCTTCCGCCCCGAGCGCAACGAGAGCTTCGACATCCTGCCGGCGAGCCAGCGCGTCTCCGAGACGATGTGGTACGTCGGCACGGCCGACGCCGTGTACCAGAACATCGACATTCTCGAGACCTACAACACGAAATACATCGTCGTGCTGGCCGGCGACCACATCTACAAGATGGACTACGAGCTGATGCTGCAGCAGCATGTCGACCAGCGCGCCGACGTCACCGTCGGCTGCCTGGAGATGCCGCGCGAGGAATCCTCAGGCTTCGGCGTCATGCACATCAATGAGGACGACACGATCCGCGACTTCATCGAGAAGCCGGCCGATCCGCCGCCGATGCCGGGCAAGCCCGACAAGTCGCTCGCGAGCATGGGCATCTACGTGTTCGACGCCAAATTCCTGTTCGAGGAGCTGAAGCGCGACGCAGCGGACCCGAATTCCAACCATGATTTCGGTCGCGACATCATTCCCTACATCGTCAGAAACGGCCGCGCCGTGGCGCACCAGTTCTCGCGCTCCTGTGTCCGCGCCGCCCACGATCAGGGCAGCTACTGGCGCGACGTCGGAACGGTGGACGCCTATTGGGCGGCCAATCTGGATCTGACGGACGTCGTGCCCGAGCTCGATCTCTACGATCGCTCCTGGCCGCTCTGGACCTATTCTGAGATCACGCCGCCGGCCAAGTTCGTTCACGACACGGACGGCCGCCGCGGCGAGGCGACCTGCTCGCTGGTGTCCGGGGGCTGCATCGTCTCCGGCGCCCAGGTGCAGCGCTCGCTGCTGTTCACGGGAGCGCATCTGCATTCCTACGCCAAGCTGCAGAACGCGGTGCTGCTGCCCTACGTCAACGTCGCGCGCCATGCGCGCCTGACCAACGTGGTCGTCGATCGCGGCGTGCAGATTCCGGAGGGGCTCGTGGTCGGCGAGGATCCGGAGTTCGACGCCAAGCGGTTCAGGACCACGGAGAACGGCGTGACCTTGATTACCCAGCCGATGATCGACGGGCTCAATTCATGACGCCACTGCGCGTTCTGTCGGTTGCCTCCGAGGTCTATCCCATCGTCAAGACGGGCGGCCTCGCCGATGTCGTCGGCGCCCTGCCGTGGGCGCTGCTGGCGGAGGACGTCGAGGTCCGCACGCTGATTCCCGGCTATCCCGCGGTCATGAAGGCGCTGGAGCAGGCCAGCGAGATCAGCTCGCTGCCGAACTTCTTTGGCGGCAACGCCAGGCTGCTCGGCGGCAGCCATGGCGCGCTCGACCTGTTCGTGCTCGACGCGCCGCATCTCTACGACCGCGAGGGCAACCCGTATCTGGGGCCCGACGGCAAGGACTGGCCGGACAATGCGTTCCGCTTCGCGGCACTGGCCCGCGCGGCGTCCTATATCGGGCTCGGCGCGGTGCCGGCCTTCGTGCCCGATGTCGTCCACGGCCACGACTGGCAGGCTGGGCTGGTGCCGGCCTATCTGCTGTACAGCCACCGGCCGCATCCCGGCACGGTCGTGACCGTGCACAATCTGGCGTTCCAGGGCCGCTTTCCGCGCCACTTCCTGCCGCCGCTCGGCCTGCCGCCGGAATCCTTCTCGATCTACGGCCTCGAATATTACGGCGACATCAGCTTCCTCAAGGCGGGTCTGCAGTTCGCCGACAAGATCACGACGGTGTCGCCGACCTATGCGCGGGAAATCCAGAGCGACGAGCAGGGCATGGGCCTCGGCGGCCTGCTGCGTCAGCGTGCGTCGGACCTCGTCGGCATCCTCAACGGCATCGACACGGCGGTGTGGGATCCCGGCAGCGATCCGGCGATCGCCTCGCATTTCGGCATCGACCGGATCGAGGCGCGGGCGCCCAACAAGGCCGCGCTGCAGACGCGCATGGGCCTGCAGGTGGCGCCGGAGACGTTCCTGCTCGGCGTCGTCAGCCGGTTGACCTCGCAGAAGGGGCTCGACCTGCTGCTGTCCTGCCTGCCGACCTTGACCAGTAGCGGCATCCAGCTGGCGCTGCTCGGCGACGGCGAGGCCGAGCTGCGCGACGCGTTCCGTGCCGCGGCCGCGAACGATCCCGGAAAGATCGGCGTCGTCATCGGCTACGACGAGGGCTTGGCGCATCTCATCCAGGCCGGCTGCGATGCGCTGGTCGTGCCGTCGCGGTTCGAGCCGTGCGGGCTGACGCAGCTCTGCGCCCTGCGCTACGGCGCGCTGCCGATCGTCACTGCGGTGGGCGGTCTCGCCGACACCGTCATTGACGAGACCGAGGCAGGCGTCGCCGCAACCGGGTTCAAGTGCGCGTCCGTGACAGCGGAGGCGCTCGATCAGACCCTGCGCCGCGCCGCGGCGGCCTTCTACGCCGCGCGCAGCAACGCCTCGAACTGGACCCGCATGCAGCTCAATGCGATGCTGACCGACGTCTCCTGGCGCCACCGCGCCGGCCGTTACGCCGAACTCTACCGGCAGATCGTCGCGCAGCGGCGTCCGGCAGGCTGAGCGCCGCGGCGTACGGGTCGGGAGGCCTATGCCTCGATGAGAACCTTCAACGCATGGGTCTTGGCCGCGGCGCCGAACGTCTCGTAGGCATCGAGGATCTGATCAAGCCTGAAGCGATGGGTGATCAGCCGCTTCGGTTCGAGCTTGCGCGACTGCACCGTCTTCAGCAGCATCGGCGTCGTCACCGTATCGACCAGCCGCGTCGTGATCGCGATGTTGCGGTCCCACAGCTTCTCCAGATGCAGGTCGGCCTTGACCCCATGCACGCCGACATTGGCAATGGTGCCGCCGGGGGCGATGATGTCCTCGCAGGTCACGAACGTGGCGGGCATGCCGACTGCCTCGATCGCGGTGTCGACGCCGCGGCCATTCGTCAGCGCCAGGACCTTCTCGACGGCCTTGCCGTCGGCGTTGTTGACGACGCTGGTGGCGCCGAAGCGGGTGGCGACCTCGAGCCGGTTGTCGTCGAGGTCGATCATGATGATCTCGGCCGGCGAATAGAACTGTGCCGTCAGCAGCGCCGCCAATCCGATCGGGCCGGCGCCGACGATCGCCACCGCCGATCCCGGCTCGACCTTGCCGTTGAGCACGCCGCATTCGAAACCGGTCGGCAGGATGTCGCTCAACATCACCAGCGCATCCTCCTCAGTCCCAGGAGGCACGTGGTAGAGGCTGGTGTCGGCGTGAGGCGTGCGAACATACTCGGCCTGCGTGCCGTCGATCTTGTTGCCGAGGATCCAGCCGCCATGGCGGCAATGCGAATACATGCCGCGCCGGCAATAGTCGCAGGTTCCGCAGGCCGAGATGCAGGAGATGATGACGTGGTCGCCCGGCTTGAACGCGCGCACGGCGCTGCCAACCGCGTCGACCACGCCGACGCCCTCGTGGCCGAGAATGCGGCCCGGTGTACATGTCGGCACGTCACCCTTGAGAATGTGAAGGTCGGTGCCGCAGATCGTCGTCTTCAGGATTTTGACCACCGCATCGCCAGGCTCGATGATGGTCGGCTTCGGGCGCTCGTCGAGAGATTTCTGGCCGGGACCATGATAGACCAGGGCTTTCATGACGTACCTCCGCAGGTTGCTTCCCGGAGGATGGATGGCGCCAGAGAGGTCGCGCGCCGTTGAGGCGTATCAATCCTGGCCAGAGTCCCTATCACTATCGTGTGTCCCGGGTGGCCAGGACGAAAGGCGACGGCGGACGCGCGTCGCGCCTCCAATGCAGTCCAGCCCGGCTCGGATCACATGCGCATCGCTCTGGACGCATCGGTGCGGCTCGCGGATAGTCTCCCGGCTTCCTACAATTCCGCGTGAGATTTCATGACCGACAACCAGCCTTCGTCCGAGTCCTTCGACCTGATCATCCGCGGCGGCACCGTCATCGACGGCACGCGTGCGCCACGCTTCGAGGCGGATGTCGGCATCAAGGACGGCCGCATCGTCGCCATCGGCGGGCTTGACGGCCGGCGAGCCAGGCGGGAGATCGACGCCACCGGCCTCATCGTTGCTCCGGGCTTCATCGACTCCCACACCCATGACGACAGCGCCGTGCTGGTCGATCCCGACATGACCTGCAAGGTCTCGCAGGGCGTGACCTCCGTCGTGACCGGCAATTGCGGCGTCAGCATCGCGCCGCTGAAGCCGGGCTCGCCGCGGCCGATGCCGCTCGGCTTGCTATCGCCGAGCGAGGGACAGGTGGTCGAGTATGCCGCGTTCGCCGACTACGTCGCCGCGCTGCGCACGGCGCCCGCGGCGGTCAACGTGGCGCCCATGGTCGGCCACACCGCGCTGCGTGCGTCGGTCGTGAGCGACCTCGGCCGGGCCGCGACGGACGTGGAGATCGCCGAGATGCGCGCGCATGTGCAGGAGGCGCTCGACGCCGGCGCCATCGGCGTCTCGACCGGGACGTTCTATCCGCCGGCGGAGGCGGCGCCGACCGAGGAGATCATCGAGGTGTGCCGTCCGCTCACAGGCAGCGGCGGCGTCTATGCCACGCATATGCGCAACGAGGCGAACGAGGTGATCCAGTCGCTGGAGGAGAGCTTTGCCATCGGCAAGGCGCTCGACGTCCAGGTCGTGATCTCGCATCACAAGGTGGTGGGGCCAGCGAATTTCGGCCGCACCAGGGAGACGCTGCCGCTGATCACGAAGGCGATGAGCTGCCAATGCGTCGCACTCGACTGCTATCCCTACAACGCCTCGTCGACCATGCTGCACACCGACCCGGCCAAGCTGCAGGTCAAGGTCGTCGTCGCGGCCTCCGGACCCCATCCGGAAATGGCGGGTCGGGATCTCGCCGACATCGCCGCGGGCTGGGGCGTCGACCGGCTCGAAGCCGCCAAGCGGCTGCAGCCGGCGTCGGCGATCTACTTCGCGATGGACGAGGCCGACGTGCAGACCATCCTCGCCTTCGAGCCGACCATGATCGGCTCCGACGGGCTGCCGTTCGGCGAGCGTCCGCATCCGCGGCTCTGGGGCACGTTCCCGCGCGTGCTCGGCTACTACTGCCGCGAGCTCGAGCTGTTCTCGCTGGAGACCGCGGTGTGGAAGATGAGCGGGCTGACCGCGCGGAATTTCGGCGTCGAGGGACGCGGCACGATCGCGGTCGGCAACCATGCCGACATCACGATCTTCGATGCCGCCAGCGTCCGGGACAGCGCGACCTATGATGCCCCCTGCGTGCCGGCCGCCGGCATCGAGGCCGTCATCGTCAATGGCGCGCTGACCTGGTGGCAGGGCACGCACCAGAAGGCGCGTGCGGGGCAGGTGATCACGCGCGGATCACGGCGGTGATCTAGCTAGATCGTGAACGGGCGCTGGCTGTCGTACTCACGATCTTCCTTGCCGGTCCTGTAATGGTTCGGCGATTGCGTCGGCAGCATCTTGCGCTGAATCTGAAGGTGGAAATCGTTGTAGTTGCCCTTGAATTGACCGTTCGCCCAGACCAGCAGCAGCGCCGCGGTGAAGACGCTGTTGATGGCGCCATCGAATGACACCTGATTGTCCTGGCAGCCCGAGATCAGACGGATGCTGGCCTTGGCGACATCGCTCGACTTCGCACCCGGCGCGCCCTTTGCGGCCCGGCCGATGGCTTCATAAAATGCGCGGTTCTGCTCATAAGTACGAAGGGCGATATCCTGCGGCAAGAACTTGGGCGCATAGCTGATCCCTTTCGTCGCGGCCCTGCCGGCCACGGCGATATCCAAATTCCCGGCGAAGCCGGCGGCCTGCGCCATCTCGTAGTAGCTCACCTTGGCCACAGTGCCGCTATGGCAGGAATCGGAGAGAATCAGAACACGAACACCATCGGAGATCGCGCCGTACACGCGATAGAGTTCATCATCGATCATCTGTCCGTCATAGAGGCACCAGGTCTCATCGAGTGCGTCGATCTCGTCACCATCGAGGTCCGGAACCTGGCTGCCGTGGCCCGAATAGGTCAGCAGCAGAATGTCTCCGCTGTTCAAGTCGCGGGCGGCCATCGTCAGCATGTCGGTCACGGCGCCGCGCGTGGCCTGCTCGCTGAGCAGAATGCCGGTCCGATAGCCCGCCGTCTTCGCAATCGCCTCCATTGCGCGCGCATCATTCTCACAGGCGTTCAGCTTGCCGTCCCACCCAGCATAGTGCTTCGGATCCAGCCGATTGAGACCGATATGCAGCGAAATGCCCTTGGCCATTTCCGTCCCCCTGATGTCTCGGCTCGCAAACATCAAGCCGGCGGTTCGAGCCGATTGCCGCTTTCCGTGACCACCCAGGCGCAGACCGCGCAGATCGCATCGCCGTAGTCGCCGTGCCAACGGCAGTTCGCGCGGATCGAACACCGCGGCAGCGCCACGGTCCGCTCATTCGGCAAGAGCTCCAGCCCGTGCTCGTTCAGGATCTTGGCGACGCCACAGCGCTTACCGTCCCACTTTCCGCAGCCGCGCGCGAGGCACGGCGACGAGAAGCGGAAGCGCTGTTCCGGCGGACGTCCCTGCCGGGCGATCGCGACGAAGGCGGCGTCGACCTCGAAGCGCTCGGGAATGAAATCGATCCGGCCCTCGGCATTGACGATGCCGAGCAGCGTGTTGCCGTCGGCGCAGCGCGAACTCGGGCACATCGGCACCGACTTCGGCTTCACGGATGCTGCATCGGACATCGCCTGAACGCCTCTCGATTAGCTCTCGCCTCGCCCGGCTTGCTTGGTCTGGACATCGCCGTGATCCGAACGTGTGCCGGGCATTCGACCGCACTCAGGGATTATCCAGCTTCGGTCGATAGACAGCTCCGTAAATGTGGGAGCCAGGTCCCGCTCCGAACGCCTTGATCTGCGACAGCGGCGTCGCAACCATGTCGCCGCGCGTATCGAGCTTTGCGATTTCAGCCGTCACCGCCTTCTGAATGGCTTGCTCGATCTCAGACTTCAACTGGCCGGAGAGCGGACCGCCATCGATCTGAGCGACGAAGCGCTCCATCTCCGGCGCCGGCGCCGCCTTGGCGCCTCCACGCTTCGCAATCTCAGCGTCCAAAGCGGCCAGCGCAGCGACAAGATCACCCTGGACGCCGACGATCTGGCGCGCATGGTCGCGCAACGACACCAGATCGTCGATGGATGCGGGCCCTTTGATGGCCGCCGCCAACGCGTTGCCAATGGCAACGCCATAGACCATGATTGCTCCACCGGCGAAGGATGCGATTCCGCCAGCTGTACTCTTCTCGGTCATGATGTCCTCCTCCAGACCTTCAAGGCGCTGACTGAAGATCGATCGTGGCGATCAGACCCGCAGTGGCGCCGCCGTGCGTTCCCCCGAACGATTGGATTTGAGACAACGCCGTGATCTTCAGGTCGCCGCCGCTATCGTGAGCGGCAATGGCAGCCTTCACCGCATTATTGACGGCCTGCTCGATGCTCTGTCTCGCCTGTGGCTCGATCGGAAGGCCGGTGATCTGCACGGTGAAGCGTTCGGATGGCACGACCTCGGCAGGCGCCGCGCCCTTGGCGGCCGCCTGTCCGCCGCGCTTGACGATTTCCTCGTCGAGCGCGTTCACCGCAGAAACCAGATCGCCTTGAGCGTCGACGATCGCCTTCGCGTGCGAGCGCAATGTGACCAACTCGTCCAGAGTGATACCGCCACTTGCGAGCGCATTGCCGATCGCAAGGCCGTACAGAGGCACCACTCCGCCTGGAACGCCTTCCTTCGCCAAATTCGCCTCCCTCGTCCTCTATACAATCTAAGGTTAGTATTTTACGATACCAATCGTCAACGATGTCGCGGCAAATTTCATGTTCTCTCGTGTACCCCACGCCGATACCGAGATGCCGGTCCGATCAATCCCTTCCGGCGGCTTGCCTACCGCTCAACCGCGCTATGTGGTCTGGGAGATCACGCTCCTCTGCAACCTGAAGTGCAGCCATTGCGGGTCCCGGGCCGGCGCACCTCGCAATGACGAGCTGACCACCGCGGAATGCATCGCTCTGATTGGCGAACTTGCGCGCGCTGGCACCAAGGAGATCGTTCTGATCGGCGGCGAAGCTTACCTCCGCCCCGATTGGCTGGTCCTCGTCGAGGAGATCACTCGCAACGGCATTGTCTGCGGCCTGCAGACCGGCGCCCGGGCACTCACGGAAGCGAAGATCGAAGCAGCCGCGCGCGCCGGACTCAAGACCGTCGGCGTTTCCATCGACGGCCCGGCCGCTACACATGATCGGCTCCGCGGTATCAAGGGCAGCCACGGCCAAGCGGTGGCCGCGATCCGGAACGCGCGAAAGCATGGGCTGATGGCGACCGCCAACTCGCAGGTCAATCGTCTTACCCTGGGCGGCCTGCGCGACATTTTCGATACGATCATCGACGCCGGGGCCTCCGCCTGGCAGATTCAGCTCACCGTGCCCATGGGCAATGCGGCCGATGCTCCATCCTTGCTGCTGCAGCCCTTCGATCTCGCTGCGCTGATGCCGGAGCTGTTTGCACTGTTCGAAGAGGGCCTCGATCGCGGCCTGCAGCTTATGCCCGGTAACAACATCGGGTATTTTGGCCCATACGAAGCGGCTTGGCGCAGTACCTCCGGACGATTCGAATACTACGGCGGCTGCCAGGCCGGACGGGCTGGCCTGGGAATCGAGGCTGACGGCGCCATCAAGGGCTGCCCGTCGCTCCCCACGGCCGCCTATGTCGGCGGCAATATCCGCGATCGATCATTTACCGACATCTGGAACGACAGCGCCGAACTGCGTTTCATGCGCGATCTCGACGAGAGCCGCGGGCGCCGCTGGGGGTTCTGCGCCAAATGCTACTACGGTCCGATGTGCCGCGCCGGGTGCAGTTGGACCACGCACGTGCTGTCGGGACGGCCTGGCAACAATCCGTTCTGCCACTACCGGGTATTGCGGCTGGCCGAACGCGGCTGGCGCGAGGTGATCGTGCAGCGGACGAGGCCATCGGGACGACAGCCGTTCGACCATGGCTGCTTCGACATCATGATCGAGGACGCCCACGGCCGCCGATACGGCCAGGAAGTGTACGCGAGCGACGAGTTCCAGGATCTCGCGCCTGACGCGGCGGCGAGGCTGGACCAGCTGCTGCTCTGCGAGTCCTGCAAGCACTTCTTCTATCAGGGAGAGCCGGAATGCCCGCATTGCCACGCAGGCGCGGACGCAACGAACAGTGCCGATGATCACGTGCGGGTCGTGCAACGCGTCATGCACCACCACAACGAGATCGAACAAATCCTGCGCCGTATCGCGGCGCCCGCCTGACCGAAGGGCGCCTCCGCAGGTTGAGCGGAGTCGTTCGTCGGTACCTGCGGCCGCGGGAAGGCGCTGGCGAAAGTCGTCTGGTCCAATCAAACCCAACCGAGGAGAGTATCCCATGAATGCAAATGAAGACGTCAGAGCCGCGCTGGCGAACATTCCCGTGTCCTGGCTGCACATGCCGGCTCTGGCGTTCGCTGAAGCAGGAGCAGCGGGCGCGAAGGAATTCGGGCCGAAGATCGCGCCCGCCGTGCTGGCGCTCGGCGCTGCAGCCGCAGGAGCGATCATCGGCGGTGGCCTGCAACTCACGCATCAATACCTTCACGACAGCAAAGCCGGACCTGTATCGTATCAGGGCATCGACAAGGTGATCTGCACGGCGACCTTCGCCGAGATCGAAGCAGCCGCAACGCGCATCTACCAGGAGTCCGCCCAGGCCAAGGACGGCAATGCGCTGCAGCAGATCATCGATACTGCGGCAGGCGCGAAGTTCGTTCCGGCGCTGGCGCCCGTTGCCGGAGCGGCGGCGGCCTTCATTGCCGGTGTCTATGCCGGTGCTGCGGCGGCACGTCACTGATCAACAGTGAAACTGATCAACGCTGAAGGCGGCGCGCGGCTTGCCCGTGCGCCGGTTTCACCGGCGCGGCATCGCATGATGCCGACCGAGTCGACGGGCGGCTTTGGCCCCCCGGGCATCGTGGACGGCGCGTGCGCCAGACCCGCCGCTACCAGTGGCGGCAAACCGTTCCGGTCGCAGCATAGCTCAGCGGAATGGCGATGGGCCTGAGTTTTCTTACTCGTTCGTCCATTTGAGCCTTGGCGGATTTGCCGAGTTCAAAATGCCCGCCCCGCGGCGCGCGGTGGCCTATCCATCCAATTGGCGATCCAATTTTGGCGTCGGCACCAGCATGAACAGGCGTAGCCTGGATCGCTAGCTAAGCCGCTGCAGCCATCGCGCGCGCGAATTCCGGATAGCATTCGGCGAGCTCGTCGAGGATCCGGCCGCGGATCAGCTCGACCGTCGCCCGGTCCGGCGCGGGCGTGGGCGGCACGATCTCCGGCACCGTATAATCGAATCCGGTGCGATCGCGCACGTCGTCGGCGGAGTAGCCCGGGTGCACCGAGCGCAGCCGGAAGCTGCCGCGCTCGCGGTCGAAATCGAACAGCGCCAGATTGGTCAGCAGCGCCTGCGGGCCGCCGCGCCGCTTCACCTCCGGCGTGGTCGCGGCGGCGCTGACGAAATCCACCTTCGGCACCAACACGCGCGGCGAATGCTCTTCGCGAAACAGGATCACCCGCGGAATGAGATGGTAGAGATAGGCCGAGCCGAACGAGCCCGGCCAGCGCACATCCATCCGCGGATAGTCGCCGGTGCCGACCAGGTTGATGTTGCCGCTGCCGTCGATCTGACCGCCGCCGAGAAAGAACGCGTCGACGCGGCCCTGCGCGGCGCAGTCGAACAGCTCGACGCCACCATTGGTGAAGAAATTGTGCCGGCTCGAGCCGAGGATCGAGATGCGGACCGGCGGCTTGCCCGCTTGCGCGTTCCGTGCGCGCAGCAGCATCGCGCCGGCCGCCGGGATCGGCGACGAGGCGCCGACAGCGACATGGCGGATGCCATCGAGCAGGTCGGCGATGGTGGTGATCAGCAGCTCCTTGCGCGCGCGTTCATCGTGCATGGTCATGCCACCTCCTTGCAGCGGGTCAGGAAGGCGGAGAGATAGCTGCGAAAGCCCTCGTCGGTGCGCGCCATCGCGGCGTAGCGCGCCAGCTCTGCGCCATCGGTCTCGTATTCATCCCACAGCGGCAGCGGCCAGGCCCCGTTCGCGGCCACCGCGATGGCATCGACATACAGCGCCGGCAGCACGCCGGCCGCCGAGTCTTCGGTTGCCATCAAATCGCGATCGACGATGCGCTCGACGGTGACCAGCGTGCGCTTCGCCGCATAGGCCATCGTCGCCAGCTCGCGGTAGCGACCGATGCGGACATTGCCGAAGCGGTCGGCCTCGGGAGCATGAAACAGCGCCACGTCGGGCGTGATCGCCGGCACCACGACCACCTTGCCGGGCTCGCCGACCGGACTGTCGATCACCTTCCAATCGGGGCGGACCTGCAGCAGATCGCTGCCGATGATGCCTGCGATCGGCATGAACGGCACGCCCTTCTGCCCGGCCAGCAGGCCGGCATGGATCGCAGGGCAGGTGGCATCGCGCAGGCGGATGCTGCCGTCGCGCACGGCCGAGACGAAGCGCGGTGCGCCGCCGGCCTCGCCGAGCGAGACGGCACTGGTTTCCACCACCGCGGCCACGCCGGCGCCGATCAGCAGATCGGCCTGGAGGCCTGATATCGGCACGCAGACGAGATGCAGTCCGGTGAGGCCGGCCTCGATCATGGCCGCCGTCGCCGCCATCGAGACGCCGGCACGGTCGACCGGGATCGCGATCGATTGCCCCGGTGCGATGGATGCGACGAGCGCCTCCAGACCGACCATCTCCGTCATCGGCGTATCCTCCCGTTGTTGCTTTGCCGCGCAGTTTAGCGATGCCCCGCGGACCTGTCAGTGCTGGTATGCGATCGTCGAGCCGCGGATGATGAGCTCCGGCGCCAGGACGATGTGGTCGGTCGCTGCCTCGCGCCCGGCAAGGCGGTCGAGCAGCAGCCGCGCCGCGGCTTCCCCCATGTCGCGCTGGGCGATCCGCACCGTGGTCAGCGGCGGCGCGACCATGTCGACGAACGGCATGTCGTTGTGGCCGACCACGGAGATATCACCGGGGCAGGTCAGGCCGCGCGCGGCGAGCGCGTCATAGACGCCGAGCGCCAGCAGATCATTGGCGGCGACGATCGCGGTCGGACGCGTCCGCCGCGCGAGCAGGCGCAGCGCAGCCTCGCGACCCGCCGCCCGCGTATAGGCTTCGACGGCTTCGACCGGCGCATGGCGGGCGGACAGTCCCGCGACCCTGATGCTGGCCTCGAAGCCGGCGCGGCGCCGTGCACCGGTCGAGATGTGCTGCGGGCCCGCGACGTGACCGATGCAGCGGTGGCCGAGCGCGACGAGATGCTGGACGGCGAGACGCATGCCGGCGGCATCGTCGCTGGCTGCCGAGGGCAGGAGTCCGGCGGCATCGACGCGATTGACCAGCACCACCGGTAGCGCCGCGTCCAGGCAGTGCTTCACGACATCGTCGCGCAAGCTCACCGTCGCCAGCACCAGACCGTCGACGCCGCGGGCAATCAGCCGGTCGACCAGATCCTGCTCCGAGCCCTTGCTGCCGACGTCGACGACGATCGTCGCATAGCCCTCGGCGTTGAGATGATCGGCGATGCCGGACAGCACGGGCGGGAAGCCGGGATCGGCGATATCGGGCGCGAGCACACCGATCAGGCCGCTGCGCCCGGTGCGCAGGCCCTTGGCGGCCATGTTCAGCCGATAGCCGAGCGCGTTGGCGGCGGCCTGGATCCGCTCCACGACATCGCCCGCCACCAGATGCTTCATGGCCGGGCTGAGCGCGCGCGACACCGTGGAGGGATGCACGTCGCAGCGCGCGGCGACGTCCTTGATCGTCGGGCGTGAGGACGCCGTTGCGCGCGGGCTCCTTGTCGATGGCGACGTCCGTTTCATCCCCGCTCCCCGATGCCGCAGCGCAACGACGTTTTGATCGCGCGGTACCTTGACACATTTTGTGTGCGTGCAATAAATCCGGCTCTGCAATCGATTGCAACAGCACAATGGGAAACGTCCACATGACAGCCAGCGCGTTGAAGCCGCATCTGGTCAGTCCGGAGCATCTCGATCCGCATTGGCGCTGGGGGCGGGCGATTCCGTCGCATGGCCATGTCTCGGTGGATTTCGAGCGCCGCGTCGATTTCGACAGGTTGCGGCGCTACCGACTGGCGCGGGCGCGCGCGGCGCTGAAGGCGTCGGGCTATGGTGCGCTGCTGCTGTTCGACGTCAACAATATTCGCTACGTGTCCGGCACCAAGATCGGCGAATGGGAGCGCGACAAGCTGTGCCGTTTCGCGCTGCTGGCCGGCGACGGCGAGCCGATCGTGTGGGATTTCGGTTCGGCAGCCGTCCACCATCGTCTGTTCTGCGACTGGCTGGCGCCGGAGAACTGCCGCGCCGGCATGCTCGGGATGCGCGGCACCGTGCCGCCCGCGGTCGGGCTGATGAAGGCGCATGCCGAGGAGGTCATGAGCCTTTTGCGCGCTGCAGGTGTTGCCGACATGCCGGTCGGTGTCGACCTTGCGGAAACTGCGATGTTCTTCGAGCTGCAGAAGGCCGGCATGAAGGTGGTCGATGGCCAGCAGGTCATGCTGGACGCGCGCGAGATCAAGAACATCGACGAGATCATGCTGCTCAACCAGGCCGCGGCCATGGTCGACGGCGTCTATCATTCGATCTACGAGCACCTGAAGCCGGGCGTGCGTGAGAACGACATCGTCGCGCTTGCCAACAAGATGCTCTACGAGATGGGCTCCGACGACGTCGAGGCGATCAATGCCATCTCCGGTGAGCGCTGCAATCCGCATCCGCATAATTTCACCGACCGCATCCTGCGTCCGGGCGACCAGGCGTTCTTCGACATCCTGCAGTCCTATCAGGGCTACCGGACCTGCTACTACCGCACTTTCAACGTCGGCCGCGCCACGCCGGCGCAGCACGACGCCTACAAGCAGTGCCGCGAATGGCTCGATCATGCGATCGCGCTGATCAAGCCGGGCGTCTCGACCGACACCGTCGCCAAGGTCTGGCCTAAGGCCGAGGAGTTCGGCTTTCCCTCGGAGATGGCCGCCTTCGGCCTGCAGTTCGGCCACGGCCTCGGGCTCGCGCTGCATGAGCGCCCGATCATCTCGCGGCTGGTCTCGCTGGACAATCCGATGGAGATCAAGACCGGGATGGTGTTCGCGCTCGAGACCTACTGTCCGGCGACCGACGGCTTCTCGGCCGCGCGGATCGAGGAGGAGGTGGTGGTCACCGACAAGGGCTGTCAGGTGATCACGCTGTTCCCGGCCGAGGAATTGCCGATCGCCAACCGCTATTGAGCGAACGGACGGTGCGACCAGGAGAGTGGTCTTCGTGTTTTCGTCATTGCGAGCGAAGCGAAGCAATCCAGGGCGGCATCCGTGACTCTGGATTGCTTCGTCGCTTCGCTCCTCGCAATGACGGCATCCGTGATAAGTAGGACGAGGAGACGACAATGACCACGACGCATTCGCTCGGCTGGATCGGCATGGGGCGCATGGGCTATCCGATGGCCGAGCGCCTGCTCAAGGCCGACCACAAGGTGTCGATCTACAATCGCACCCGTGCCAAGGCCGAGCCGCTGGCGGCGAAAGGCGGCGTGATCGTCGATCATCCCCGTGATCTCGCCGCGTGCGACATCGTGTTCACGATGGTGTCGACGGGCAAGGATCTCGAGCAGGTCTATTTCGGCGACAACGGCCTGGTGGCTGCCAGTTCCGGATCGCGTCCCCGGATCCTGGTGGACTGCTCCTCGATCGGCATCGAGCAGTCGGAGGCGATCGCCGCCAAGCTCGTTCGACTGGGCTGTGAGTTCGTGCGCGCGCCGGTGTCCGGCAACGGCAAATGCGTCAAGGCCGGCAAGCTGTCGTCGGTCGTCTCCGGCCCCAAGGCCGCATTCGAGGTCATCGCACCCTATCTGGCGAAGATCGCTGTCTCCGGCGTGTCCTATGTCGGCGAGGGCGAGCTCGCGCGCATCTGCAAGATCGCGCACAATGTCTTCCTCGGCGTCGTGATCCAGAACCTCGCCGAGATCACCATCCTGGCGCAGAAGGCCGGCGTGCCGCGCCATGCCTTCCTGAATTTCATGAACGCCAGCGTCATGGGCTCGACTTTCACGAAGTACAAGAGCAACGCGCTGGTCAATCTCGACTGGACCACGACCTTCACGCCGCCGCTGCTGCGCAAGGATCTCGATCTCGGCCTGTCGGCGGCGCGCCAGCTCGACGTCGCGATGCCGGTGACGGCCGCGACGCGCGAGGCATTGCAGGCCCATGTCGGCGCGGCCTCGCTGCAATCGGATCCCGCCGCCTATCTGGAGAAGGATTTTGCGGCACTGCTGGAGACCGTGGCGCTCGCCGCCGGCCTCAAGCTGCAGCCCGAGAATGTGCCGATGCCGACCGGGCTGGAGACCGAGGGATAATCCGGCTCAGCTCGCGGTGAGCGCCCGCCAGCGGGTGTCGCGCGCGGAGGGGCGGCGGTGCAGGCGGGCATCGAGCAGGTCTCGCGCCTGGGCCAGCGCGCCGCTGCGGATCAGCGCCAGGATGTAGGTGTCCTCGATCACCTCGCGCTGGGCGTGGCTGCCGCCGATGCGGGGGAGATCGCCGATGACGGGCGCAAGCTCGCGCGCGCATCCGCGCCAATTGTCATCGGCGAACGCACGCAGTGCCCGCAACATGTGCGGCACGATGCGCCCGGCCGGCAGCCTGCCCTCGGCCTGCCGCCGCTCGATCGCGGCAAGGCGTCCCTTGAGCGCGGCGCTGTCATGCGTTGCTGCCGCGATCATCACCAGATGCATCTCGGCGAAGGCGAGGGTCGAACCCGTGAAGCGCGTGCTCGCATAGGCCGCCGTGTCGGCCCATGCGTTGGGCGGCACCGGTTGCTCGTCAGCCATCAGCCGCCACAGCAGCGAGGCGCAGTCGGACAGGGTGTTGAGCGGGGGCGCCGAGTCCATCGTCGGCACCAGCACGTCGGTATAGACCGCCCGCGCCTTGTCGGCATCGCCCCGGTCCAGCGCGCCGAGCGCCTGGTGCCAGCAGATATGGCCATGCAGCATTCCCGTGCGATCATAGTCGCCGATCCACCCCTCGACGAGCGCATCGGCCTCGTCCACCGCGCCTTCCTCGAACATCGCATGCAGCAGCGCATGCACGGCATAGGCGTTGTGCCGGCGCAGCGCGAAGCTGCGCTCGGTGACGGCGCGGCCCTTCGCCAACTCGCCGGCCTCGGTCAGGGCCCAGCCATGGTTGGACATGAACCACCAGTCCTCGCCATAATCAGCGGCGAAGCGGTCGCAGAGGTCGCGGCGGGCGGCATCGTGATCGGCGCGGCCGGAGAAGGCGAGCAGGCCGAAAGCGCCGAGCGGGAGCGCCATGATCATGGCGTCCCGCGGCCAGTTCGCCAGATGCGCCAGGGTCGATGTCAGAGCGTCAGTGCCGCGTCCTTCGATGGCGAGCACCAGGGTCGCGACATGGCTCTGCTCGCGCGGGGTGCCGCGCTTGGCAGCGAGGTCGCGGGCGCGCGCGATGGTCTGCAGCGCCGCCTCGCGCTGCATGTAGATCGCGTGGATGCGAGCACGCGCCGCGTGCGCCAGCGCGAACTCCGGATCGAGCATGATCGCCCGCTCGAACGCGTCAATGGCCCCGGGCCAGAATGCGAGCAGCAGATCCATGCCCTCGCGATAGGCTGCGGCCGCGTCAGTGGAGGCCGTCGACAGTGGCAGGCCGTAGCGATCCTCCTCCATCTTTAGCCCACCCGATGCCTGCGATCAGATATCAGGTATGAGCGAGGGCGCAGCCGGAGCACTTGATGCGCGTCTAGATGAAATGACGTAGTCATACGTCTGGCTACAGGCGTATCGATATCCATCTTCATCGAAGGCGTCCTAATCCACAGCAGCTAGTCAGTCTCGTCGAGAATAGGCGTAGCCTCCTCAACATCTTCCCGATTGAATTTTCTCAAAAAGAAGGAATCGTCTATTTCATAGATTTCCACGGGGCGACGACGAATTCCTACCTGATGCTTGATACAGAGGTCTAGCAGTCGCTTTCCATCGATCAGTGTTATCGGTGCCGCGCCGGGAAACAAGGCTCCTTCCTGTGCGCCCTTTGCAAAGCTGCCAAGACTGATAATGGTTCCTCGGATGGCTTTATGATAAGGTAGCGCTCCTCGGAGCTCATCAATCTTTGGCCGGACTATCGTCCCTTCCGTTCGCTTTACCTGCACAACTTCAGTAATCTCGGTGATGCCAAATTGTACGCGTGCAACAACGTCAACTCCCTTGTCGCCACTAAATTTCGTGACGCGGACATCCTCGTAGTCCATGGCATCAAGGAGCTCCTTGACGAAATGTTCAAATTGAACCGGCTCGAGCTGCATTAAACGAGTTCGAAATGCAGACAATTGCTCCTCGTTGTGTGCGTGGGCAGCTTCGGCTACTGTGGTTCGCTTGGGTGAAGGAGCCGCGATTGGAGCGCTGTCAACCGGCGCAGAAAACCCTTTCAGCCAGCGAAGGCCAAGATCGGTGATTGCATAGAAGTTGCCTTCTCGGGAGATTAGACCGCGCTCCACAGCTGCTATCAGTCGGCGTCTGAGAGTGTCTGCGAAGGTGTTTGGAGTTGAAAATTGGGATACAGCTTTGAGATAATCTGACCATGCCGGCAAAATGTCTCCGCGTTTGCAGGGTGAACGCTCGGCGACAAGCGATAGTAATTTTGGGATGCCTTCCGCAGCGTCCAATTCCTGGAAAAGCCCTTCGTTCTGGGCTAGGAACTTTCTTCCTCGCTCGCCCAATTTGTAGATCCCATGAATCTGATCCAGTAAATTCATGCGATTTATGAACAGGTAGCAACCATTCAGGTAGCGGGGATTCAATTCCTTATTGCTACCTTCCCATATCTTCCGGGCCAGAATTTCGAGGTCGCCAGTAAGGCGCTCGGCAATCCAGGAGTCTGGAGTTGACCAATCAACGGGGTTCTGGGGGCTGCCCATTTGCGCCGCGATTGCGCTGAGCATATCGCGCACCCGTTGGACAGGCTCACCTTCGAGCAGCCGAATCGCATGAGCGATTTCGGAAAAGGGCGGATAGAGGGGGGCCTGGACAATAGGTTCGGGCAACGACGGTTCGGTCATCGACATCACCAATCATAGCATCGATTGAGTTGGGATGCGGAGCATGCCACGTCGCCTCATCAATATCTATTGAGTATATCTTTTTCCTTTCGGTTGAAGCTGTTGTTCTACGGGCTCCTGTAAGAGTGCTAGCCCACCCGCGGCCTGCGGCCCTCGATCGGGTAGGCCGGATCGTTGTAGCCGGGCGTCGAGGCGTGACCGGTCACGACCAGCCGGTCGATCAGCGCCTCGTCGTCGGCGGCAAAGGGATAGTCGAGCGCGCGGATGTAGTCGTCCCATTGCGCCTCGGTGCGCGGACCCGCGATCACGGAGCTGATGAAGGCGGAGTTGAGCACCCAGGACACGGCGAACTGTCCCGGCGTGAAGCCCTTCGTCTCGGCGTGACGCTTGATCTCCTGCGCCAGCTTCAACGATTCGGGCCGCCACTCGGTCTGCATCATTCGCGTATCGTTGCGGCCGGCGCGGGTGTCCGTGTCCGGCGGTGCATCGGGGCTGTACTTTCCGGTGAGCACGCCGCGCGCCAGCGGGCTGTAGGGCACGACGCCGAGGCCGTAATAGCCGCAGGCCGGCAGGTGCTCGACCTCGGGCATCCGGTTCATCGCATTGTAGTACGGCTGGCTGACGACAGGACGGTCGATGCCGATGGCGTCGCAGAGATTGCAGATCTCGGCGAGCCGCCAGGCGCGGTAGTTGGAGACGCCGAAATAGCGGATCTTGCCGGCACGCATGAGATCGCCGATCGCGCGCACGGTTTCCTCGAGCGGCGTCGCGTGATCTTCCTTGTGCAGGTAGTAGATGTCGATGTGCCCGGTGCCGAGCCGCCGCAGGCTTTCGTCCGCGGCCTGCAGCACCCAGCGCCGCGACAGGCCGGCGCGGTTGGGATCGTCGCCCATCGGATTGGCGAGCTTGGTGGCGACGATCCAGCGGTCGCGCTCGCGCGCGATGGCGCGGCCGACCACCTCTTCCGAGACGCCTTTATTGTAGGCATCCGCGGTGTCGATGAAGTTGATGCCGGCGTCGCGCGCTTTGGCGATGATGCGGGCGGATGCCGGCTCGTCGGTGGGACCGCCGAACATCATCGTGCCCAGGCAGATCGGCGACACTTTCAGGCCGGAACGGCCGAGCTGGCGATAGTCCATTGATGCCTCATTCTTGCCACACGCGCGCATGGGTTTGATAGGACGATAAACCCATCAACGCGTCATTGCGAGCGCAGCGAAGCAATCCAGAGTCCTTTCCGCCACCCTGGATTGCTTCGTCGCTGCGCTCCTCGCAATGACGGCGGAGCGAGTGACCCCTATTCGCTCTTCAAGATCTTGAACACGCCCGAGGCCATCGCGATCACGCGAGGTCCGGCCGTGACCTCGGTGGTGATGAACACCAGGCTGCGGGTGATCCGCACCACATGCGGCCGCGACACCAGGGTCTCGCCGATCTTGCCGGACTCGACGAAATGCGTGTCGAACTGGATCGTCGCCATGTGCTCCTTGCCTGCGGCGTAGCGGGCCGTCATGCCGCAACTGCGGTCGGCCAGCGTCATGATCACGCCGCCCTGGACCAGGCCGCGGCGGTTGTGGTGCTTGTCCTCGGTGACGATGGCGTACTCGTGGACACCGCCGACGACCCGCTGCCACAGCGGGCCGATCAGATGCAGGAAACCGGAGGTGTCGACGATCTCCCAGCCGTCGGACGTCATCCTGGCCGCGGCCGATTTCGTCATCGCTGAAGACCCTTCCCGTTGTGGCCCGAGCCGGCCTGGAGGTCGTTTCATCTGTCGCCGGCCTGGTGTAGTCAAGCTGCATGCCGATGCCGTTCGACGATGCCACCAGGCGGAAAATCGCAAGCTGCTGCGCGGGCTTCGTGCGGCTGGAGGCGACTGCGGCGGCGGCCTCGCTGAAGCGCGCGGCGGTGGTGATCGCGCTGGCCCCCCACCACGAGACCGGCAACACGGCGCTGCTGCTCACTCTGCGTGCCGCAGGGCTGCGCAGCCATGGCGGGCAATGGGCGCTGCCGGGCGGACGCTGCGACGCCGGCGAAACGACGGTCGAGGCCGCCCTGCGCGAGCTCGCAGAGGAGCTCGGGCTGATCCTGGCGCCGGACGCGGTGCTGGGCCTGCTCGACGACTACCCGACACGGTCGGGCTATCTGATTACCCCGGTCGTGGTATGGGCGGGCGATGGCCGCACGCTGCGACCGAATCCGGACGAGGTCTCCTCGGTGCACCGGATCGGCCTGGATGCGATCACGGCGGACGACGCGTTCGACTTCACCGTGATCCCAGAGAGCACGCGGCGCGTGATCCGCTTTCACGCCCGCGAGGGCCTCATTCACGCGCCCACCGCAGCGCTGATCTATCAGTTCCGCGAGGTGCTGTCCGGCCGCGACACCCGGGTGCATGAGCTGGAACAGCCGGTGTTTGCCTGGAAGTAGCCGCCGTTTCGGCTACAAGGGCGGCATGCTTCATCAGCCGATTCGCACGCTTGTCCTGATTCTCGCCTGCGCCGTTTCGGGCGCGCCGCCTTTGCTCGCCGCGGAACCCGGCTCACCGGTTGCACCGCGCGATGCCTTGGCCCAGATGGCCTCGCCCGCCGCGATCGCGGAGTACCAACGCAGGCTCGCCGAATATCAGCAGGCGCGGGCGGTGTTCGACCAGGAGGCGGGCGCCTATTGGAAGGCGATCTCGGACAAGCGCCGCATCCGCAACGCCAAGCGTCGCGACCGCCAGCCGATCGGGCTCGACGACTATGTGCTGGAGCAGCCGCCGGTCTACACGGGGCCGAAGCGGCCGGTGAACCCCGAGCCGGAACCTGAGGGCGAGCCGCGCGAGCGCAAGTACATCCCCGTGGTCGCCGACCTCGTGAAGGCGGCACAGGAGCATTTCCAATGGTCGCCGCAGCGCCCTGCCAACGACATCGATTTCAAACGCGCCTATGCGCGCTTCGCCGCGGCGTCGGGACTGACGCGCGAGCAGGCGGTGCGCGTCTATGCCTTCGAGACCGGCGGCAACGGCAAGCACGACTCGCAATCGGGCTTCAAGGGCAACCGCGCGATCTCGACCGCGATCGGCTACAATCAGCTCTTGACCACCAACAGCGTCGAGCTGCTGGCCGAGCAGGGGCCGCTGTTCATCCGCCTGCTCGGCGAACGCGTGGCTCGGACGTCCGGCCCGGCACGCGGCGCGATGGAGCACAAACTCGCGGTCCTGAAGAAGATGGTCGCGATTGCGCGCTCCGTGCCGGACGACTGGTCGGCGCATGAGAAGATCGGCAACACGCCGCAAGGCTGGGCCATGCATGCGATGGTGCTCGACATCGACGTCGGGCCGATGCTGCAGACCCACAAGCTCTTGACCTCGGTGCTGTTCGCGCGCGCCAAGGGCTACATGAGGCCGCTTTCGGCCGCCGAGCTCGAGATGATGAATCTCACCGGTGACGGCACGGGCTTCGACATGGTGACGATGCCGCTCGAGATGCGCGATCAGGTTCCGACCGCCAACTTCTTCCAGCGCGGCGGCTACGAGCGCAATCCGGTCGCCGTTCGCCACAACACCGTGGCGAAGCTGCTTGCAGTGACGGATTCCAGGATGGACTCGCTCAGCAGCCTGCCCGGCGCCAAGGAACTGGCGGCCGCGTTCTGAGGCTGCGCTCGCTCGCCTTTACTCATCCGCGCCGAACGAGAAGCTGCCGTCGCCGTCGAGATAGGGGGCCGTCCGCATGTAGAGCTGACCGTTCTGGCCGACGAAGAACAGCGTGCCCTTCGGTACCTTCTTGGCGCCCTTGAGCAGCATGTCGGCGTTCTTGGTGCCCATCTTGTAGGCGAGCGTCCGGCCATCCTTGCCATAGGCGTAGCCCATGTCGGGCTTCAGCTCCCACGGCTCCGGTGGTGCCGCGCGCACCGCGCTGGTCAGTGCACCCAGCGCACCGAGGGCGATCAGGGCTTTCAGAACCAAGCTCTTCATGTCCTCCTCCAATCGATGTCGTCTCGAACAAATCACGAACGCTGACGCGACGTCAACGTCGCCCCGTCGCAATGCAGTGATCGTTGGGCGGATTTTCCATTCGCCGATCTCGCGATTATCCTGCAGCGTGGTTTAGAAACATAGGCCAAGAAAACAATTTGGGGATGATTCGGATGAGCCTTGTCACGAAGATCGGTTGGGTTGCGGCGTTGTCGCTGGTGACGTTGGCATCCGCCCGGGCCGACGACTTCAAGCTGTCCAACAACCAGCGCATCGCCTGCAGCCGCGGTCTCTCCGCCGGCAAGCTCAATACGGCCGTCTGCAAGTCCTACGCCTACCTCTTCAACGTGAAGACCTCGGAATATTTCCGCTGCCAGGTCTCACTGTCGCTGACCCGGGACAACAAGGAAGTCATCAACGTCCAGACCGACGGCGGCTGCACCAGGAAGCCGCGCGTGTTCGACACCGATTCCAAATATGAGTTCGACGCCACCGAGACCGAGCCGGCGAACACCAATTCCTTCTTCGGCAATGGCGGCTATTCGATCTGGGTGGCGGATACGACCCAGCAGAAGGTGCGCGGCTGCATGACGATCTCGTCCGGGCTCGGCTCGGACATCTCCAAGTGCCTCGACATGACGTTCCAGTGACCGGCGGCCTTGCGAGCGAGGCGGCCCGCTCCTCTGGGCTGCACCTGCGGTTCAAGCTGGTGGTGCTGTCAATGTAAGATTGAACGCGGGGCGCATCGGTCCCGGCCTCGCGCCGTGGGAGCGGGAGAGGCTGGTGCGCCAGTCTTTCGGATGGGTTGACCCCGCGCCCGCAGCCGTCCAATTTGCGGCAAAATCAATGGGAGGATCCATGCGCTTCTCGAAAATCTCTGGCACTGCAACCGGTTTCATTCTGGCAGCCGCCTGTCTGCTCGCGGCGCCAGCGGCGCAGGCCCAGAGCTTCATCAACGTGCTCACCGGCGGCACGTCGGGCGTCTACTATCCGCTCGGTGTCGCGATCGGGAAGATCTACGGCGACAAGATCCCCAATGTGAAAACCCAGGTGCAGGCGACCAAGGCCTCCGTCGAGAACCTGATCCTGCTGCAGCAGGGCCGCGGCGAGCTCGCCTTCGCGCTCGGCGACTCTTTGAAGGCCGCCTGGAACGGCGAGGAGGAGGCCGGTTTCAGGACCAAGCTGGACAAGCTGCGCACGATCGGCGCGATCTATCCGAACTACATCCAGATCGTCGCGACGGCCGAGTCCGGCATCAAGACGCTGGCGGATCTCAAGGGCAAGAGTCTGTCGGTCGGCGCGCCGAAGTCCGGCACCGAGCTCAACTCGCGCGCGATCCTCGCCGCCGCCGGCATGAGCTACAAGGATCTCGGCAAGGTGGAGTATCTGCCGTTCGCCGAATCGGTCGACCTGATGAAGAACCGGCAGCTCGGCGCCACCTTGCAGTCGGCTGGCCTTGGCGTCGCATCGTTGAAGGATCTGTCGACCTCGTCGCCGATCACCGTGGTGTCGGTGCCGAAGGAGGTCGTCGACAAGATCGGGCCCCCGTTCGTCGCGGCGACCATCCCGGCCAACACCTATACCGGCCAGGACAAGGACGTGCCGACCGCGGCCGTGATCAACTATCTCGTCACCAGCTCGGCGGTATCCGACGATCTCGCCTATCAGATGACCAAGCTGATCTTCGAGTCGCTGCCGGAGCTCGCCAATGCGCACGCCGCCGGCAAGGAGATCAAGCTGGAGACGGCGGCGCAGGACAGCCCGGTGCCGCTGCACCCCGGCGCGATCCGCTACTACAAGGAAAAGGGCATCCTGAAATAAGGACGCTGCTCGCCCGGCCTGCCTTGTAGGCCGGATCATTCGCAACCGGCTGCGTGGGAAACATTCCGCGCAGTCTTGTCGTTCAGGTGATTGCGGCCATGGTCAGCAGCGCCTGATGGGCGCGTTGGGGGGATCATGACGATCGAAGCCGTGAACATGGAAACGCCGGTCAAGGTCGAGTTCGACAATTTCGAGCACGGCTTTCCGGAAGGCTTCGGCCCCGGCCGCTGGGGCTATCTCGCCTACGGCATCGGGCTCGCCTTTGCGATATTCCAGCTCTACGTCGCCGCCTTCAACTATCTGCCGAGCCAGGTCGTGCGCGGCGTCCATGTCGGCTTCCTACTGCTGCTGACCTTCGGCCTGATCGGCAACTTCACCGCCAGGACCGACGCCGGGCGCATCGCGGGCTGGACCATCGGCGCCATCGGCTTCCTGTGCGGCCTCTATCAGTGGATTTTCTATGCCGACCTGATCGCGCGCGACGGCGATCCGACGCGCACCGATCTCGTGGTCGGAACCCTGCTGGCGGTACTGATCTTCGAGGGCACGCGCCGGCTGATGGGGCTCGCGCTGCCGCTGATGTGCGGCGCCTGCCTGTTGTACTGGTTCTTCGGCCAGTATCTGCCGGCGCCGCTCAACCATCGCGGCTATGATTTCGATCAGGTGATTACACACCTCTCCTTCGGCACCGAGGGCTTCTTCGGCGTGCCGATCTACGTCTCGGCGACCTACATCTTCCTGTTCATCCTGTTCGGCTCGTTCCTCGAGCATGCCGGCATGATCCAGCTGTTCACCGACGTCTCGCTCGGCCTGTTCGGTCGCACCCGCGGCGGTCCTGCCAAGGTCGCGGTGTTCGCCTCCGGCATGATGGGCACGATCTCTGGCTCGGGCGTCGCCAATGTCGTCACTGTCGGCCAGTTCACGATTCCGCTGATGATCCGGTTCGGCTACCGCCGCGCCTTTGCGGCCGGCGTCGAAGCCACCGCGTCGATGGGCGGACAGATCATGCCGCCCGTGATGGGCGCGGTCGCCTTCATCATGGCCGAAACCCTGGGCGTCGACTACTCGGTGATCGTCAAGGCGGCGGTCATTCCAGCCATTCTCTATTTCGCCTCGGCGTTCTGGATGGTGCATCTGGAGGCCGGCAAGCACGGCCTGACCGGCATGAAGCCGTCGGAGATCCCGAGCGCCTGGAAGGCGCTGGTGGCGCGCTGGTATCTCGTGCTGCCGCTCGCCGCGCTGGTCTACATGCTGTTCGAGGGTTTCACGCCGCTGTATGCGGGCTCGATGGGACTCGCGCTGACGGTGGCGCTGATCCTGGGCACCTCGATCACCATGGGCTTCTCCAACCAGGTGCTGCGCTACGTCTTCTGGATCGGGCTCGCGCTCGTCGTCGGCGCGCTGTCGCGCAACGGCCTGCAGATCATTCCCGTCGCCTCCGTCGTCGTTGCGCTCATCGTCATCACCGGCTTCGTGCGCGGCGGAATGGGCACCTTGCACGCCTGCCGCGATTCTCTGGCTGAAAGTGCGAAGTCGGCGCTGACCGTCGGCATGGCCTGCGCGATCGTCGGCGTCATCATCGGCATGATGACGCAGACCGGCGTCGGCTCGATCTTCGGAAGCTGGGTGATCGGCCTCGGCAAGACCAGCCTGTTCGCGGCGCTGATCATGACCATGCTGCTGTCGATCCTGCTCGGCACCGGCATCCCGACCATCCCGACCTACATCATCACCGCGGCACTGGCGGCCCCCGCGCTCGCCAAGCTGGGCGTGCCCCTGATCGCGAGCCACATGTTCGCGTTCTACTACGGCATCATGGCCGACCTTTCGCCGCCGGTCGCGCTGGCCGCGCTGGCGGCCGCCCCGATCGCCAAGGAAAATCCCGACAAGATCGGCTGGGAGGCGATGCGGATCGCGCTCGCCGGCTACGTCATTCCGTTCCTGTTCGTCTACTCGCCCGCGCTGATGCTGCAGCCGGGTGACCCGATGGAGACGCAACTCGGCTTCATCGGCGCGGTGGCGTATGCTTCCGTCAAGGCGCTGATCTCGATCGGCCTGTTCGGCATGGTGGCGATCGGCTTCCTGTACGTGCGCATGACCCTGGTCGAGCGCCTGCTGGCGTTTGTCGCGTCCGTCTGCCTACTCGGCGAATTTCCCTACAGTGACGTGCTGGGATTTGCCCTGGCGGTGGTGATCGTGGCGTGGCAGTGGCGGCAGCGGCCGCCGGCTGCCGTGGCGGCGTCCGCTTGAGCCTCTGCCTCGCCTCATCAGGTGTGGTGAAGGCGCTGACCCTCGCCGGCTTCACCTTGGCCTGGACCCACTCGGTCGAGAAGACCGCGTGGCAGGAGGACTGGCGCGTCACGTCTGACGGTCTCGAACTGGTGCAGGCGCGCGTCAAGGGCTCCGGCGCGGGCATGGAGCCGCCGCCGGAGGCGCGGCTGGTCGACGGCTGGTTCCAGTGGCAGACCCAGCGGGGGCCGCTGTCGCGGATCGTGCTCGCCAATTCCGGCGCGGCCGGCGAGTGGCGCATCTGCGCGGACGGGCAATGCCGGACGCTGTCGGACATCTTCGGCCATGACATCGGCGCAGCGACCATCACGATGAGCGCCTGTACCGAATAACGAATAAGCGACGGGAGAACACGATGGATCGTCTCAGGGGCAAGGTGGCGCTGGTGGTCGGTGCGGGCTCGATCGGGCCGGGCTGGGGCAACGGCAAGGCCACGGCCGTGACCTTTGCGCGGCAGGGCGCCAAGGTGTTCTGCGTCGACCGCAACAAGGACGCCGCCGCGGAGACCGCCTCGATCATTTCAGGCGAAGGCGGGCAGGCCGAGGCGTTCACCGCCGACGTCTCGAAGGCCGTCGAGGTCGAGGCGATGGTGAAGGCTTGCGTTGCCGCCTATGGCCGTATCGACGTGCTCGACAACAATGTCGGCATCGCCGAGATGGGCAGCGTCGTCGATGTCGAGGAGGCCGAGTGGGATCGCGTGTTCGCGGTCAACCTCAAGAGCGCCTATCTCGCCATGAAGCACGTCATTCCGGTGATGATCGGGCAGGGCGGCGGCTCCATCATCAACATCTCTTCTGTCGCCTCGATCCGCCAGGTCGGCATCTCCTATGTCAGCTATGGCGCCAGCAAGGCGGCGATGAACCAGATGACGCGCACGACCGCGGTCGAGTTCGCGCCGAAGCACGTCCGCGTCAATGCGATCCTGCCCGGGCTCATGAAGACGCCGATGGTCGAGCACTCAGCGGGGCTGGCCGCGAGCTACGCCAAGGGCGATGTCGAGGAGATGTGGCGCAAGCGTGATGCGCAGGTGCCGATGGGGCACATGGGCGACGCCTTCGACGTCGCCAATGCCGCCTTGTTCCTCGCCTCCGACGAGTCGCGCTATGTCACCGGCACCATGCTGGTGGTGGATGGCGGGCTGACCTGCCGGAGTTAGGTCTCGCCGCGCGCGTCATTGCGAGCAACGCGATGTGTCCGCCGTCGCTCGAAGAGCGAAGGCGGAAGTCTCCAGGAAGCCCTGGATTGCTTCGTCGCCTTCGGCTCCTCGCAATGACGCGTGTTACAGGGGAGATCAGCGCTGCGGCTATTGCGCCATCGCCAGCATGCCGCCTGCAATCGCATGCCACGTCGAGGTCATGCTGATCGGCCAGTTCAGGAGCTTCACGGCGATCAGCGCCAGCCCGCCATAGACGTAGACCGGGTGGACGCGTCCGAATGTGCGGCGGTCGTGGACGATCGCGACGACGAGCAGCAGGTAGGCGACGAAGGCCGGTGGGATCGTCACGAACACCGGCGGCGGGCCGAGCGGGCCGGGCGGCGCCAGGAATGTCAGGAACCAGCGCGCCACGGCGGCGTCGAGCAGCGAGATGCCGGCGAGCAGCATCAGCCGCTTGTGCGTTTCCGGCCGGCGCAGATGGACAACCGCGAGCGCAAAGACCACGGCGAAGAAGGCGATGCCGCTGAGGGGCACGATGGCAAAGGCGATGCCCTCGTTGGCCTGACCCATCGCCGCGGAGCGCTTCATCGCCTCGATGGCAACGAGGAAGCCAAAGATCGTCATCGCCGTGGCGAGCGATACGCCGAAGATGCCGAGCGAGCGGTGCCGCGCCGTGCGTCCGGATGCGGCAAGCCAGCTCTGCAGCGCGAAATACAGAGTCCAGGCGAAGAACAGGAAGCCGTGGAAATGAATCACGGGCGCGCCGGAGAATGAGCGGCGGGCCAGTGGCAGCCAGTAGGTCGGTGCGAAGCCGATGATCGCAATGGCCATGCAGGCCAGAGCCATGTTGAAATAGAAATAGCGCGCAGGGGACGCAACGACGCCGCGTGCGCGCGAATTGTCGGTCAGAATAGTCATGCGGTTGTGTCTGCGGGGACCGCAACAGGTTCAAATGGCGACCGAGGACGTCGCCGGGGTGCGCATCCACAACATCTTGAGGGAAATGCGCGGCACGATCACGCGCATTTCAGTCGGGGCCGCAATCCGCTCGCGAGCGTCCGTTCGCAAGGGTCGCCTTCTCCGGGAAAGGGACTGTCGCACCGCTGCTGCCGCTGTATAGTTGAAGTGCCGCGGCGGCGATTGCGCCCCCGCGCGCCGTGCCGGATCGCCCACGACCTGAGAGAGCCATCTGCCTTGACCGCTTCCGTCTCCTCGTGGGCTGCTGCCGATCGCCGGGATGGGGTGCTGCGCCTGGCCGCGCTGGTCACGCTCGGATGGCTGGTCTCGACCCAGGCCCATGCGGTCGGCGCGGCCGAGCCCGGCAAGGAGCCGGCGGTGGATGCCGGTGCCTGCATCGCGGCCTCGGAGGCGCACGATGGCGACAAGGTGCTCACCGAATGCGGCGCCGTGATCGACAATCCCAAGGCCGCGAGGGTCGATCGCATCAACGCACTGATCGCGCGCGCCTCGATCTTCATCACCAGGGGTGAGATCGATCGCGCCATCGCCGATTACGGCGTGACCTTGCAGCTCGACCCGACCCTCGCCAGCATCTTCAACGCGCGCGGCGAACTGCATCGCAAGAAGGGCGACCGTCCGAAGGCGCTGGCCGATTTCGCCGCGGCGCTGCGGCTCAATCCGGATCACGCCAGCGCCCGCAGCAACTACCACGCACTCGCTGTGGAGCTCGAGCGCCTGGGCGCGCAGATGGCCGTCGCGGGGCGGCCGAGCTTCAATTGCGCCACGGCGCGTCGCGCCGTGGAGAAGGCGATCTGCGCCGATCCGGAGCTCGCCAATCTCGATCGCGAGATCGACGGCGCGCAGGCCCGCGTCGTTCGCGAGGCGGCCGGCCCCGCCGCAGCCCGCGCCCTGCAGCGCGAGCAGGACGCGTTCATCGCGCGGCGCAACGCCGGCTTTGGCAAGCCCGGCTACGATCTCAAGAAGGCGATGGAGGACCGCCTGCGGCGGCTGAACGGCGTCGACGGCTATTAACCATCGGCGTGGCCGCTTGAACCGGGTTCCGGCCGGAGACGACAACGGGGGAGATCAGCGTCTCACCCGCAACAGTCGAAATTCGAGCCGAGTCCATGCCGATGCACGCTTTCATTCGTTCGATTTCATCCTGCTCATCCTACCTCGCGCTGGGTCTTGCAGCCGGTCTTGTCCTTGGCCTCGGGGCCCAGCCTGCATTCGCCGCGGACCCGGAATGCGCTTTGGGCAGCAAGGCGCCCCCGTCCGAGCTCATCACCGCCTGCTCGACCGCAATCGAGCAGGCATCGAGTTCGCCGAAGGATCAATCCATCGCCTTGGTTGCCCGCGCCGATGCCCGTGCGCGTATCTCGGGCGGCCTGACCCAGGCCCTGAAGGACCTCGACCGTGCCATCGCGCTCGACGGCAAGAATGCGCGCGCCTATCGGCTGCGTGGCGACCTGATGCGCGAAGCCGGTGGCGATGCCGGCAGGGCGGCGGCCGATCTGAGCATGGCGATCTCGCTCGATCCGAATGACGCCGAAGCCTATGAGCTGCGTGGCGTTGTCTATACCGAGCAGCGCCGTCTTGATCGCGCTCTGGCCGACTACGACCAGGCGATCCGGCTGAAGCCCGACTACGCGCAGGCCTTTGCCGACCGCGGCGTCGCCTTCTACCTGCGCGGCGACAACGAGAAGGCCGTGCGCGACTATGACGAGGCGATCCGGCTCGACCCGAAACGGCCGCGCACATTCACCAACCGTGCCGCGGCCTACAAGAAGCTCGGCCAGATGGACAAGGCGCTGGCCGATGACGATGAGGCGATCCGGCGCGATCCGAAGGTGTCGGAATATTACGACAATCGTGGCCTCACCTACGCCGCCATGAAGGAGTACGACAAGGCGATCGCCGATTATGATCAGGCGATCAGGATGGAGCAGCGGGCAAATTTCTTCACCAACCGCGGCGATTCCCATCAGTTCAAGGGCGAGCTCGGCGCGGCGCTCAGCGACTACGACGCCGCGCTGCGGCTCGATCCGAATTTCGCGCTCGCCTACAACAACCGGGCGGTGCTGTACAAGAAGATGGGCGAGCGCGCCAAGGCGCTGGCCGACTACGAGGCCGCGCTGCGGCTGGATCCCGGCAACGACAATGCCATCGCCGGCCGGCGCGTCATGCTGGCCGAGATCAAGAAGTTCGGCGCCGAGCCGCCGCGTCCGTTGAACGCGCCGTCAGAGCGAAGCGGTCCGTCGTTCGATTGCGCCACGGCCGCGCGCGAGGTCGAGAAGGTCATCTGCGCCGACCCGCAGCTCTCGGTGCTCGATCTCGGCATTTCCGAAAGCTATGCCCGGCGCTTGAAGTCCTCCCGCGGCCGCGCCGCTGCCGAGCTGCGCGGAACGCAGCGTGACTTCATCGCGGAGCGCAATGCCCGGTTCGGCAAGCCCGGCTACGACCTTCGTCTAGACCTGCAGCGTCGCCTGGATACCCTCCGCGATGGAGCGCATTGATCCGGCCCGGAAAATGGCGCGGACGTCCGGGCCTGCCTGATCTGGATCAATTCATGACGGCTTGAACTGTCGCTTTGTCCCGTGACAATACTCGGGAATAAACACAGATCTTGGGGAAACGTCATGAGCGCTGCGAGCCGCTATCACGAGGTCCATGCACGGTCGCTGCAGGACCCGGAAGGGTTCTGGGCCGAGGCCGCCCGCGCGATCGACTGGATCGAGCCGGCCAAGACCATCTTCGATCCCGCGATGGGCGCCTACGGCCGCTGGTTTGCGGGGGCCGTCGTCAATACCTGCTACAACGCGCTCGACCGCCACGTCGCCGCCGGCCGCGGCGATCAACTGGCGCTGATCCACGATTCGCCGCTCGCCAGCTCGGTCACGAAGCTCACCTATGCCGAGATGCTGAAGGAGGTGCAGACGCTCGCCGCGATCATGCAGGATTTCGGCGTCGGCAAGGGCGACCGCGTCATCCTGTATATGCCCATGGTGCCCGAGGCGATGGTCGCGATGCTGGCCTGCGCGCGCATCGGCGCGGTGCATTCGGTGGTGTTCGGCGGCTTCGCGGCCAAGGAGCTCGCGACCCGCATCGACGACGCCACGCCCAAGCTCGTGCTGTCGGCGAGCTGCGGCATCGAGCCCGGCCGCATCGTGCAATACAAGCCTCTGCTCGATCAGGCGATCGAGCTCGCCGACAACAGGCCCAAGGCCTGCATCGTCCTGCAGCGTCCCGAGCATGTCTGCGAGCTGAAGCCCGGCCGCGATTACGACTGGGCGGCGCTGCGCAAGTCTGCGCTCGCCAATGGCAAGCTGGCGCCGTGCGTGCCGGTGCTGGCGACCGATCCGCTCTACATCCTCTATACCTCCGGCACGACCGGCAAGCCGAAGGGCGTGGTGCGGGACAATGGCGGGCACCTCGTCGCGCTGAAATGGTCGATGGAGAATCTCTACGGCATCAAGCCGGGTGAGGTCTGGTGGTGCGCCTCCGACATCGGCTGGGTGGTTGGCCACAGCTACATCATCTACGGCCCGCTGATCCATGGCGCGACCTCGGTGATGTACGAGGGCAAGCCGGTCGGAACGCCCGATGCCGGCGCGTTCTGGCGCGTCATCAGCGATCATAAGGCGGTCGCTCTGTTTACCGCGCCCACGGCATTCCGCGCCATCCGCAAGGAGGATCCGGAAGGTACTTTCTTGCGCAAATACGATCTATCGCATTTCCGCACCCTGTTCCTGGCCGGCGAGCGCGCCGATCCGCCGACGGTGGAATGGGCCGAGCAGCAATTGAAGGTGCCGGTGATCGATCATTGGTGGCAGACCGAGACCGGCTGGTGCATCGCCGGCAATCCGGTCGGCCTTGGCCTGTTGCCCGTGAAGCACGGCTCGCCGACGGTGCCGATGCCGGGCTACCAGGTCGACATCGTCGACGAGGCCGCCAAGCCGGTGCCCGCCAACACCATGGGCTCGATCGTGATCAAGCTGCCAATGCCGCCCGGCTGCCTGCCGACCCTGTGGCAGCAGGAGGACCGCTTCAAGGAATCCTATCTCAGCGAATTCCCCGGCTACTACAAGACCTCAGACGCCGGCTACAAGGATGAGGACGGCTATGTCTTCGTGATGGGCCGCACCGACGACATCATCAATGTCGCCGGCCACAGGCTGTCGACCGGCGGCATGGAAGAGATATTGGCCTCGCATCCCGACGTCGCGGAATGCGCCGTGCTCGGCATCAAGGATGCGATCAAGGGCGAGGTGCCGTGCGGCTTCATCGTGCTCAAGGCCGGTGTCTCGCGCAGCCCGTCGCAGATCGAAAAGGAGATCGTGGCGCTGGTACGCGACAAGCTCGGACCGGTCGCTGCGTTCAAGCTCGCCATCACCGTCGGCCGGTTGCCGAAGACGCGCTCCGGCAAGATCCTGCGCGGCACGATCAAGAAGATCGCCGACGGCGAGCAATGGAGCATGCCGGCCACGATCGAGGATCCCAAGGTGCTCGAGGAAATCGGCGAGGCGCTGAAGAGCCGCGTCTGACACGACGCCGCTGAAAAGTGACTCGGGCTTGACCCGGGCGCCCATTCTCGTCAAGCAACGGCGTCAGACCAGCCCGATTGACGAGAATGGAACGTTCGATGCGACAGACCTCCGCCCGCCTGGCCCTGGTGCTGATGGCCGTATTTTCGCTCTCGGCCTGCGCCTCCCGCAACCAGGGTCCGGCGGTGGCGCTCGGCAATGACGATGATGATGCGGTCTGTCAGGCCGGTGGCAAGGTCGCGCCGGGCTCCGCCGAATATGTCGCCTGCCGCAAGGACCGCGACGTGCAGCGGCAGCGCGCCGAGGCACGCGCCGACCGCCGGCAGCGCGATCTCGGCGAATACATGATGAACCATCCCGACCGGCCCTGAGCGCCAGTGCAAGCGCCTCTCATGGCGCGTGACTTCGATGCAACAGTTGCGTGACATCGGCGCTGCAACAATGCCGATTGATTGAGATCAAATCCAAGCCCATGGCGTCCCTGCCACATCTGTGACCGCAAGGCGCGGCCGTGCCCGCGCAAATGTTGCTCAAGGGTGGCTATGGGGATCTCGATGAACAGGATGTTGAAACTCTCGTCGTCGCTGCTGGTGCTGGCGGCGATCTGCGGAGCCATGGGCTCGGCGCAAGCGGCCGACCTGCAGGCGGCGCCGGTCTACACCAAGGCGCCGGTGGTCGAGGCGTGGAATCCGTGGATGCTTCGTGTGCGCGCGCTCGGCGTGCTGCCGGATGCTGGCGGCTCCACCGTGAACGTGACCGGCGTGCCGGCGCTGTCGTCGCCGAACTCCGGCCTGTCGATCTCCAACTCGGTCGTGCCCGAGCTCGACATCAGCTACTTCTTCACCAAGAACATCGCGGCCGAGCTGATCCTCGGCGTCACCCGGCATTCCATCGGCGGCACCGGCTCGCTCGACGGTCTGAACATGGGCAAGGCATGGCTGCTGCCGCCGACGCTGACCCTGCAATATCATTTCACCGATTTCGGCGCGTTCAAGCCGTATGTCGGCGCGGGCGTGAACTACACGGTCTTCTTCAACCAGAGCGCCGCGAACCAGGTGTGGAACGGTCTTGCCGTCACCAACCTGCACATCTCCAACCAGTGGGGTGCCGCGGTCCAGTTCGGCTTCGACTACATGCTCGACAGGCACTGGGGCCTGAACGTCGACGTCAAGAAGCTGTGGCTGCAGCCGAACTACTCGGCGACCGTCAACGGCGCAATTCCGGTCACCGGCCGCGCCAACATCGATCCGTGGCTGGTCGGCGTCGGCGTCACCTACAAGTTCTGATTTTTTCAGTTCCTCCCAAGACTGTCATGGCGCCGGCATTCCCGGCGCCATTTTTTTTTGGACTGTTTGCGGGTCGCGAAGCTCGGGCTCGGGCCTGTAAAACAGGTGTCGTCCCGGTCCTGAGCCGGGACCCATACGCCGCAGCGGGAGTGAGGAAAGACGCGCTGAGCTACAGCCAGCTTGGGCCGTCACGCAATCCTGTGGTTATGGGTCCCTGCGTTCGCAGGGACGACACCGATGGTGGGGCAGTCGCGCGTGAATTGACCCGAGGACAGGAGGTGCCCGTCCTACTCCTCCTCGTCGTCCTGCTTCTTGCCGCCGATGGTCTTGAGCTTGGCGAACACGGCGTCGACGTTGAGATCGTCCTCATCGCGGCCCGCCGGCTCGTACTCGTCCTTGCGCGTGGTCTCGGAGGCCGGGAGCAGGGTGGCGCCGCTGTAATTGGCGTCGAGCGGCTTTTCCTTGGCGGCACGCTGGACCTCGAAGTCGAGCTCGATCTGCGAGCACAGGCCGAGCGTCACCGGATCCATCGGCGTCAGTGTCTGCGCGTTCCAATGGGTGCGGTCGCGCACGCTGGCGATCGTGGTCTTGGTGGTGCCGACCAGGCGCATGATCTGGGCGTCCTTGAGCTCGGGATGGTTCCGCACCAGCCAGAGAATGGCGCTCGGGCGCTCGTGGCGGCGCGACACCGGGGTGTAGCGGGGGCCCTTGCGCTTGGGCTGCGGCGGCAGCACCACCTTGCTCTCCTGCAGTCGGAGCCGGTAATTCGGGTCGCGCTCGGCCTTCTCGATCTCCTCGCGGGTGAGCTGCCCGGTCGAGATCGGATCCATGCCCTTGATGCCCTGGGCGGCGTCCCCGTCGGCAATGGCGCGCACCTCCAGCGGGTGCATCTTGGTGAAATCGGCGACCTGGTCGAAGGTCAAGGCGGTATTGTCGACCAGCCACACGGCAGTTGCCTTCGGCATCAGCGGGGCGTTGCTCATGGCAAATCTCCTTTGTGCTCCGCCCCGGCCCTGGAGGCGAAACCTGCGGTCATCGGCGATGACGGGAATTGGCCCTATATAAGCCGTCCCGGGGGCAGGGCGCAATGGCCTGGAGAAAACGGCCTTGACAGCGCTCGAAAGCAGTCCCAAGTCCTACCCAAACGAGTGTCAGACCCAAGTTCTTCGCGTATCGACCGCCCCCGCTTGCCGGCCCGGGGGTCCGTGGTCGCCGAAACCAGCCCGCATAGATCAGCTCAGACCAGCCCCATGGCAGCCAAACCAGACCTCAAAATCGTGCTTTGCTCGCCGCGCGGCTTCTGCGCCGGCGTGGTGCGCGCCATCGACACCGTGGAACGGGCGCTCGCCATCTATGGCGCCCCGGTCTATGTCCGCCACGAGATCGTGCACAACAAATACGTCGTCGACAGCCTGAAGACCAAGGGCGCCATCTTCGTCGAGGAACTGGCGGAGATTCCCGACAGTACCAACGCACCGGTGGTGTTCTCGGCCCATGGCGTGCCGAAATCGGTTCCGGCCGAGGCCCAGGCACGCAACTTCTTCTCCCTGGACGCGACCTGCCCGCTGGTGACCAAGGTCCACCGCGAGGCGGCGATCCACTTCAAGCGCGGCCGCGAGATCCTGCTGATCGGCCATTCGCACCATCCGGAGGTGGTCGGCACCGTCGGCCAGCTTCCGGCCGGCGCCGTGACGCTGATCGAGACCGCCGAGGACGCGGCGACCTTCACTCCGAAAGACCCCAACAACCTCGCTTTCGTCACCCAGACCACGCTGTCGATCGACGACACCAAGGATATCGTCGCGATCCTCAAGGGCCGTTTCCCGAACATCTCGGGCCCGCACAAGGAAGACATCTGTTACGCCACCACCAACCGCCAGCTGGCGGTCAAGAAGGTGGCCCCGGTGGTCGATGCGCTGATCGTGGTCGGTGCGCCGAACTCGTCGAACTCGCAGCGCCTGCGCGAGGTCGCCGAGCGCGAGGGCTGCCCGATTGCCGTGCTGGCGCAGCGCGCCTCGGACATCGACTGGGCGCGCTTCGAGGGCATCAAGAGCCTCGGCATCACAGCCGGCGCCTCGGCGCCGGAGGTGATCGTCGAGGAGATCATGGGCGCTTTTGCCGAGCGCTACGTGCTCCATGTCGAGACGGTCTCTGCGGCGGAAGAGAACGAATTCTTCCCGCTGCCGCGCTCGCTCCGGCCGGAAGCGGCAGCCGAGTAAGTCGGCCGCTTCTTTTCCGCCCCCGGCGGCCTCTCGGCCTTGAACGTGGCGCCCGCATGCGCGATGAAGGGCGCTACGGGCCTGTTCGGTGACGAAGTTCGCATCGGAGAGGCGGGGGCAGGCGAACTTCGATAACTGGGATAGCGCATGGCGGTCTATACCGACGTCGCCGCCGACGAGCTTGCGGATTTCCTCAAGACCTACGACATCGGCGAGCTGCTCTCTTACAAGGGCATCGCCGAAGGGGTCGAAAACTCCAACTTCCTGCTCCACACCACCAAGGGCTCCTTCATCCTCACGCTGTACGAGAAGCGCGTGGCGGTGGATGACCTGCCGTATTTTCTGGGGCTGATGGCCCACCTCGCCGAGCGCGGCGTGAGCTGTCCGCAGCCCGCCCGCAACCGCGACGGGGCGGTGTATTCGAGCCTGTCCGGCCGGCCCGCGGCGATCATCAACTTCCTGGAAGGCATGTGGCCGCGCAAGCCGAACGTCACCCACTGCGCCGGCGTCGGCGCGGCGCTGGCGCAGATGCATCTGGCCGGACGCGACTTCCCGCTGGTGCGCAAGAATCCGCTCTCGGTCGCCGGCTGGCGGTCGTTGTTCGCGCAGGCCGCCGACCGCGCCGACACGGTGCAGGCCGGCCTCTCCGCGCTGCTCTCCGCCGAGCTCGATCATCTCGGGCGCTCCTGGCCGACGCATCTGCCGGAAGGCGTCATCCATGCCGACCTGTTTCCGGACAACGTGTTCTTCCTCGGCGACAAGCTCTCGGGGCTGATCGACTTCCCGTTCTCCTGCAACGACATTCTGGCGTATGACGTCGCGATCTGCCTCAACGCCTGGTGCTTCGAGGCCGATCATTCGCTGAACGTCACCAAGGCGCGCGCCTTCTTCAACGCCTATGGCCGCGTCCGGCCGCTGTCGGACGCCGAGCTGGAGGCGCTGCCGCTGCTGGCGCGCGGCGCCGCGATCCGCTTCCTGCTGACGCGGCTGGTGGACTGGCTCAACGTGCCGGCGGGGGCGCTGGTCAGGCCCAAGGACCCGCTCGAATATGTCCGCAAGCTGCGCTTCCACCAGGCGGTGACCAGCGTGCGCGACTACGGCATCGGCGGAGCATTGGCGTGAGCGAGCATCCGGTCGTCAGCATCTACACCGATGGCGCCTGCTCGGGGAATCCGGGGCCGGGCGGCTGGGGCGCGATCCTGCGCTTCGGCGACAAGGAAAAAGAGCTCAAGGGCGGCGAGCCGCACACGACCAACAACCGCATGGAGCTGATGGCCGCGATCTCGGCGCTGGAGGCGCTGAAGAAGTCGTGTCAGGTCGAGCTCTACACTGACAGCCAATATGTCCGGCAGGGCATCACCGGATGGATCCACGGCTGGAAGCGCAACGGCTGGAAGACCGCCGACAAGAAGCCGGTCAAGAACGCCGAGCTGTGGCAGCGGCTCGACGCGGCGCTGAAGCCGCACAAGGTCAACTGGCACTGGGTCAAGGGCCATGCCGGGCACGCCGAGAACGAGCGCGCCGATCAGCTCGCCCGCGACGGCGTGGCGATGGCCAGGATGCAGAAGAACGTGCGGAGTTAGCCATACCGCCATTTGAGCGTCCGGCGGACCAAGAGAGTCGCAACGATCAGTATGAGTTCTGCGCCCCAGAACCAGCGTCCTGCGCCCGTGAAGCCCATGTGCTCACGGGCCATGTACATCGCCAATCCGAGTACGATCAGCGCCATGACGCTGCCGATCCAGTAGAGCGGGTCGCGGGCCAAGCCGCTCGCCCAATGCTCTGCCGCATCCTCGTGAGCGCGGCGCATGCGCCATAGGCAAAATACGGCCAAGGCGCAGGTGATCAGGATTGTTGTCATACGACCTCCGAGCCTGCTCCTGTCTCTCCCTAGCGACAGAACGTTTCAGATACTCTTCTCGGTTCGGCAACAGCACGCAGGACCAAATAAGCAAAAGGCCCGCACGTGAGCGCGGGCCTTCATATTCAGATCAAGCCATGCTGGCCTAAAGCTGCCCGAGCAGCGTGTCGCCGCCGGAGACCTCGACCTTGCCCGGCGCGGCTTCGAGGTTCAGCTTCTTGACCACGCCGTCCTCGACCAGCATCGAATAGCGCTTGGAGCGGATGCCGAGGCCGGCGCCGGACGCGTCGAGCTCCATGCCGATCGCCTTGGTGAACTCGGCATTGCCGTCGGCCAGGAACACGGCCTCGTCGCGCTGGTCGGTGTCGCGCTTCCAGGCGTTCATGACGAAGGCGTCGTTGACCGAGACGATCGCGATGGTGTCGACGCCCTTGTCCTTCAACGCATAGGCATTGAGGAAGATGCTGGGCAGATGCATCTTGTGGCACGTGCCGGTGTAGGCGCCGGGCACCGCGAACAGCGCGACCTTCTTGCCCTTGAAGATGTCGTCGGTGGTTTTGACCTGCGGGCCTTCGCCGGTCATGACGCGGAATTGGGCCTGCGGCAGCTTGTCGCCAACCTGGATGGTCATTCGAGTTACTCCTTCCCCTGGATGTGTCTTGCGCGGTGCGCGCTACACTATTCGGCGGGCCGGAAACGGCAACGGCCCGCCGTGATCACGTATCCGTCATCGCACGTCCCTCATCGCGCGCCGGGGCTTGCGGCGCCAATGGACTCAGGCCGCTGCTGCCGGCTTCTTCTTCTCGTCGCGCAGCTCGCGGCGCAGGATCTTGCCGACATTGGTCTTCGGCAGCTCGGTCCTGAACTCGATCTGCTTCGGCACCTTGTAGTTCGTGAGCTGCTCGTGGCAGTGCTTGATGATGTCCTCGGACGTGAGGTTGGGGTCCTTCTTCACCACGAACGCCTTGACGACCTCGCCGGTCTTCTCGTCCGGCAGCCCGATCACGGCGGTCTCCAGCACGCCCGGATGGGTCGCGATGACCTCTTCGACCTCGTTCGGATAGACGTTGAAGCCGGAAACCAGGATCATGTCCTTCTTGCGGTCCACGATCTTGACCGATCCGTCCGCGGCCATGACGCCGACGTCTCCGGTGCGGAAGAAGCCGTCCGCCGTCATCACCTTGGCGGTCTCGTCGGGACGATTCCAGTAGCCTGCCATCACCTGCGGGCCCTTGGCGCAGATCTCGCCGGGTTGTCCCAGCGGCACTTCGTTGCCGTCGTCGTCGCGGATCGAGAGCCAGGTCGATGGCAGCGGCAGGCCGATGGTGCCGGTGAATTCCGTCGAGGTCGGCACGTTGCATGTCAGCACCGGTGCGGTCTCCGACAGGCCGTAGCCTTCGGCGATGCTGCAGCCCGTCACCTGCTTCCACTGCTCGGCCACCGGGCGCTGCACGGCCATGCCGCCACCGTTGGAGACCTTCAGCTTGGAGAAATCGATCTTGCGGAAGTCAGGATGATGCAGCAGGCCGTTGTAGAGCGTGTTGACGGCCGGGAAGGTGGTGACCTGATACTTCATGAGCTCCTTGATGAAGCCGGGGATGTCGCGCGGATTGGGGATCAAGAGATTGGCGCCGCCCGCGCGCACCGCGAGCAGGAAGCAGCAGGTCAGCGCGAAGATGTGGTAGAGCGGCAGCGCGCAGACGATCAGCAGCTGATCGACATGCGGCGGCTTGTCCATCACCGGCTGCAGCCATGCATCGTTCTGCAGCACGTTGGCGACGACGTTGCGGTGGAGCAGCGTGGCGCCCTTGGAGACGCCGGTGGTGCCGCCGGTATATTGCAGGAAGGCGACGTCGTCCGGACCGATGGTGGGCTTCTGGAAGCGCTTGCCGCGTCCGGCGGCGAGCGCATCGTTGAAGGGGACCGCGCCCGGCAGCGAGAACGCCGGCACCATCTTCTTCAGGCGGCGGACGACGAGGTTGACGATCACGCCCTTGAAGCCGAGCAGGTCGCCCATGCTGGCGACGACGATGTGCTTGACCTGGGTGTGGCCGACCACCTGCTGCACCGTGTGGGCAAAGTTCTCCAGCACGATGATCGCCTCGGCGCCGGAATCCTTGAGCTGGTGCTCGAGCTCGCGCGGCGTGTAGAGCGGGTTGACGTTGACGACCGCGTAGCCCGCGCGCAGCACCGCGGAGATCGCGATCGGATATTGCAGCACGTTCGGCATCATCAGCGCGACGCGCGCGCCCTTTGCCAGCCCCAGGCCCTGCAGATAGGCGCCCATCGCGACCGACATATCGTCGAGCTCGCGATAGCTGATCGCCTTGTCCATGCAGATGAAGGCGCGGCGATCGGCGAATTTCCTGAAGCTCTCTTCCAGCAGGTCGACGAGCGACGGGTATTTGCCCGGATCGATATCGGCGGGAACGCCGGCCGGATAGTGCTTGAGCCAGATGCGCTCCATGACCCTTCCTCTCTGATCGTCTCTTGTTCGTCTATCGGCAGCCGCCGGCCTCGCTCGGGCCGGCGGCGCCAATATCGAATTTCCGGCCGTTCAAGGCAAGCGGTCGGCGCGGCGACGAAAGGGGAGGGACGGGCGGTCCGGGCCGAGGGCCCGTGCCAATTGCTGGCTGCCGCCGTATGCGCCGCGCGGGATCAGCCGTCCTTCGGCGCGGGCTTGCCGTCCGTCTTCGGCTTTGCGGCAGCCTTGGGTTTGGCGGGCTTGGGCGCGTCGGAGCCGGTTTTTTCCGCCGTTTTTCCGCCGGCTTCGTGCTTGGCGGCGACGTGGCGGGCCGCGCCCGGCTTGGCCTCAGCCGGCTTGGCCTGCGGCTTCGCAGCGGCCTTCGCATCCGCATCGGTCTGGGCGGCGGTCCGGGTCGCCGCCTTGGCGTCCTTCCGGGCGGCGGCATGCGCCTTCTTGCCGCGGTGCTTGGTCGCGGTCTGCGCGTCGGCATCGGCGGCGACGGCGGCGATCAGCGCCGCGCCGGTGCGCGTCGGGCCGGTGTAGACCAGCACCGGCTCGGACGGGGCGGGCGCCGCCGCCAGCAGCTCGGACGGCTTCATGGTCGGCGTCTGCAGGCCGGCGAGCAGGGTGCCGCCGGTCGCTTCGCCGTCCGCACCGGCAACGGTGTCCTCGTCGTCGTCGCTGGCTGGTCGGTGGCGGCGGCCGTTGCACATGTCGTCGCGCAGGTTGGGCGGCGTCGCGTCGACGGGGGCCAGCTGATCGACCGTGCCCAGCGGCGACTTCAGCCAGCTCAGCTGGTTGCCGTTGAAGCCGCGGTCCAGCATCTGGATCGCGCGCACGGCGCGCATCTGTCCCGAGGAGGCGCCGAGCACCACCGCGATCAGGCGCTTGCCGTTGCGGGTCGCCGACGCCACGAGATTGTAGCCGGAGGCGCAGATGAAGCCGGTCTTGAAACCGTCGGCGCCGGGATAGCGCCCGATCAGCTTGTTGAAGTTCTGCACGACGCGGCGGCCGTAGCGGATCGACGGGATGTGGACGAAATATTCGTACTCCGGAAGATCGCGGATGATGGCGCGCGCCAGGATCGCGAGATCACGCGCCGAGGTGATCTGGCCGTCGGCAGGCAGTCCGTTCGGATTCACGTAGCTGGTCTGCGTCATGCCGAGCTTGCGGGCGGTGTCGTTCATCATCGCCGAGAAGCCGTCGATGGAGCCGCCGACGCCCTCGGCCAAGACCACCGCCATGTCATTGGCGGACTTCACCAGCATCATCTTCAGTGCGTTGTCGACGGTGACCTGCGTGCCGGGCCGATAGCCCATCTTCGACGGCGACTGTGATGCCGCGGTCGGTGAGACCGTGAACAGCGTGTCGAGCGTGATCCTGCCGTCCTTGACCGCCTTCAAGGTGACATAGGCCGTCATCAGCTTGGTGACCGATGCAGGATACCACGGATAGGTCGCGTTCTGCGCCTCCAGCACCTTGCCGGTGTCGGCTTCGACGAGCAGCAGCGCCTCGGCATGGGCCCAGCGCGGCGCGAGCACGAGAGCGGCAGCGAGAGCGATGATCTTGATCGGGGCGTAGCGGAACAACAGGCGAAGCGTCTGCACTGGTCTGGTCCGGTCCTTTGAGACCCGCCTCGCGCGGCGAGGTGGGCAAGCGGGCTTTCGGGTTTCAAGCGTGTCCGGCGCCGCTTTGGTTGCGGCAGGCCGCGAACCTATACCGGCTCGACGCTGGCGAACAGAGGCCAGCCATTCAATTCCACGATGAAAGCGTCCCGCGATCAGGTCTTGACGATGGTGCCGTCGCTGTCGGGCTCTGCGAGAGTCGCGCGCGCGCTCTCCTGCACCATGAACTGGGCCTTCGCGAGTTCCGCGAAGTGGCCGCCCTTGGCGACGAGTTCATCGAACGTTCCGCTTTCGATCACGCGTCCGTTCTCGAACACCAGGATTCGCGTCGCGTTGCGGATGGTCGAGAGCCGGTGTGCGATCACGAAGGTCGTGCGTCCCCTCATCACCTCGTCGAGCGCCGCGTTGAGCTTGGCCTCGGTGACGGCATCGAGCGCGGAGGTCGCCTCGTCGAGAATCAGGATCGGTGGATCCTTCAAGAGGGCACGCGCGATCGAGAGCCGCTGGCGCTCGCCACCGGACAGCATGCGGCCGCGCTCGCCCGCGTTGGTATCGAAACCCTGGTCGGCACGATCGATGAAGTCGAGCGCCTGGGCGCGCGCGGCGGCGGTGCGCAGCTCCTCGTCGGTCGCGTCAGGCTTGCCGACCAAAAGGTTCTCGCGGATCGAGCGGTTGAACAGGAGCGCCTCCTGGAACACGACGCCGATGTTCCGGCGCAGCGCCGCGAGCTTCAATCCGCGCACATCCATGCCGTCGATCTTGATGAAGCCCGACTGCGGATCGAAGGCGCGATGCAGGAGCGCGATCGCCGTCGACTTGCCGGCGCCGGTCGGGCCGACCAGCGCGATGGTCTGGCCCGGCAGCGCGGTGAAAGTGAGGTCCTCCACCGCCGGCCGCTTGCCGTCATAGGAGAACGACACATCGTTGAATTCGACCAGGCCCGAGAGTCGGCCGACCTCGATCGCGTCGGGGCGGTCGCGCACGGCCGGCACGGCATCGAGCACGGTGAAGAACTCGGCCAGCCGCGGCGCCTCCATGAACACGTTGTTGATGAAGGACACGACCTGCTCCAGCTTCTGGATCAGCATGGTCGCGAACGACACGAACATCACGATCTCGCCCACCGACGTCAGCCCGGCCTGATGCAGGGCGATGCCGAGTGTGAAGATCGCGAGCACGGTGATGGTGGTCGAGGCACGCGTGATGACCGTCACCAGCGCCCACCAGCCGAGCACCGGCATCTGCACCGACAGCAATTGTCCGGCGACGGTGCGCAGGCCCTGCACCTCGGCATCGATGCGCACGAAGCTCTGTACCAGCGCGACGTTGCCGAGCGCGTCGGAGGCACGCGCCGACAGGTCGCTGTAATGCTCCTCGACCTCGCTCTGCATGCCGTAGGTCTTGCGCACGACCAGGGTCGTCAGCACGGTGAACACGACGCACAGCACGAACAAGAGGATCGCGAGCCGCCAGTTCAGATAGAGCGACAGCGGCAGCAGCACCAGCACCGACATGATCGCGGCGAAGTGCTCGCGGAAGAACGACAGCCACAGCTTCCACAGCGCGTCGGTGCCGTTGATCATCACCTTCATCAGCCGGCCGGAATGGGTGCCGGAATGGAACGTCAGCGGCAGCTGCAAAATGTGCTCGAAATAGCTCGTCAGCACCGCATGGCGCTGCCGGTGCGCCAGCCGGTCGGCCTGCAGCGCGACCCAGGCGCTGGCCAGAATCGTGAACAGGCCGAATCCGGCCCAGGCCGCGAGCAGCGGCCAGGCGGTGCTGGCCGAGGCCTTGCCGGAGAGCGAGTCGACAATGCGTCCGAACAGCACCGGGTCGGCGAACTGCGCCACCGCCAGCGCCAGGTTGGCGATCGCGAGAAACCAGCCGAGCCGCGCCTCCTTTCCGAGCAGATGGAGCACGCGGGCATAGATGCGGAGCAGGGACATGGCGGGGCGCTTCGTGTCGGCAGTTGGAATCAGCGCTGGGCGCGCGGCACCATGTTAGCAAGGGAACGGCCGCCGCGGCGAGCGCTCAGTTGACGAGCCGGCTGTCGGCGGGCGGCAGGAAGCTGTCGTCGAAGATGTCGGCGGGTTGCGGACGCTTGTGGTGGAATTTGCCGTCCTCCGCGAGCTGGTCGAGGGCCCGCTCGAACCGGGCGGGCTCGATGCTGCCGATGCCATCGCGGCGGACGTCCGGCGTCAGCACGTTGTCGACGAGCACGCTCTGCAGTCGCTGCAGCTCGAGCTCGCGGGAGCCGTCATCCATCCGGCTCACCACGTCGGCGATCGCGCCGGCAGGGTCCTTGATGGCAAGCTGGAGCCCCGATGTCAGCGCGCGCAGGAAGCCCTTCACCGCCGCCGGCTGCTTGGCCGCAAAGCCGGGATTGACGATCACCGCATGGCCATAGGCCTCGCAGCCATAATCAGCGAAGCGCAGCACCGCGAGATCGGCGGCGGGCACGCCGCGGTCGCGCAGATTGATCGCCGAGAGATACGAGAAGCCGCTGACGGCATCGACCTGGCCGGCGGACAGGATCGGCTCGCGCACGGCCGCGCCAACGCGCGACAGCTTGATGGTCTCGGGCCTGAGATGGTTGTGCCTCACGACCGCCGGCCACAGCCGGATCGAGAGATCGCCCTCGGCGACGCCGAGCGTCTTGCCTTCGATGTCGCCGAGCCCGTTGATGCCGCGACTCCTGCGCGCGATGATCGCATAAGGCGCCCTGTTGAACAGCACGAACACGGCCTTGACCGGCTGGCTGTTCGACGCGTCGCGATAGCGGATCAGCTCGTTGATGTCGGCGAGCGCCATGTCGGTCTCGCCGGAGGCCACCCGCGCGATCGCATCGGGAGAGCCCTTGGCCGTGGTGATGGTGACGGTCACGCCCTCGGTGGCGAACAGCCCGCGGCTGGCGGCGAGGACCAGTGGCGCCATGCTGCCATCGAGCGGCCGATCCAGCGCGAACATGACGGCGACCGGACGTTTCGGCTCCTCCGCTGCGGCTTCCTCTCTCGACAGGCATGAGGGCACGACGAAGGCGGCGAGGAGCGCCAAGGCAAGCAGGGTGACGGGTCGTCGCATGCGCATCATGTCACGCCGGTATTCGCAGGCCGTACCGGTCTTGTCACGCCGGTATTCTAATCAGTTCGCCGGCCATCGCGGGATCGAGATGTCAATTTCGTGACAACGTCGCGGTGTCGCTGCCGCTCGGGGCCGGCGGTGCCTGATCATGTCGGATCGAATGTGAACGGTCCATGAGCAAGGCCTGCGGCGATTTGCGGCTTCGACTCCGGGTTTCGCGGGGGGAACTGTGGGCGCAGTTCGCGAGTTGGTACCCGAGATTAGATCGTACGGAGGATCCACATGATCGCACAGCGCGGAAGTTTTTCACGCTTTGGCCGTGCTACCGTCCTGGCGACGGTGGCCGCGGTGACTTTGACGGCCGTGCAGCCGACACTCGCCTTTGCCGGCTCCGCGCCGGCCGAGAAGGGCGCCGTCGCCAAGACGGCCAATGATGGCGGCCTGACCGATGTCAGCGCGCGCCGGCGCCACTATCGCGGCAACGGTGGCGCGGCGGCTGCGGCGGCGTTCGCCGGGATCGTCGGCACCGGACTTGCCATCGCGGCGACGCAGAACCGCCGCTCCTACTACGAGGACAACTATTACTATGGCCGGCCGGCCTATTATGGTTACGGACCGCGCTATCAGTATTACGGCGGCGGCCCCTATTACGGTGGCGGCTATTACCATCACCCGCATTGGTGATGTGAGATCGGACGAAACGATCCGCCGGCCGCCGTGCCGGCGGATTTTTTCTTGCCTGCCGCGAACGTTAATATGCGTACCATCGAATTTAACTATTGTGGCGAGATGACTGATTCGATCGATCGGCTCTATCGCGCTGTCCTGGCGGCCAGGGATCTCGACCCCGCGCGATCGCGCACGGCCAAGCTGATGCAGCAGGGCACGGCCAAGATGGCCAAGAAGCTCGCCGAGGAGGCGATCGAGGTTGCGATCGATGCCGTCGGCGGCGACGCCCAGGCCGTGGTGCGCGAAAGCGCCGACCTGATCTACAATCTGGCCGTGCTGTGGGCCGAGCTCGATGTCCAGCCCGAGGACGTCTGGCGCGAGATGGAACGGCGCGAGCTGATGCTCGGCATCGCCGAGAAGCTGCCGAAATCGCCGGTGAAGGTCGCCAAGGCCGCGCCCGGACGGGTGGCGGGGCGACCGATCGTCGCGGCCGAAAGCCGGACCATCCGCAAGCGGCACTAGTGTGGCGGTCCGATTCGGGCCGACATATGGGCCATGGACAAATCGTGCCCGGTTTGCTTCATCGCCAGCATGCTCAGACGGATCTACGACTGGTGTATCGACGCCGCCCACAAGCCGCATGCCATGTGGATCATGGCCGCGGTTGCCTTCGCCGAAAGCTCGTTCTTTCCGGTGCCACCGGATGTGATGCTGATCCCGATGTCGCTGGCGAAGCCGCAGCGGGCGTGGCTGTTCGCCGGCGTCTGCACCGCGGCCTCGGTGGCGGGCGGCCTGGTCGGTTATGCCATCGGCGCGCTGCTCTACGACTCCCTCGGCCATTGGCTGATCCAGCTCTACGGCCTCGGCGACAAGGTCGAGGCGTTCCGTGCCTCCTACGCCGAGTGGGGCGCCGTCATCATCCTGGTGAAGGGATTGACGCCGATCCCCTACAAGCTGGTCACGATCACGTCGGGCTTCGCCGGCTATAATCTCTTTCTGTTCGTCGTCTGCTCGATCATCGCGCGCGGCGGCCGCTTCTTCATCGCCGCGATATTGCTCAACCGCTATGGCGAATGGATCAGGGTGCGCATCGAGAAGCATCTCGGCCTGTGGGTGGCGATCGGCGCGGCCGTGCTGGTGGCCGGATTCGTCATCGCCGTGAAGCTGATCTGATGCGGCCGCTGCGCCCGGGGCTGGGGGCAGGCGCGGCGCTGCTCGCCGTCGTCTCGGTTCTCTCCGCCGCCGCGGCATGGGCGCAAACGACGCCTTCCTTGGGGCTGCGAGAAGCGACGCAACAGCCACCGCAGCAGGCGCCTGCCGTCCAGCCTGCGCCGCCCACCAGTCCGGGTCTGGTGGAGGAGCTCGGCAAGCTGTTCGAGAAGATGTCGATCATTCCGCTGAAGCCTTCGGGCGATGCCCGCGCCGAGCCGCCGGCGGCCGGCAGCGATCCCACCGGCGCTGCCGCGGATCAGCCCGCTGCGACACCGGTGCAGCCCGGTGGCCCGGTCGCGCCGAAGGGCGGCGCCGACGTGCTGAAGGAGACCGGCGAGACCTTGTCGCGCCTCGCCCAGCCCTCGAGCATGATCTCCGGCCGCTCGGTCTGCCCGATCGCCGCCAACGGCACGCCGGATTGCAAGCTCGGCGCCGACCGGTTGTGCCAGGGCAAGGGTTACAAGGAAGGCAAGAGCCTCAACACCGATTCTGCGGAGACCTGCTCGGCGCGGGTGCTGATCCCCGGTCGCGAGCGCAAGCCGGGCGATTGCCGGACGGACACCTACGTGACCTCGGCGCTCTGCCAATGACGCCGGCACGCCAGCGTCTCAACGCAAGACCCTGGTCCGGCTTTTCCGGTCCCTCTGCGAGCGAATTGCCATCACGGCATGATGTCGGGCATGCTCGCGATCACGAGTGTTTCCGCATTTCAACGCAAGAGGAATTCCCATCCATGTCCATGCCCGCCTTGTTCAAGGGCCGCCTGACGATCCCGGTGATCGGCTCGCCGCTGTTCATCATCTCCGTGCCCGACCTGGTGATCGCGCAGTGCAAGGCCGGCGTGGTCGGTTCGTTTCCGGCGCTCAACGCGCGGCCGGCCGCGCTGCTCGACGAATGGCTGGCGCGCATCACGGAGGAGCTCGCCGCCTATGACCGGGCGCATCCGGAACGCCCGTCGGCGCCGTTCGCCGTCAACCAGATCGTGCACCGTTCCAACAACCGGCTCGAGCAGGATCTCGCGCTGTGCGAGAAGTACAAGGTGCCGATGATGATCACCTCGCTCGGCGCGCGCGAGGAGCTGAACCGGGCGGCGCATGGCTGGGGCGGCATCGTCTTCCACGACGTCATCAACCAGACCTTCGCGCACAAGGCTATCGAGAAGGGCGCCGACGGCTTGATCCTGGTCGCGGCGGGCGCCGGTGGACATGCCGGCACGATCTCGCCGTTCGCCTTCGTGGCGGAGACGCGGAGCTGGTTCGACGGCCCGATCGCGCTGTCCGGCGCGATCGGGAACGGCCGCGCCATCCGTGCCGCGCGCGTGCTCGGCGCCGACTTCGCCTATATCGGCTCGGCCTTCATCGCCACCAAGGAGGCGAATGCGGTCGAAGGCTACAAGCAGATGATCACCAGCTCGGGCGCCGACGACATCGTCTATTCGAACCTGTTCACCGGCGTGCACGGCAACTATTTGAAGCCGTCGATCGTCGCAGCCGGCCTCGATCCGGACAATCTCCCGACCTCCGATCCGTCGAAGATGAGCTTCGGCACCGACGCCTCGGGCGAGCGCGCCAAGCCGAAGGCATGGAAGGAGATCTGGGGCTCGGGGCAGGGCATCGGCGCCATCAAGGACGTGCTGCCCGCCGCCGAGCTGATCGCGCGCTTCAAGAAGGAATATGACGAAGCAATCGATCCGCCGCTCTAAGCGGCTCCGCGACGGACAAAAGAAAAGCGCGGCAGCCAGGGCTGTCGCGCTTTTTTGTTGAGGTCGCAACAAGCGGGCGGGCTATTCCAGCTCGATCGCCTGGAACTTGCCGCGCTCGTCCAGCGCGGTGCCCCAGATCTTGTGCGAGGCCTGGTGTTCGGCGCGGCCGAAGCCGAGCTTGGCGCCGAGACCGAGATCGATGTCACGCATGTTTTCCAGCGTGTCGATCAGCGCCTCGGTGTCGAGCTGCGGGCCGACCCGGCGCAGCGCCTGGACCAGCACGTTGGCCGAGACGTAGCCTTCGAACGACACGTAGGACGGTGCCTCGCCCGGGAAGTACTTCTCGAGCGCGCTCTTGTATTCGAGCACGGCGCTCGAATAGCCGCCGACGGCCGGCACCACCTGGGTGACGATGACGCCGCTGGCATAGCGCGGGCCGAGCAGCATCAGCTCGTCCGAGAGCTCGGTCGAGCCCACGAAGGAGACGTTGGTGTAGATCATGTGCGGGAACAGATCGCGCGTCTTCTCGATGAACTTCGCGGCGGCGCGATAGGTTGCGACCATGACGATCGCCTTGGGCGGGTTCTTCAACGCCCGCAGCTGGTTGACCGCGTCGTCCACGTCGACCGTGTTGCGCTTGTAGTTGAGGCGCAAGATGGCCGTGTCGGCAAGGCCGAGCGAGCGGAAGGCCTTGGCCACACCGGAGAAGCCGGCATCACCATAGGCGTCCTGCTGCGCGAACACGGCGATGTCCTTGGCCGGCAGGCGGCGCAGCTTGACCAGATAGCGAACGACGGTGTCGGTCTCTTCGGCGTAGCTGGCGCGATAGTTGAACACGTACCGATCCGGCGGATCGTTGCGCAGGAGGTTGGCGCCGGTGAACGCGCCGTAGAACAGCACGCGGCGCTGCAGGGCGTAGGGCATCGCCACGGCAGACGTCGGGGTACCGACATTGCCGACGAAGCCGAACACCTTGTCCTTCTCGTAGAGCTGCTTCATCGCGTCCAGCGTCCGCGACGGCTCGTAGCCGTCGTCGGCCGAATAGAGCCGCAGCGAGCGCCCGGCGATGCCGCCGGCGTCGTTGGCGCGGTTGAAGGCGGCCTCGATGCCCATCTTCATCTGCCGGCCGAGCTCCTTGGCAGCGCCCGAGAACGGAGCGGCGATGCCGAAGCGGATCTCGTTGGCGGTGACGCCCTGCACGTTGGTGGTGGACGCTGGCGGCAGCGTCGCGGTCGGTGCCGTCGCAGCCACGGCCGCGGACGGGGCGATCACCCCGGCGAGGCTGGTGGCGGTCTGGCTCGGCGCGCTTTGCCCGAGCGAGCGCTCGAGCTCGGCGAGCTGGCGGCCCGCGGAGTTACAGTCGGTCTGAGCCGCCCCGACGCGGTTGCGTCCATCGGCGACGTAGCCGTTGAAGACGCGGGTGAGCTCGTCACGATCCGAGCCGCCGGTGGAGGCCTCCCGGATCACCTCGCGAAACTTGTCGACAATGGCCTGAACGCGGCCCTGGTCGATCGCCTGACAGGCGGATGCTGCTCCCACGATCGGCCCGACCCGGCTCGCAAGATTACGCACCACATCCGCATTGGTGCCCGCCGCGCTGGCGGGCGTTGCGAGCAATGCCGCAACCAAGAACACGCTACAACGAAAGTTCATTGCCACTATCCCACTTTGGACCCCATCCAGGTCTTCCGCCTGGTGAATTGACGCCGTGTCTGCGACGGAGAAGACATAAGACCGTCACCATGCACAGACCAGCCTTTCCTAAGAGCATGACCATTTCGGTAACCCGACACGCCTTTTTCCGATCATACTTTAGGACCTGCTAACGAAACGTCTTCACCAGTTCTTCCCCTTAGAAGCTAATTCTACTCAAGTTCGATTGCCTGATACGTGCCGGTTTCGTCGAGTGCGGTGCCCCAGATCTTGTGTGAGGCCTGGTGCTCCGCGCGTCCAAATGCGAGCGTCGTGCCGAGGCCGAGATCGAGGCTGCGCATCGATTCGAGCGTGTCGACCAGTCGCTCGGTGTCGAGCGGATTGGTCTGCTTCAGCGCCTGGATCAAAATCGTCGCCGCGATATAGCCTTCGAGAGACGTATAGTCCGGCGCCTCGCCGGGCGCGTATTTGGCCAGGGCGTTCTTGTAGTCGAGCACGAGGCTCGAATAGCCAGAAACCGCCGGCACGCCCTGCGTCACGATGACGCCGTTGGTGAAGCGCGGGCCGAGTAGCTTGAGCTCGGCCGCGAGCGAGGTCGAGCCGACGGCGGACACGTTGGCGTAGATCAGGCCCGGCACCGCGTCGCGCGTCTTCTCGATGAACTTCGCGGCGGCGCGATCGGTCGCTACCATGATGACCGCCTTGAGTCCCGGCTTGTGCGCCTTGACCTGATTGACCGCCTCTTCCACGTCCATCGTCGCGCGCGGATAGTTGATGCGCGTTACGGCATCGCCGATGTTCAACTGCCGGTAGGCCTTCGCGACACCGGCGAAACCGTCGTCGCCGAATGGGTCCTGCTGGGTGAACACGGCGATCTGCCTGGGCGAGACGCGCTTCATGTTGATCAGGTAGCGCACCAGCGCGGCCGTCTCCTCGGCGTAACTCGCCCGATAGTTGAAGACGTAGCGATCCGGCGGATCGCGTCGCACCACTGCTGCGCCGGTGTTCGGTGCAAAGAACAGCGTGCGCCGCTCCAGCGCATAGGGGATCGCCACCTGCGAGTTGGCGGTGCCGACGTTGCCGATGAAGCCGAACACCTGCTCCCTGTCGTAGAGCTGCGTCATCGCCGCCAGCGTGCGGCCCGGATCGTAGCCGTCGTCCGCCGCCACGAGACGGAGCATGCGCCCGTTGACGCCGCCGGCGTCGTTGGTGCGGGCGAACGCGGCCTCGATGCCCTGGCGCATCTGACGCCCGGTCTCCTTGCGGATGCCGGAGAACGGCAGGACCATGCCGAAGCGGATCTCGCGGTCGGTGATGCCGCGCACGGGGCTCGCGGTGACGGCGCCAGTCGTCGTTTCGGCCTTGACCGGTGTGATCGGGGCCGTCGCCGCAGCCGGCTGGTCGAGCGAGCGTTCGAGCTCCGTCAGTTGCCGCTCCGCGGCGGCGCAGGTCGCCTGCGAGGCGCCCGTACGACTACGGCCCTCGGCGATGTAGCCATTGAAGCTGCGGGTCAGCTGATCGCGCTCGCCGTCATTCCTCGTCGCCTGGCGGATGGCTTCGCGGAATTTGTCGACCATGCTCTGGACGCGGCCCTGCGCGATGTCGGGGCACGCGGAGGCCTGTCCCACGATCGGTCCAACCCGGCCGCCAAGCTCCCTGACGACGTCGGGAGCCGCCGCCAAAGCGGGGCTGAAGGGAGCTACGAAAACACTCCCGATGATCAACGCGGACCAACGCACGGCCATCGAACCTTCCACCTGCTCAGCTTGTTTCAAACCCTCTTCGTTCTACTATTCGTGGCATTTCGAATTAATGTCGGGTTTCTCTGTCGCTCTTTTGTCCTGGTAGTTGAGGCCGTCGCGCCTCTAGCGGTATCCTATTCAAGTTCGACGGGTTGGTAGGTGCCGCTGTCGTCCAGTGCCGTGCCCCAGATCTTGTGCGAAGCCTGGTGTTCGGCGCGGCCGAAGCCGAGCTGCGTGCCGAGGCCGAGATCGATGTTGCGCATGTTCTCGAGCGTTTCGACCAGTTGCTCGGTATCGAAGTTCGGACCGGCGCGCTTCAGTCCCTCGATCAGGATGCTCGCGGCGATGTAGCCCTCGAGCGAGGTGTAGTCGGCCGGCTCGCCCGGGGCATATTTCGCAAGTGCGGTCTTGTATTCGAGCACCAGGCTCGAATAGCCGGAAACGCCGGGCACGGTCTGGCTGACGATCACGCCCTCGGCGTAGCGCGGTCCGAGCAGCATCAGCTCGCTGGCGAGCGCCGAGCCAGCAACCGCGGAGATGTTGGCGAAGATGACGCCCGGAAATACGCCCTGGGCCTTCTCGATGAACTTGGCTGCGGCGCGCGTCGTCGCCAGCATCACCACCGCCTTGACCGGGGTCTTCAGCAGCTTCAGCTGATTGATGGCGTCGTCGACCTCGACCGTGTTGCGCGGATAGTTGACCCGCACGATCGAATTGTCGCTGACGCCGAGCGTGCGGAACGCCCTGGCCACCCCGGCGAAGCCGGCGTCGCCGAAGGCATCGTTCTGCGCGAACACGACGATCTGGCGCGGATGCAGCCTTCGCATCTTCACGAGATAATGGACCAGCGCGTCGGTCTCCTCGGCATAGCTCGGCCGGTAGTTGAAGACGTAGCGGTCGGGCGGATCGTGGCGCACGACGTTGGCGCCGGTATAGGGCGCGAAGAACAGCGTGCGGCGCTCGAGCGCGTAGGGGATGGCGACCGCGGCGGTGGCCGAGCCGAAATTGCTGATATAGCCGAACACCTGCTCCTTCTCGTAGAGCAGCTTCATCGCATCCAGCGTGCGCGCGGGATCGTAGCCGTCATCGGCGGTGACGAGCTTCAGCATGCGGCCGTTGACGCCGCCGGCCTCGTTGGCGCGATTGAACGCCGTCTCGACGCCGATCTTGAGCAGTCGCCCGCTCTCCTTCACCGGTCCGCTGTAGGGAATGACCATGCCGAGCTTGATCTCGCTCTGCGTCACCCCGCGCACGTTGCCGGCCGGCGGCAGCAGTTGCGCCGGTACAGTCGCGGCCTGCGCCGTCGCAGGTCCGATGCTCACGGCAGACAGGTTCGCGCGCGCCGGAGGCGGCGCTGCGATGGATTGTTCGAGATCGGCAAGCTGCCGATTGGCGCCGCCGCAATCCAGCCGGCCTGACGTGACGAGGCTGCGACCTTCGGCGACATAGCGGTCCAGCAGGCGCGTCAGTTCGTCACGGTCGGCCTCGCTGGAGGCGGCCTCGCGGATGACGAGCTGGAATTTCTCGATGATGGCCTGGATGCGCGGCCGGGCGATGTCGCGGCACGCGAGCGCGGCGCCAATGATCGGGCCGACGCGGCTGCCGAGCTGGCGCGCCACGCTCACACTCTCGCCGGGCGCAGCAGCGGCCTCGCCGGCCACGAGGGACGCGAGCAGGATGGCTGCCATACGGGCGTGAGCCAGCGGACGGCGTGCTGCCGCTTTCTGCGGTAGGACGTCGATCATCGTCGCCTGTGATGTGTTGGAAGTCGGATCAGTCGTGCAGAGGGTTAGCGAACCCGCTCCATCTGACCCGTCTTCTGGTTCCACTGCATGAACTGCTGCAGCATGGGCTTTTCTGGAGTGTCGGTCTCTGCCGTCGGCGCCGGAGCGTCCGCGAGCAGCGATTTGAACTGCGACAGCGCCGGAGCCTGCGGCTCCACCCGCTCGGGCAGCGCGCTGGTCTGGTCCGCCTTGGCGTCCTGGACGTCGGCGGCGACCGGCGGTAGCGTCTTCATCGACTGCACGGCGGCGACGAAGGACGAGCTCGCGTCGGGCTGGCGCCACACCGGCACGATGTTGACGAAGAACAGCGCGACGACGGCGGCGACGCCGGTTGCGGCGGCGAAGCGGCCGGCCACCTTGAACACGACCGACCGGCGGTCGCGCTCGCGCTCCAGATCCGGCGGCTCGCGCATGACTTGCGGATTCAGCGACTGGCGAAGGGATTCGAACACGGCGGTCTCCAGGCGAGCATCGAGCGGTCCTTGCTGTCCCGAAGCGGGACGCTCGGCCGCCTCCGCTGCCTTGGCATTGTCACCGACGAGAGATAGACGCGCGGCTTCCGGACGTTCGCGCAGCCACCGCGGTGCGTAATGCAGCGGGTCCTGCGGGTTCATCGGATTCTGTTCACTCAACGAACTCATACGCTACTCCTCTGACGCTCGATTCCGGAAACTGATACGCTTCTGCCACGGTTCGTATGAGAGCTAGTTTCAAACGAAGAGCGGGAGCCGGTCTGCCACTTCAGTCCACACGGAATCACTCGCAGAATCAGACGTTTCGCGTCGATCAACGATCGCACGCCAGCGGTCCCTTCCTGCAAGGCGCCGTGGCACGTTTGCCGTGCCTTGGGCGCCTCTATCGATCCCATGCCCCGCCCCCTGACGAGTGTCAATCGATCGGAACCTCTTAAAGTCGTCGGTTCCGAATTATATGTACGTTAAAGTTATCATCATGATGTGATTAAAATGAGGCGTGACGGGTCTTGACGCAGATGCTCATGAATTGCGTCTCATTGATGCCAAGATTGCGCCTTGATTCGATCATCATCGAACTATGTCGGGCGGGCCGCTGTCGATTTTTGAGCGGCTTAGCGTCGATTTAACTATCCGTTAACCATCTGGCGCCGACAGTTAACCAATCACTAAGAAGGGTTGGGTCGGATGGTCATGAGTGCCAGCGCTGAAACGGTGCGTCCTGTTATTCGTCTGCGCGGGCGCTCCTACGTCGCCTTCGTGTTTTCGCCGGTTGTGCCGATTGCCGATTGGCTGGCTGAGCTCGATGCAACGCTCGCGGGCTCGCCCGGCTTCTTCGTCGGCAAGCCGATCGTGCTCGATCTCTCAGCGCTGGATCTGAGCCCGCTCGCCATCACCCATCTCATCAAGAGCATCGAGTCGCGCAACATCCGCGTGCTCGGTCTCGAAGGCGTCGAGCAGGGGCGGCTGTCGCTCGGCATGCCTCCCTTGTTGTCGGGCGGCCGTCACTGCGCCGTGCAGGAGATCGAGCCGGAGAAGCCGTCGCTGCAGCAGCCGACCTCGCTGCTGCTCGACCAGCCCGTACGCTCGGGCCAGTCGATCGTGTTTCCCGATGGCGACGTCACCGTGCTCGGCGCGGTGTCGTCGGGCGCCGAGATCGTCGCCGGCGGCTCGATCCACGTCTACGGCACGCTGCGCGGCCGCGCGATGGCCGGCATCAACGGCAACGCGGCGGCGCGCATCTATTGCCAGAAGATCGAGGCCGAGCTGGTCGCGATCGACGGCTACTACCAGACCGCCGAGCAGATCGACGCCGCGTTGCGCGGCCGGGCCGTGCAGGCGCGGCTCGAAGGTCATTCCATGAAGATCGTTGCATTGAACTGAGTAGCAGGAGGATCCGTGACATGTCGAAAGTACTCGTAGTGACGTCGGGCAAGGGTGGCGTCGGCAAGACCACCACGACGGCGGCGATGGGCGCGGCGCTGGCGCAGGCCGGCGAGAAGGTCGTCGTCGTCGATTTCGACGTCGGCCTGCGCAACCTCGATCTGGTGATGGGCGCGGAACGCCGCGTGGTGTTCGATCTCATCAACGTGGTCCATGGCGTCGCCAAGCTGCCGCAGGCTCTGATCCGCGACAAGCGGCTGGAGAATCTCTGGCTGCTGCCGGCGTCGCAGACCAAGGACAAGGACGCGCTGACCGAGGACGGCGTCGGCCGCGTCATCGCTGAGCTGCGCAAGACCTTCGACTGGGTGATCTGCGACAGCCCGGCCGGCATCGAGCGCGGCGCCATGCTGGCGATGCGCTATGCCGACGAGGCTCTCATCGTCACCAATCCGGAAGTGTCGTCGGTGCGCGATTCCGACCGCATCATCGGCATGCTCGACTCCAAGACCGTGCGCGCCGAAAACGGCGAGCGCGTCGAGAAGCACATTCTCATCACCCGGTACGATGCCGGCCGCGCCGCGCGCGGCGAGATGCTGTCGATCGATGACGTGCTGGAAATCCTGGCGACGCCGTTGCTCGGCATCGTGCCAGAGAGCCAGGACGTGTTGCGCGCCTCCAATGTCGGCTGCCCGGTGACGCTCAACAGCCCGGCGAGCGCCCCCGCACGCGCCTATCACGATGCGATGCGCCGGCTGCTCGGCGAGGAGGTCGAGATGCAGATCCCGACCGAGCGCAAGGGCCTGATGAACCTGCTCTTGGGACGGAGGGCTGCATGAGTGTGCTGCGGCTCTTTACGGGGCGTGCAGCCTCCGCGCCCGTCGCGCGGGAACGGCTGCAGATCCTGCTCGCGCACGAGCGCAGTCTGCGTGGACAGCCCGATCTCCTGATGCAGCTGCGCGAGGAAATCCTCGCCGTGGTTTCGCGCCATGTGGTACTTGATCCGGACAAGGTCATCGTTCGCATGGACCGGGGAAAGCATGTCTCGACGCTCGAGGTCGACATCGAACTGCCCAATGGCGCCGACCGCGCCTTTGCCAGCGTCGGCTGAGACGTGGCGAGGCGCGCGCTGATGCGGCCGATCTTCCGCATCGCGGACAATCGGGTCGCCGTCGGCTCCGATGCTGCGGGACCCTGGGATCCGACCATGCAACATGGGTCTGCGCCATCGGCGCTGGCCGTGTGGGCGGCCGAGCGCATTCCGACGAAGTCGCCGATGCGCATCGCCCGCGTCACCATCGACCTGATGCGCCCGGTGCCGCTCGCAGAGCTCCTCATCGAGACCGAGGTGCTGCGCGAGGGGCGCAAGATCCAGCTCTGCGCCGTGCGCTTGCGCGCCGGCGACACGGTGGTCGTCACGGCGACGGTGCTCAAGATCAGGCAGGACGCGGTGCCGCTGCCGGACGATGTCCGCGAGCTGCCGGTCGATCTGGTCGGCCCTGACGAGGCCCTGCCGGAGCCTGCGGATTTCTCGACCAGCCCCTTCGTGCGTGGCATGACGCTGCGCGCTGCGCGCGGCCGGTTCGGCGTCAAGGGTCCCGGCGCGATCTGGTATCGCGTCGACTGGCCGCTGGTCGAAGGCCACGCCGTGTCGCAGGCGATGCGCGCCGTGGTCGCGAGCGACTTCTGCAACGGCACCTCCGCCGCGCTCGACTTCCACAGCTATACGTTCCTCAATGCCGACCTCACCGTGAACATGGCCCGCGAGCCGGTCGGCGACTGGATCCTGCTCGACGCCGAAAGCTGGATCGGCCCGGACGGCGCGGGTCTGGCGATGGCGCGGCTGGGCGATGTCAGGGGCTATTTCGGCCGGGTGGTGCAGAGCCTGGTGATCGAAAAGCGGTGAGGGGGCGGTCAGCCGTCCGGATTGCGTTCACGGCGAGTTGGCGAACTGATCACCGCACCGGCGCTGCCTCGTTTCCAACGGCGTGCTGCGGCGAGGTGTTATTAAGTTGGGCCGGTGATCGGCAGTTGCCTGCTTCGTTTCCGGTGAACCGATCAACCCCGCGCCAAGCTCCGCTGTGCCCTCTCCCCCGCTTGCGGGGGAGAGTTGGAGAGGGGGCGCCACGCACACCGCCGCTGGAGCGGCCCCCTCCCTAGCCCTCCCCCGCAAGCGGGAGAGGGAACAAACTGCCGTTGTCGCGAGTGAACGAGTTCAACGACGAACGATTTCGCTCTTGCGCCGCCCGCACCGTGTTCAAGAATCGTCCCACGTCCAGCTTCAGCCGTTGCTGTCCTGTGACAGCGACTGCGCCGCCGACAGCACCTGGGACGAGGCCGAGCCGGTTTCGCTGGCGTCGTGCTGCACCTCGGTGATGTTGGACGACACCTCGTTGGTGCACTGTGCCGCTTGGCCGTGGAGTTATCAATATTGCTATAAACTTGAGCAGGCCAAGATGGTCGTATAACTACGACGCGGACTACACGCAGGTGGAACGACAAGCAGGTGGATGGGAACAAGCGTCATGGCGAAACCAACGAAGGCTACGAGCGTCGGCGAGGGGAACCAGTCTCCGTCGGAGCTGATCGACGCCCGGATCAAGGAGCTCGGGGATTGGCGCGGCGTCACGCTCAGCTACGTCCGCGATCTCATCAAACGGGCCGATCCCGATATCGTCGAAGAGTGGAAGTGGCGCGGCGTTCCCGTATGGTCGCATGCCGGCATCGTCTGCACCGGCGAGACCTACAAGGCCGCGGTGAAGCTGACCTTCGCCAAAGGAGCCTCGCTGCCGGACCCTTCCGGCCTGTTCAACGTCAGCCTCGACGGCAACACCCGCCGCGCCATCGACCTTCATGAAGGCGACGTGATCGATGAGACTGCGTTCATGGCGCTGATCCGAGCCGCGGTGGCGCTGAACATGACGAAGGGGAAGCGGTAGGGCTGGTGCATCGCTCCGCGCAGTCAGTATCAACGATCCAGGTCGCTGCTCACTCACCACGTCGTCGCGAGCGCAGCGAAGCAATCCAGGGCCAAGTCGAATCATCTGTCTGGAAGGCCTGGATCGCCTCGTCGTTTCGGGGGCTCGCGACGGCGGTGTGCCGGTCGCCGACAACCTTTCGCAAGGATGACCCGTGTGCATCGAGGTGGGAGGAGGTGGCGGCCAAGGTTGCGCTCTGCCGAGAAACACGCTAGTTCAGCGCATCCCAACTTCAACGCAGGAGGCGACGATGTTCAGACTCACGCGCTTCCCGGGCTCGCTGCGCGATCATTGACGCGGCCGACCGGGATGATTGTCCCGGCCATGATTTGACCCTTTCGCATCTCATCGAAAAGCCCGCGGCCCTCGTGGCCTGCGCTTGAACCGTCGTGTCATGACATCAAATCTCTTGCTGACTCCCAGCCGGGAGCCGGAGCGTTCCGACCTGCGCGAGCGCCGGCTGCGGCGCTATTCGTCTCGTCTGCAATCCCGCGTGCGCGCATGCGCGATGCGACATCCTCATCTCGCCGACCTCGCGTTGAGCTTTCCGGCGCTGCTGTTCGCGCTGGCAGTGCCGCGCCCGGATGTCGATCCGGAGCGGGCGATCGCGTGCGTGATCGCGGGGCGTCCGCTGGCCGAGGCGGCGGCCGCGGCCGGTCTGCCGCTCTGGCTGCGCAAGCTGCCACCGGAGGCGTTCGTCCGTCCGATCCCACCATTGCCAGACGGCGAGCTGTTCCGGCGGCAGATCGGCAACCATTTGCCGCGCTCGCCGAAGCTGATGCCGACCTGGCTGCAGCTCGTGGCGGAGATGGCGGCGCTGGCGCATGAGCCGGCCGCGGTGTGGATCGCCCGTGAGTATCTGCGGGCGCCGCTGGTGCTGAAGCGCGACCGCATGCATCTGCTCGGTCTGTGGATCTGGTTCTCGGGGCAGCCCGCCGGCTTCGGCCGCGAGCTCGTCGAAAGGCCGTGGACGCCAGCCATGAAGCTCGATGCCGCAATGACGGCTGCCCTCGCTTGGCGAGGGAAAGTCTCGCTGCATCTCAATCTCGGTCAACGGCCAATCCGCGACATGTGGCTCCATCCCGGTCGCGTCGGGGACTATGAGTTTCGGCCGCTGGATGACATCCCGGATCTGGTCGACGAAGCGATGACTATGCGCAATTGTGTCCGCACCTATGGCTCCGACATCGCCCACAATCGCTCTCGGCTGTGGAGCGTCCGGCACCTGGGCGAACGCGTCGCGACGCTGGAGGTCGCCGTCCGTTTTCCTGATCCGTTGTTGGGCATCGTCCAGCTCAAGGGACGGGGGAATGCTGACGTCGCCCGCGAGCTCTGGTGGATCGCGCGGCGCTGGCTGCACCTGCACGATCTGTCGCAGATCGAGACCGGTCGAATGAAATGGCGCCAGGCCCCTGTGGATCTCACCACATGGCGAATGCTGTGGCGGCCGTATTGGCTCGCCAAGCGCCGCATCCCGGACTGGTTGCCGCTCGCACCGTCGCGCGCTGCGTTCGCGGCGTTGTGAGATGGTTGTCGTGTCTGGACGCTCGTCCGACAAAATCAATGTCGTCCCGGCGAACGCCGGGACCCATAACCCAGGGCCATATTCGAGGCACGCGCATTGATGCATCCGGGCTCGCCACGTCCTGTGGTCTCGGTCCTGGGTCGCGCGAACGCGACGATGCCTGCACATCGTCCGGCTTCGCTTGTTCGGCACGACAGCGGGTCGGAGTGCAGACCGGCTTTTCGTTGGGCCCTCTGTCGCGCGTCGCCTGGGATTCGTTGTGCCGCAGCGAGGTTGATTTGGCCGACGAGCAGGCTTGCTTCCCCATCGATACTTTCCGGCGCAGGTCGGGCGTCCGCAGCGGCGCGCGCAAAGACGAAATTCGCTCGCGCGATCAAGCTGATTTGGGCTGTCCAGATGCGGAGCGAAAAATATTCGAATTTGCATTTTCAGAAATCCATGGTCTCTTCTCCGCATCCCGCTTCACTGACGAGGGGCGCTTCGCGAACGTCACGATGCGTTGGGGTGGGATGCGGTGGCCGCGATGGGGCGCAGCATGCTTTGGGCATGCCGACGTACGCCACGTCGCGGACGGTGAAGTCGCAGGGTCCTGGCCTCCCGAAGCTGAGGTCCGCGCAACGCGTGAAACGCGTTGTCGCCACGGTGGCAAACAAGCCGGTCACCGAGGAGACTGCGTATAAATCGTAAAGCCATCGCGCAGGGAAGGCCGGGGGCGGATTCAATTGGTCGTCGCAACACTCGATGAGGAGGTTGCGATGGGCATTCGAAAGAAACGGTCAACGCGGG
>NZ_JAUETW010000020.1:0-97187 GCF_032484895.1 Bradyrhizobium sp. SZCCHNRI3052 | reverse complement strand
TCGCCGCCGATCAGGCGCTCCCGGATGCAGCGGCGCAAGACGGTCTCGAACACGCGACGGAAGAGATCGCTCTCACGAAAGCGGCCGTGCCTGTTCTTCGAGAACGTCGAGTGATCGGGGACAGCTCCATCCAGACCCAACCGGCAGAACCAGCGGTAGGCCAGATTGAGGTGGACTTCATCACAGAGGCGCCGTTCCGAACGTATGCCGAAGCAATAGCCGATCAGGAGCATCCTGATCATCAGCTCCGGATCGATCGAGGGCCGGCCGATGTTGCTGTAGAACGGTGCCAACTCCCGTCGCAGGTCCTCGAAGTCGACGAACCTATCGATCGACCGCAACAGGTGGTCGGCTGGGATGTGCCTTTCCAGCGAGAACTCATAGAACAACGCAGCCTGTTCGACTTGCCGATGCCCCATCATGACCTTCAGTCCCGCCAATTAGACAGACTGAATCACCGATATCTCTGCGCCGCAACTGGCGACTTTTTCAACGAAATCGACCCTGAACGGATATTGGAGGAAAAACGGTCATCCGCCGCTTTTGACCAACGGAACGGGATCGCGGTTCCAGAGGAACGGCCGGCCGACTGCGATGCGCCCCGCCCGGCAAATCCGGACGGAGCGCGATCGGCTCACTCGGCGGTCTTGCGCGGCCGCGACCACAGGAGCGTGTAGCCCTCGCCGCCCTCGTCCTCGAACAGGTTGGCGTAGATCGGGGCGTTGAAGGAAGGGTCGTCGAGCTTGAGCGAGAGATAGTCGCGTCCCTCCTCGGAGCGACGTGCCCAGGCGGCGCCGATCTCGACCCGCCCGGCATAGACGCGGTGGCTGGGCGCGTTCTCGCTGGAGCGGTTGGCTTCGGGGACGATGCGTACACCCTTGGCCTTGAGGCTCAGGGTGATGATCTCGCCCTGGAAATCGTCGCCGACCTTCTTGAAGGAACCGATGGAAGCCATGTTGTCTCTCCTTGGCTGGTTCGGGCCGCGACCACCGCGGCCTCGATGGCGCATATCGGACGAACGGCGAGCGACGGCGCACCCGAAGGGCTGAAGCGGCAGCGGAGGACGGCGTCGGCCAACTTTCTTGTCCCGCGAGGAATGGACGTTCCGTCCAGGGGAAGAAAGTTGGCCGGCGGCGTTGCGCTCAGGCGATCGAGGCCCAGCCGGCCTTCGGCCAGATCAAGCCATCACGAGGCAAGGTGCGTCACTGCCTGATCAGTTCACGGGAGAGACATGGTGCACTGAGGCTGCACAAGAGATCGGGATGATCAGGCGAAAGATCAGAAGCCACCGAGAAGAAAAGCGTGTGCCGATGTGTGCCCTGGCTGCCAAACGTCCGTCACGCCCGGCGAAAGGCCTGGGACAGTCGAGATCCGAAAGGGGGTCCAGCCGGTTCGAGCAGGGACGCGACTATCTCTCCGATAGAGCTCGACGATCCTTCCTTCAACGCTCCGATCTACGCCAGCCTGTTCGAAGACGAGGGCAGCGAGAGCTCTACGCTCCTGTGATCCCGACCACGCTGAACGCGGGGGCCGATCGTGGTCACGTCTTGCAGCGAGACTGGCGGGGACAGTTCGTAGACGAAAAGCCGGTGCAAGGCGGCAGCACGAACCAGGGATGTTCCGACCGCGCCGCGCTCGCACCCACGCCGTAAATGCCGACAGGCAAGACCAGCCCAAGAGGCCGTGACGAGAAGCAATTGCTGCCGATTGCAGGTATCGTCGCACGGTCAGCGCGTCAGACGACCACGACCGCTCCCGCGCCGCCACGTGCACCGCGATTCAAGCAGACATGCATCTCGATGACGAGTGCAGAGAGTCGCTTGGGATAGCGGCGCGGGCCGCTTTAGCAAGGCAAAGGACCTGCAGGATTGACGGCGCTCACGCGCCGCTTTGGCCAGGAGTCCACACCGGAATGCCAAGCCCGAGCGCCTTGTCGGCGAGGTTGCCCTGGATCCCCGAGCCGGGAGAGAACCGTGACACCGATCGGGAGTGTCTCCGGTATGGCGTCGGTGCGCTTGAAGGGATCTGATCGATTGGAGGCCGCGCGCAGTTCAGTGGATGGCGGCATACATGATCTTCTCTTCGGTCGCTTCGATCGCCGAGAATTCTTCGACGACCTTGCCTTGCCTTGATACCAGGATCCGATCCGATAGCGCTATAATTTCTGGCAGATAGGAGGATATCACGACCACAGCTCTGCCTTCATCGGCGAGCCTGTTGATCAACTCGTGAATTTCGACGATGGCCCCGACATCGACCCCGCGCGTCGGCTCATCGAAGATGATCAGCTCCGGATCCTGAATCAACGATTTGGCGATGACAACCTTCTGCTGATTGCCGCCGGAAAGCTCGACAACCTTGACCTCGTCGCCGATGGCGCGAACCTTGAGACGTTCGATCCAGGTCTTGCCGACCTCATTTCTTTCACGACGCGACAACCAGGCTCGCCCTTCCGGAAACTTGGCAAGCAGACCCAAATAGATGTTGCGCGCGATCGAGGCCGTCTCGAAAAAGCCCTCCACCTTGCGGTCTTCGGTGACGTAGGCGATTCCGGCTTTCACGGCCGGCGCGGGCACGCGATATCGCACAGACTTGTCGTTGAGCAGAATTTCTCCACCGTGAAAGAAATCACGCTTCAGAATACCCGAGACGATCTTGAACGTCTCGGTTCGGCCCGAGCCGACCAGTCCGAACACGCCCGTGATCTGGCCCGCGAACACCGACAATGAGTTGTTCCTGACCATCGGCGCCATTTTGAGATTCTGTATTGTCAACACGCGCCTGCCGGCCGGGCGCACTTTGTCCTTCCGCACACCGTAGAGCGTATTTGAGAGGTTTCGTCCGACCATGGCCTGAACGATGCGCGCTCGATCGAATCCCGAGGCGTCGTCGGTGACGACGTGCTTGCCGTCCCGCAGGACAGTAATGCGATCGGCCAACAGCAACGCTTCTTCGAGCGCGTGCGAGATGAAGACGATAGAAACACCGCGCCTCTTCAAATCCCGCACCAAATCGAAGAAATACTTCTTCTCCTCTGGCGTAAGCGTCGCCGTGGGTTCGTCAAAGATGATGACTTTCGCCTTGTGCAGCACGGCGCGAGCGATTTCGACCATCTGCTTCTTGGCCGCGCCCAGGCCGCCGACGGTCGCCGTCGGCGCGACGTCGAAATTGAGAGATTGGAGGAACTGCTGAGCCGCGATGTAGATGCCGCGCAGCCGATTGTAGAATCGCTCCTGACCGAGAAACAGGTTTTGCGCCACGGTCATCGTCGGCACCAGGCTGTTTTCCTGAAACACCATTGCGATGCCAAGATGCCGCGCCTCCAGCGGCGTTCTGGGAGACACCGCGACGCCATCGACCGTCATTGCACCTGACGTCAAGGCCACGACACCGGCCATGACCTTGGTCAAGGTCGACTTGCCTGCGCCGTTTTCGCCGACCAACGCGTGGATCTCGCCCCGCCGCAGCTCGAAATCGACGCCCTCTATCGCTGGCACGCCGGCATACAGCTTGGTTGCCTTCGACAGGGACAGGATGACCTCGCTCATGGAAGGACCTCCCGGCCAAGGGTTGCAAGGGGCAGCCTGAGCACCCTGCCCGGCCCCTTTGCGATCATGACGAGGTCGCCGCCGAATTCGACGGCAGCGACGATGCCGTGATTGACGCCATCAGCGCGGCTATGAAGCGAATAAACCGGCAGTCCGTCGGCACCGAGCCGGATGACGAGTCCGTAAGACCGTGGGGGAGCCCACGGCTTCATGACACCCATGGTCTTGATGTGCGCTCCCTGCAGCGGCTCCTTGAAGGACTGGCCGGACCTGATCCGTGGTGCCACCCAATAGTCAGGCTCGATCTCAGCAATCATGCGACGCCGGTAGGCCGGTTCGCGCAGCACGAACTCGACCAATTGCGTGCGGGCGATAAAGGCCGTCAGCCAGAACCCGCCGCCATGCGCCGGTGCAAGCCGGGAGGGATAGACCGGCAGGTGACCGAGCACGACCGTGCGCGTGCCGCCGGGTGCGATCGAGACCAGACGGTGCCGCCAGCTTTCACTGACCAGCACGTCGTTGCCGTTTGCGACGGCACCGAAGGCGTAGCGAAGCCCGCCCGCAAGCTGCTGCATCGTCTGCGTCCGCGGATCGAGCCTGAAGACACGGCCGGTATCACCGAGCTCCATCAGGTCGCGCGCCCAATCGCCGACCTCATACGATGACGAACCATCGGTTGCGATCAGGGTGCCGTCGCCTGCAGGCGCAAGCGCGTTGACGGCGCGCAACTCACCGGTAAATGTCGAGACCGGGGTCTTGGCGGTGATGTCGTCATAGAAATGAACCTCAGTACCGCCAATCGCAACGGCCAGACCGCCGGACGGAAGCATCGCCAACGCGGAGATCGGCCGCGCGAATCTGCGGATCTCCGTAGGCGACGATCCGGCCCAACGCAGGAGTCGCGCGCCGTCGGCGATGAGAAGGGAGCGGCCGTCGGACGCAATATCCTCCGGTGCTTCACATTCGAGGAGCGTTTCGGCTGCCTCCAGCACTTGATTGGCCTTCAGCGCCCCGTCGAACGACGGAACGGTGATGGTCGCATCGCCGCGGCCGAGCAAGCGGTTTGCGAATTCACGGATGGCGGCGATCACGAATGCCTCCTCCAGCGTGTATCGTAGTGTACGAAGTCGGGATCGGCGTTCTCCAGCTTGAAGCGCCCGATCCTGTTGTTGGCGATGCCGCCGAGATAGAGATAACCGCGGTGTTCCCGCATCGAGGTAATCATCGGGTGATTGACGCCCTTGAGGTCCCAGAGGGATTCCAGGATCTGGCCCTGCTCGTTGAACTTGACGACGCACCCGGTGTTGATGTTCGGAAATAGCCATTCGTCGATCGGCACCCGCTTGGCCATGCGCCGCCGGAAGCCCGGCATCTGCCACGCCAAGTCGAGCGAAGGGCTGCGCATGCCGACCAGCGCCAGCCAATAGTTGCCATCCGACGCCAGATTGATGTTGTCGGGATAGCCCGGCAGGTTGTCCATGACGGTCTCGACCGCGCCTTTCTTCGGACCTGCGAACCAGTATCGCTTGATCGAGCAGCCGAAGGTCTCCGCGAACAAGATCGACTGACCGTCGCTGGCAACAGCGACGCCGTTCGGAAACTTAAGTCCGCGCAGCACGGTGTGGGTCGTTCCACTCTTCGTGTCGTAGCAGATGATGCGACCGTTGCCGCGCGCCTCCAGCCCGTCGACCGGCCACTCGTCCATCTCGTAGCGAACGGTCGCCTCGGAGAAGAAGATCAGTCCGTCATCGGTGATGTCGAGGTCGTCGGCGAGCCGTAGACGGCTGTCGTCATTCACCGAATACAGGCTTCGGTTGGTCTCGTCGGTGGCCTTCTCCACGGTTCCGTCGGGCGTGATGCGGTAGAGACCCATACCGCCGATGCAGACATACAGATTGTCCTGGCGGTCGAACGCCATTCCGAGCGGCTGGCCGCCGATATGGGCGAACACCTCCATCCGCTCGTAGTCCGGCGGAAAGAACCGGATGATGTCACCGTGACGGGAGCCGGCATAGAGCACGTCGTTGCGGTCGAGAATGACATCCTCCGGCGCCTCGATCCGTCCGAGCCCGATGAGAGACACATCGCGAAGCTTGTCGTTCTGCTCGAACGGTCCGCCCTTGCCGATCTCGGTCGGGGGGGGCGGCGGCAGCGCATGATAGGTCGGGGCAACGTAGACCTTGCTGATGATCCGGTTACGGTTCTTCTGCCAGCGTATATCGACCATTGCGGCCGCCAGGAGGATTGTCGCGAGCGCCATGCGGTTGACGCCGCCGCGCGCGTTCATCGCGGTCAAGCCGTTGGTCATCAGGAGGACGATGAGCACACCGACCAGCGACTTGACGACCGAACCCTTGCCACCGCCGAGCGTGATGCCGCCGAGGACGGTTGCAGTCAGGACGATCACCTCGAGGCCGACGCCGATGTCGCCGCCCACGGTTCCGAGGCGGGCGGCAAAGAACAACGCACCGATGCTGGTCAGAACGCCGCTCGCGACGTAGCAGAGCGCGATGGTCCGCCGCACCGGAATGCCGGAATTGTAGGCCGAGCGGCGCGATCCGCCGATCGCCGTGATGTGCCAGCCGGGCCGCAGCCGCGTCAGAAAGACATGGCCGACGATGGCGACGATGACATAGAGCAGCGCGACGCTCGGGATTCCCAGAACATCCCCGCCGCCAATGAAATCCCACGAGGGGATATCTGGAAGCGATGACGCGATGGCATTCGAATAGCGTTGAATCAGCAGATCGAACGCCGAGCGATAGATGATCAGCGTGATCAGCGTGGCGATGAAGGCGCGAAGTCTCAGATATCCGATCAAGACCCCGTTCACGGCGCCAAGCAGCCCGCCGACGACCATGGTCGCGACGACCACTGCCGGAACGGGCCAATTGAGAACGTCCAGGAGATAGAGCGCGCAGAAATCCGTCAGGGCAAACATCGACCCGACCGACAGGTCGATGCCGCCGACGATGACCACAAGCCCCATTCCGAGACCGATGAAACCGATCTCTCCGGCCTGGCGCGCGGTGTCGGCGAGACTCGCGGGGGACAGAAAGTGCTCCAGGACCCGGCTCAATGCGAAGCCGACGATCAGGAGCAGAAGCACAGGAACGGCGGTTTCGGTCCACCTCTTGGACAAGATCTCGCCGAGGAGATGGTCGGGCCAGTAGCGATATCGCAGCCGAGTCAATGTCTCGCGCATCTGCCTTCCATGGGTACTGCCTATGCAATCGTCTTGATGCGCGTCCCGGCCGAGCCGGAACGCGCGCCGCGGAGCGTCGTCACTTCTTGAGATCGGAGAGGTTCCAGCACGACGTCTGGGAGTCAGCGTTCTCCTTGGTGATCGGAATGAGCGTGCTGTATTCGAAGCCCTTGACCGAGCCCGCCTTCACCCCCGAGGACAGCAGCCACTTGATCGTTCCGGCCATCTGCGCCGCCTGCGTCGGCACGTCGTAGCTCATGTTCAGATCGAACGAGCCGTTCTTCACGAGCTCGCAGGCGCCCTTGCGCTCTCCACCGCCCGATGTTGCCAGGAAGACCTTGCCGGTGAGCCCGGCCTCCTTGATCGCAGCGGCAGTGCCGATATCCATGCCATCCCAGAAGCCCACGATGCCGCACAGGTCGGGATTCTGCTTCAGGACGGTCTGCGTGATGGCCTTGGCTTTCGCCGCATCCCAATCGGCCGCCTGGCTCGACACCACCTTGATTTCAGGATGCTTGGCGAGAACGTTCTCGACGCCCTTGAGTGTGTAGGCACTGGCGGCCGCGGACAGCGCCCCCTGAATGATCGCGATCTTGTTCGACTTGCCCTGGCAGGCCTTGACCACCCCTTCGGTCTGTCGTTCGCCGATCTCGATCCAGTTCGCGCCGACGAACGCGGAGCTGCGATAGGCTGATCCCATGTTGATCTGGATGACGTAGATCCCTTCGTTTTCGGCGCGCTGCAACAGCTTGGCATAGGTCTGGACGTCGGGATTGTGGATCACCATGACCGCCGGCTTCTCAGAGATCAGCGAGGTGACGGCCTGCGCCCCCGCGTTGGTGTTCCAGTTGGGATCGCGAATCTCGAACTTGACGCCGTAGGGTTCGAGCTCCTTCTTCAGGCCCGCGTACCAGCCCTCCGTCAGATCGAAATTCATGGCGACCGGCACGTAGGCGACCGTCTTGCCGGCAAGCGCCTCGCGAAAGGTCTTCTGGAAGGGCTCGTCAAGCCCCTGCTGCGCGAGCGCCGGCGCCGCAGCCGCCGCGAGCGTCACCGCCACCAGACTTCCAAGTGCTAAGCTATGCGTGCGCATCGTCGTTTTCTCCCGTTTGATGTTTTCATTTTTCGGACTGAGCTAGATGTCGCCTTGCTGGGCCGTTTCTTCATTTCGCGGATTCAAGATCGTATCCGTGATCACCGCGATCAGCAGGACGACACCCTTGATCAGGTTCTGTCCGGCATAGGGAATATCCAGAATCGTCATGCCGTTCAGCATGGTCCCGATCAGCAGGGTGCCGATGATGACGTTCACGACGCCGCCGCGGCCACCGGACAATCCGATGCCCCCGAGCACGACGACGAGGATCACGTCATAGATCATGGTCGAGTTGAAGATCCGGGTGGGCATCGAGTTGACGGATGCCGCCATCACGAGACCGGCAAAGCAGCCGATCACCGCCGCAAGCACATATTGCAGCACGACAATCGGGCGCGAGGGAATGCCGGTCACCCGTGCGGCGAACGGATTGTCACCAACCGCATAGATAAAGGCCCCCCAACGGGTCTGACGCAGCAGAACGAACACCGCGATTGCGGCGATCGCAAACATCACGATCGACGTCGGGATGCCAAGGATGCTGCCCTGCCCGAGCCGCTCGAATCCCGCCATGCCGTCGCTCCATTGGACGACGTCGAGCTGGAACAACGCCGCTTGCCCAAGCCCTGCCGCAAACAGCCCGGTCGCGAGCGTTGCAAACAGCGGCGGCACCTCCGCATAGGCGATCAGCCAGCCATTGACGAGACCGATGGCGACGGCCAGGAGGCCGGCGGCGAGCAAGGAGGCCGGCAACGAGTGACCGTTCTGCACCATCTGCAGGACGAGCCCGCCGGGGACCGCGAGGGCAGCGATCAGCGAAAGATCGATGCCGCGCCCGATGACGACAACGGCCATCGCCAGGCCGAGAATGCCGAGAACGGCGACGTTCTGCAGCAGGGTCAGCATGTTGTCGGCGGTCAGGAAGCCTTTGAGGAAGATCGAGAAGGCCAGGAACAGCGTCGCGAAGACGGCGAACACGATCTCCTGTTGACCAAGCCGAAGGTGCTTCATCGTTGCTCTCACCAATTCCCAACTACGCCCGCCCGCGTGGCGGTGTCGCTTCAATGCGATAGGTCTGCGGCAACGCCGACAGGCTCTCTGCAAGCCGGCCCAGCGCGACCTCGTCGATCGTTTCGACCGCAATGCAGACGACCGTGTTGAGCTTGTCGTCCTTGTTGACCTGGATGTCTGCCGCGGTTTCAGGACCGAATATCCGATCGACTTCCGTCCTGACCTTCTCCCGCACGGCGAGATCGCGAAGCGTCGGCTTGAAGATCTTGCCCACGGCGGTGACTGGAAGCGCGTCAAGCACCACCACGCGCTTCGGGCGCGCGGGGGGCTCGTGGACATTCTGCTCGAGGTAGTCGCAGAGCCGCGCGAGCTCGATCGTCTGCTGAGGCGACGGCACAACGAAGAGAATCGGCACCTCGCCAGCGTAGGCGTCGGGCATGCCAACGGCAGAGCTCATTTGCACGCCAGGATATGCATTGGCGACATCTTCGATGGCGGCGGGATCGATGTTGTGGCCGCTCCGAACAATAAGGTCCTTCTCCCGACCTGTGAGAACCAGCCGCTCGTCTGCGGTGAGGTAGCCGATATCGCCGGTCACGATCCAATCATCGTCGGTCAGGACGCCGACATTGTGCGTGGGATCGACGTATCCGGGGAATACCTGCGGGCCCTTGGCCAGCACCAGCCCGCTCGTGAGCGGAGGACACTCCTTCCTCAGCTCCGGGTCGCCCAGTGCCACGATCTTCGTTCGCGAGAACGGCGCCCTGAATCCGACGCTGCCCTGAAGCGGCTCGCCGCGACCCGGGTTGAACGCGATCGCCGCCGCGGTCTCCGTCATCCCGTAAGTCTCGAACAACCTCACTCCCGTCCTGGCCTTGAAACGGTCACCAACCGCCTTCGGGAGCACCGCACCTCCAGTCAGCGCCATCCGGACCGAGCTGATATCGCAGGACCCAATCGGCACCTCCGCCAAAGCCGCAATGGAGGTCGGCACGCCGCTCACGATCGTCACGCGATGTCGTGCGACGGTGTACCAATAGTCGCGGATGACCTCCGGGACTCGCAGACCGTAGGGTGACGGAATGATCACGTGGCCGCCAGCGGCGAGAATCGACAGACCTGCAGTCATGGCGCCGCCGACATGAAACAGCGGAAACCCGTTCAGCGCGATGTCCAACTCGTCGAGCCCGTGAACCTGGGCGAAGCCCCATGCGGCGTGGATCTGGTTGCCATGTGTCAGGCGGACGAGCTTTGGACGTCCGGTCGTCCCTCCCGTGTGGAAGAGCGCGCACACCGACCGCCGATCAGTTGACGGTTCGAAATCGAGCGCATCTCGGTGCTTCGAAGCGGCTTCGTCAAAGACGGCCATTCGGCCGTTCGCATCGCGACTCTCGCCTAGAACGAGAATCTTCTGCAAAGATCCGACCCGTGCGGCGACCTTGTTCGCCCTGTGCCAGAGCGCCGGATCGTCGGCTTCCGAAGGGATCACAAGCAACGCTGCATTCTGCGCTTCGAGGAGATCGACGATCGCGTCCTCGTTCAGCAGATAGTTGATCGAGCTCGCGATGCCGGCGACCTGGGCGCCGAGCAAGGCCGGAAAGACCTGCGGCAGGCTCGGGCAGAGGAATGCAACGGTCGGTCCATCCGGTCTGATGCCGGACGCCCGGAACAAGTTCGCCGCGCGGGATATGTCGGCAAGCAATTGACGGTGAGTGAGGCTGATTTCGCGGGATTCACGAGGTGTCAGAACGGTCAGTGCCTGCCGATCCGGATGCAATCGGGCGGTCGCCTCGAACAGGTGATACAGATTTCGCGCAGGTACGAGGGCGTCATATGGCAGCCGCTCCAGCGCCACGATATCAGCGATGGAGCCGACAGGGCGCGTGAACCTCGTCGTCATCGGTGAAGGCAGGCCTCCCCCCATTGCTGCAGTCCCTGGCACGGCAAATCACGCACGCCCGCATCGGCATCCGCGACTGCTTCCTCCCGTTTTTGTTCTCTTAGCTTGCCGCCCCGAGTGACGCTTGCCTCGGAGCGCAAAGCTTTTGCATGGCCGCGCAAAGTTGGCTTGCGTAGAGCCGCTGGGCAACTAGAATTGCGGAACGGTCCTTGTGCGATGCAAAATGCAGCTTGGGCTGCTCGCGATGGATGACCGATGGAGCTCGTGTTCACAACGGAAAGCCTTGAGCCTTCCAAGCGCTACGCTGCCTGGCAAGGCGCCATTTGCGACGTCTATGTCCATGTCGACGTCGAGGCCGAGCAACGGTCCGACTATCAGGGCTTCATCCGAGAAGCACGATTTGGCGTGCTGACGATGACCGACGTATTGCTGTCGGAGCAGCGGATATCACGACGGGAGCGGCATATCGCCAGGCTCGACAAGGATTGCTACTACGTCGAATTCGTTCAACAGGGCAAGATCAACGTCCTGCAGGCAGGCCATACGCTGCATTCGAATCCGCACGTCGGCGCAATTTTCTCCGCGGCCGAAGCCTACGATCTGGAGTGCGTCGGGAAGGTTAGATCCCTCTACCTCGAGATTCCGCGCAAGGAATTCTCGTCGCGGTTCAGCGAGAACCGGATCCCGGTTGCGATGACTATTGCGACCGGACGCGGTCTTGGCCGGATCGCCGCCGAATTCTGTTCGACGTTGGCATCGGAAGCATCGTCGGTCGATGAAGCGGCGAGGTCGCGGCTGGGCGACGAGTTGATGGATGTTCTGGCTCTCGCCCTGGACATGGGCGACAAGGACCAATTTTCCGAGGACGCCACGGCTCAGAAAGCCCGCCTGCGCTCTGTCAAAGCTTGGATCGAGGAGCATCTCACCGACCACGACCTTTCGCTCGAAAAGATCGCACGGAACAACGGGGTCTCGCTCAGACACCTGCACTATCTTTTTCGACTCACGGACATGTCGGTGTCGGAGTGGATTCTCGACCGGCGCCTGCAACGGTCCTACGATATGCTGACACGACTTGAGCAGCGCGCGTTGTCGGTGACTGAGGTCGCCTACCAGCTGGGATTCAGCAGCTCGTCACACTTCAGCACCGTGTTCCGGCGGAAGTTCGGGCATAGCCCGTCCGAGCTACGCCGACGATAGGCCGATGCTCAGTGGCCGAGCGGCTCATGAGGCACTGCGCCGAGCTCCAGCACGTCCGCGCCGCCCACGCGACCATCAAACCTCGATTCACTCGACAGCTCGACCTTCGAGCAATTGTGCCGCCAATCGCAAGGCACATCAAGGCCGGCACAGCGTCGCGGCGGTCAGCGACCACCATGCACTCTGCGCCACCAGGTCCGACGCATTCAAGCAGACATACATGTCGATGCCGAGCGCAGGAGTCGCTTGGGATGTCGCCGCAGCCGCTTGGACGAACGCAAAGGACCTGCACAGTTGACGGCGCTCACGCGCCGCCTTGCCCGAAGGTCCAGACGGGAATGCCGAGGCGGCGAGCCTTGTCAGCGAGATTGCCTTGGATCCCGGAGCCCGGGAAGACCATGGCGCCGATCGGCAGCGTCGCCAGCATGGCGTCATTGCGCTTGAAGGGGGCGGCCTTATTGTGTCTTGTCCAATCGGGCTTGAACGCGATCTGCGGCACCTTGCGGTTCGATGCCCATTTGCTGGCGATCAGCTCGGCCCCCTTCGGCGAGCCGCCATGCAGGAGGACCATGTCGGGATGCTTGGCGTGGACCTTGTCGAGACGATCCCAGATGAGTGCGACGTCATTGAAGTCCGGTCCGCCGGTCAGCGCGATCTTGGGGCCTGGCGGCAGCATGACCTCCGTCTCAGCCCGATGCTTGGCAGCGAGGAAATCGCGGGAGTCGATCATGGCCGCCGTCAGCGTGCGATGGCTGACCTGCGATCCCGAGCGCGGCCGCCACGGCGATCGCGTATGGAGCTCGAAGGCCTCGGCGGCCAGATCGCGGAACAGCTCCATGGCGTTGCGACGCTCGACCAGTGACAGTCCTTCCGACGTCAGGCGCTCGAGCTCGACCGAGCGCACCTCCGAGCCGTTCTGCTCGCGCTGACTCGAGCGCTGCGCCTGCTCGTTGTCGTCGAGCTCGCGCTCGATGCGCATCGTGGCACGGTGGAACAGGTTGACCGTTGACCACAAGAGCTCCTTCAGCTCAGGCTCGAGGCGCGTCTCCGAGAGCGTCGCGACCAGGGCGTCGAAGATATCGGCGACCGCGCCGGCGATGACCCTGCCTTCAGGGAGCGGCCGAGGATCAGGCTCATCGTCGAAGGGGCGGTAGCCGTACAGCTGGAGTTCGGTCAGGGCGTTGTCGGTGCTCGACTGCGTATCGTGCGGCTCACGCATCTCGTCTTGCTGGTCGGACATGGGGACCTCGTCGATGTTCGGTGACCGCGTCGATCGCGGCCTTCCATGGCGATCTCCAAGACGGCGGGAGGACCGGACCAGAACCCGCTGATCCCTTCGAGCAGCGGGCCGGAGCGACAGCGGAGGATGGCGGTGTGCGCGGCTATTTTGCCTCGCGATGCAAAGGCCCGCCTGCGGGCCGGCGGAAAATAGCCACGCACCGCCATTGCCGGACCGGACCGCCTGCCGTCCGATCGCCTCTCAGAAGGCCCCGGCGCGGCTCTCTGACGCCCTGACGAGATCCTCTTGTCCCGACAATGTGCGGCGAGCGCCGAACGACTCTCCAGCGTCGAGCCGACGTTTAGGTCGCAGCCGCGCTCACGAAGCGCTCGGCATCTTCGGGCAGCAGCTGATGACGCAAGACGTCCAGGAGCTTGGCTGTCCCTAAAACGCGTAGGTCTTCGTTGAAGTCGTCCAGGTGAGGGCATAATGCGATCGCCTCGATACCGGCGTCCAGCGCGCGTGTCGTCAACGTCTCTGCCGCGGCGATACCAGCAGCATCAGCATCGACAGCGACGTAGATCCGGCGCAGCGTGGCCGGCCACAGCAGATTCGCCAGATGGTTGGCCGAGAGCGCAGCAGCAACCGGCAAGGTCGGCAGCACCGTCCGCAACGACAGCATGGTCTCGATGCCCTCGCCGGCCGCAAGCACGTCCTTGGCGGTCCCGAAGCGCACGGCATGCCCAAGCAGATCGCCCATCGCCCGCCGCGGCGTGTCGATTGGCGCCTTGCCAAGCCTGCGATCGTCGAAGCCATCGGGATCCAGCCAGGTGCGATGAACCCCGGTGATGCGCCCCTCGAGGTCCGTCACAGCGGCAATCAGCGCGGGCCATGTCTCGACATCGGAGGCATCGTCCGGCCGATAGTAGCAACGTGGATGAAAACGTAGACCATCAGTGCCTGCACGCGGGTCGATACCGCGATGAGCAAGATAGGCCTCGCCGCGCGTTCCAGACAGCGGCTGCCCCATCGCAAACAGCCGGCGAGCCGCTCTGGCGGAGTCGCGGGGGCGCACGGCATTCACAGCACCGACTGGAGGCTTGCGTTCCCAGTCCGGCAGCTTCAGAAAACGGCGCGCCTCCCCGGCAACCTCGTGAAAGCTGCTCAGGCCACAAACCGAGCCGATGACGTCGAGCAGATCGCCATGCTCCCCGGTCGCAGCATCCGTCCATTTGCCGGCCGGCCCCTTCGATGAGGCGTGCAATCGCACGAACAATGATCGGCCCGGCGTGTTGTTGACGTCACCGACCAACCAGTAACGTCCCTGACGTCTGCCGTTGGACAGATAGTGACGGCACACCGCCTCGGCCTCACGCGCAAGGCGGCGCGCCAGTTCAGACGCGTCGTCTGACATCACGACAGCTCCCGCCCGCGGACCTCAGCAATTGGAAACCGCTCCAGAACGCTGGCTAGGATCGCCGGGCCGCCTGCATCGGTCGGCACGAACATCCGCAGCCTCCACGAGATGATCTCGCTGAACAGCCCGTAGGCCCTGAGACAATCCCGTAAGCCCGCAGGGAAGCCCAAGAGCTCGATCCGGTTGGCGCCCATGACGCGCACCCTCCGCAGCTGCAAGCCCTCATGAAGATCGAGTACGTAGCCGTCACGCAGCACGGATGTGAACACGTCATCGGGAGCGAGCGAAGGTCGCTCGGTCGACGCTGCGGTGACCCAACTGAGTGGCACCTTGCGGCCGATGATACGCTCGCCCGCGTCGGTCTGGAGCCGGTAGACCCGCGCGGACTCCTGGGGGAGGCGCTTCCAGATCGGCAGTAGCAGCCCTGTGACGAGGTAGATCGTGGTGGTCGTGAACTCCGGAATGGATGCGAGCTCCGCACTCCAGCCGGCCTTGAACTGCTCGCGGTCTGCCTCGGCCCAATCATGCTCGGCCAGCCTGGCGAGCGGCAGAGTCTGGCGTCGCATCGGTCCGATCAGATGGACGCGCTGCTCGATCTCGCCATCGTCGAGCAACCAGCTCGGCGCCGGCACCTGGATCGCCGCTCGGCCCGAGCGGACATGGGTCACGGGAACAGCGCGGCGTTGTAGCAGCCGCTCCAAGGCCTCGTTCAGCGGCATCGGCCGGTTGCGGTCACGCTGGGCGATGGTGACGAGATGCGTCTCGGCACCTGTTGCCAGATGGGTGTTGATGGTGTGCCGCTCCATGACGACGAAGCTTTCTGCACGCAGCGTCTCCAGACCGGCATCGAAAGTCCCGGATGCGATCGCGCTCTCGATCCGCGCCGCGAGCAACTGCTCGAACACCGTGAACAGGATGTTCTGCAGCTCGATAGTCAGCGCCAGCAGCCGGTTCAGGAATGTCGTGATCGGCGGCAGCTGGTCGCGAAGGCCGTTCTCGTCCGTGAGCTTCAATCCCGTGGCCTGCTCGAACCGCTGCAGCGAGCAGCTCCCCAATTGCCCACGGGCGAGCAGCCCATAGAACTGACGCAGGGCATCGCGGGCGTACGGGCCTTCGAGATTGTCCTCCGGCCGGAACAGTCCCTGTCCGCCGGTCTGGCGCTGGCCACGGGTGATCGCGCCCAACGTGTCGAGCCGGCGCGCGATCGTCGACAGGAAGCGCTTCTCGGCTTTCACGTCGGTGGCGATAGGGCGAAAGAGCGGTGGCTGCGCCTGGTTGGTGCGATTGGTCCGGCCAAGCCCCTGGATCGCGGCATCCGCCTTCCAGCCTGGCTCCAGTAGATAATGCACCCGCAGCCGCTTGTTCGTCGCCGAGAGCTCGGCGTGGTAGCTGCGGCCTGTGCCGCCGGCATCCGAGAACACCAGGATGCGCTTCCTATCATCCATGAACGCTGCGGCCTCAGCGAGGTTGGCAGAGATCGCCCTCGTCTCGACCACCATCCGATCGCGGACGCGGACGATCCGTCTCGACCTGCCCGTGACCTCAGCGACCATGTCCGTGCTGAAGCGCTGAACGATCTGGTCGAGCGCACCCGGCACCGGGGCGAGCGAAGCGAGATGTTCGATCATCTGATCGCAGCGAGCGACCGCTTCGCGGCTCTCGACCGGCCGGCCATCGCGAGTGACCGGACGCGACAACAGATTGCCTTCGCCATCGGTGAACGGCTCGTAGAGCTGGACCGGGAAGGAATGGGCGAGATAATCGAGGACATATTCGCGCGGCGTGATGTCGACCTGGACGTCGCCCCACTCCTCGGTCGGGATATCGGCCAGCCGGCGCTCCATCAGGGCTTCACCTGTGGAGACGATCTGGACGACCGCGGCGTGGCCAGCATCGAGATCGCGCTTGATCGCCTGAATCAGCGTCGGCGTCTTCATCGAAGTCAGGAGGTGCCCGAAGAAGCGCTGCTTGGCCGACTCAAAGGCCGAGCGCGCGGCCGATTTGGCCTGGGCGTTCAGCGTGCCGGTTGCGCCGGTGATGTTGGCCGCCTGCATCGCGGCCTCGAGGTTGTTGTGAATGACCGCGAACGCCTCGGCATAGGCGTCATAGATCCTGACCTGCTCGTCCGTGAGCCGGTGCTCGAGCGGCTCGTATTCGACGCCCTCGAAGGACAGCGAGCGCGCCGCATAAAGCCCGAGGGCCTTGAGATCGCGCGCCATCACCTCCATGGCCGCGACGCCGCCCTGCTCGATCGCCGCCACGAAGTCCGCCCGCGTCGCAAACGGGAAATCCGCGCCGCCCCACAGTCCCAGCCTCTGGGCATAGGCCAGATTGTGAACGGTGGTCGCGCCTGTCGCCGAGACGTAGACGATGCGGGCATTGGGCAGCGCATGCTGCAACCGCAATCCGGCGCGGCCCTGCTGTGAAGCCGCCTGATCGCCCCGATCGCCCTTGTGGCCTGCAGCGTTCTGCATCGCATGGCTCTCGTCGAAGATGATCACGCCATCGAAATTCCGTCCCACCCAGTCGACGATCTGGCGCACGCGGGAAAGCTTCTCGGCCTTCTCGTCGGTCCGCAGCGTGGCGTAGGTCGTGAAAAGGATGGCCTCATCGAGCCGGATCGGCGCCCCCTGGCGGAAGCGCGACAGCGGCGTGACCTGAAGCCGCTCCATACCGAGCGCTGCCCAGTCGCGCTGCGCGTCCTCGATCAGCTTGTCGGACCTGCTGATCCAGACCGCCCGGCGCCGGCCCTTCAGCCAATTGTCGAGCAGGATGCCGGCGACCTGGCGACCTTTTCCGGCGCCCGTGCCATCACCGAGGAACCAGCCGCGCCGGAAGCGGACCGCCGTCTCCGTGTCCTCGCCGACCGCACGGACCTGGTCGAAGGTCTCGTCGACCGTCCAAAAGCCGGCGAGGAATCCACCATGCGCTTCGCCAGCAAAGATGAGACTCTCGAGCTGCGCGCCGGACAGCACGCCTTCGGTGACGATCCTGGCCGGAAGATGCGGCCGATAGGACGGCTTTGGCGGTGCGACGGAGGCCATCGCCGCCGACTGCACGAGCTTCGTAGGATGAGGCTGCACGCCCGGAATCCGGATCGACTGCAACTGATACGTCTCATAGAGCGCGTCAGTCAGACGAGTTCCTTCGTCGGAGACCTCATCCACGATGTCGTAGGCAAGCTCGCAGCCCTCAGGCTCACTGGAAGTCGGCAATGGAGAGGAGCATGCGGGATCCAGATCCCGTCTCGAACGAATTTTTGCACGCTGACCCACCTGAGCGACAAACCGGCTGGCCATCGGCGGCCGCGGTGGCACGAGCGCCGTGATCCAGCCGAGCAAGGTCCTGACATCAGGTGCCACCCCGGCAGATTGCGGAAACACACGAGCGTCCGGCGCTGGGCGCTTGTCGATCACGAGCATCCGTGTGGCGGTCGTCGTGCCCTGCCGCGCATAGACAGTGCCATCGATCGCCGCGGAGAACACCAGACGACCGCGCTCCTGCAGATGCACGAAGGCATCCGTCCAGGTCGGATTGTCGGGCGCAAGGCCGGCGGCCGTGATTGCGACCAGTCGCCCACCGTCTCCAAGACGTGCGAGGGCCGAAGACACATGGCGCAACGCCGTATCGGCCAGCGGACGGTCCACACTCGCGGTCGCCGAGAACGGGGGATTCATCAGAACCACGCTTGGAACGAAGGCCGCATCGAGATGATCATCAATCTGCGCGGCGTCGAAGCGGGTCACGGTCAGACCCGCGAACACCAGATCGAGCAAGGCTGCGCGACTTGCAGCGAGCTCATTGAGCAGAAGCGAGCCGCCAGCAAGCTCCGCAAAGACGGCCAGGATTCCTGTCCCCGCCGATGGCTCGAGCACCCGATCGGCCGAGGTCACTTGCGCCGCCGCGGCCGCAGCGAACGCCAATGGCAGCGGGGTCGAGAACTGCTGAAGACTCTGGCTCTCGAGTGAGCGCCTGGTGTGGCTCGGAAGTAGGGCCGCGACCTTTGCGACCATCGGCAGCATGGCCGGGGGAGTGCCTTTGCTGGCCTTGATCATCGCTGGACCGTGCTTGACGAGGAATAGGACAGAGGCGATCTCACAGGCGTCGTAGGCCGTCTTCCAATCCCAGCTTCCATCGGCGTCACTGGCGCCAAATGCGGTCTGCATGGCCAGGCGCAGGCACCTGGCATCGATCCGCTCGCCACGGGTAAGGCTTGGCAGCAGCAGCTCGGCTGCACGAAGGACGGCCTTGGCGCGCGCAAGCAGCGCGAAGGGCGCAGCCGGACAGTTCGTCTCGGTGATCATGTCGAGGAACCTTCAAGGAGAGCGGAACACGGAAGAGCTCCGCCGAACGCTCTCTCCGGTCCGGCGGACTCAATCGCGCTGCTCCGCCTCTCTCACTCTCGAGCTGCTCGACGAGACAGTGACCTCCATGAAAAAAGCCCGGCCGATCTGACCGGGCTTGCACTTCGGTTTCTTCAGGTTGGGATCGGCCGCGAAGGCAAGCTGATCATTCCGCGGCAACGATCTCCTCCACGTCGTCAGCGCCTTCCGTCGCCTCCTCATCCTCACTGAGGAACGCCGGCAGGCTAGCGGAATCGACGCCATCGACCGCCTGCGTTACCTCGGCATCCGCGCCACGCAGCGGCTCGGGCAACCAGCGACTGCCTTCAAGCAACCGCTCGGCTTCACGCGCCATGTCCGGCTTCCTCAGATGCTCGATGAGCTGCGCCGACGCTTCGCCCTTCGCTTCTCGCACGGCCTGCAGGATGCGGTGCTTGGTGACGCGACCGAGATAGGTGTCGACGGTGGGCTTCCAGCCGGCGCTGATCATGTCGAGCGCGACGGCGCGCGACAGATGGTCGGCCTGTTCGAGGCGCCCGCGGACGCCATGGGCGGACAGGCGGCCTTGATGCACGCGGTTGGCCGGCTCAAAGATCGCGTTCACCGTTTGCGCGGCGCAATGGGCGAACAGCTCTGCCTGGGCCGCTCCGTCCATCGTCATCAACGCTGCCCAGAGGTCCTTGTCGTTGGCCGGCAGCTTCGCTTTCCAGGCCGCGTGACGCGCGGCGATCGCCTTTGCCGGAGCGCTGTCCTGCAGGCCCGGCGGCTGCGCCGGGAAGCTCGGGGTGCGCAGCGAGATCTCCAGGCAGTTGAGGACTGACCCGTAGGGATAGAAGGCCGCGAGCACGAAGGTGTGCAGCACCGCCTGGAAGGCGATGGATGGCTCTCGGCCGAGTGCCTCACGAAGGGCGAGCGTGCGATACGCCGAGAGCTCGCTGATCAACCGGTCGGGCAGCGGCCGCTCGACATCCTCCGCGTCGACGGGCGCTTCCTGCTCGCCGTGACCGATGACGATTGTCGCCGCCGGCACCCCGCCCTCCATATCCGGAATGGCGGTCGCAATGTCCCTGTCGTGACCAGCTTCGGTCTCCGGCTCATCTTCCGACACCACGGCCTCATCCTCGGGTCGGACGAAACCGCGGGCGACGCGCAGTCGGCCTTCCGAGTCGATGCTGACGAACGCGCCAGCGCGCGCCATCTCGGCTGCATCGAAGATCATCGGCCGCTCGGCAAAGGACTGCAGCGCCGCCTCGATCTCACCGAGACGCTGATCGACATCCTCAGGCAGTTCATCGGCCTGACCGTGTTCGGCCTCGAGCCTGGCCTGCTCAGTCCGCAGCGCTTCCATGGTCGCCCGCTCGTCGGCGGTGAGCTCTGCCGGCTGCCCGTGAAGCTCGCGCAAGCCATGAGTATGCCCGAAAGGGAAGTCCACGGCGGCCGCGATCCACTTCCAGCCCTCAAGGCCAATCCGCTCCGCTTCCGCCTTCAGCTTCTCCGCTACGAGCCGGTCCAACAGCGCGACATCGTGGAGCCAGCCGCCATCGTCGGCCTCGAACAGATCCCGCAGCACAGCGCCACCGGCCATCTCGTAGGCAGCCAGCCCTATGAACTGGACCCTGCGGTCGAACGCCCGAACCGTCTGCTCGGTGAGTTGCCGCCGGATCTGGTAGGGCGTATCGCCGCCGGAACGGCTGACCTTGTCCCAGACCTCCTGTTGGCGTGCATGATCCGACGTCACCGAAAACGCCATCAGCTGCTCCAGGGTCATGCCGTCGGCCGCGTAGACGTCCAGAAGCGCCGGCGAGACCGCTGCCAGCCGCAGCCGCTGCTTGACGACCGCAACGGTCACGAAGTGCCGCGCCGCGATCTCCTCCTCTCCCATGCCGCCGTCACGCAGGGCCTGGAACGCCTGAAATTGATCCAGGGGATGCAGACCGACACGCTGGTCGTTCTCGGCAAGCGAGTCGTCCAGGGCGGAACCGGAATCGCGCACCACGCAAGGCACGGCTTGCGTTTTCGCCATTCGCTTCTGCTTCACCAGGAGCTCCAGCGCCCGGTAGCGCCTGCCGCCCGCGGGCACTTCGAACATCCCGGTCTCCCTGCCCTCGGCATCGAGGACAGCCCGAACGTTCAGGCTTTGCAGCAGCGTCCGCTCGGCGATGCTCTCGGCCAGTTGCTCGATCGAAACGCCGCCCTTGATCCGGCGCACGTTGGACTGGCTGAGCACGAGCTTGTTGAAAGGAATGTCGCGCGATGGCGACAGCGTGATCTTGTGAGCGGCCTTGGTCATGTCTTCGTTCTCCACGACGGGCGGCCCGGAGCCTCTCTCTCAGGCCTTCAACCCGTCGCAGAGCACCTCTCGCCCTCTCCCTCTCCTCAGTTCGCCCAAGCGTGCAGGCTTCACGCGGGTACGCGATGCGGAGCGCTTGGCCGAGCGAGGCCGGCAGCGCTCGGTGCAAAGCCGAGGAGATAGTCAGCCACGCGGCTCGCCTGGCTTGCCGCCCGGACAATGGCGCGACTATCCTCGCGCAGGACGTCGAGCCAAAAGCCGAGATAGTCGGCATGGCGCACGGTCGGCACGATGCCGAGCGCGGCGCAGCTGAAGGCGGCTGCGATCTCGGCGATCAGCTCCTCGAAGGCGTATTTGCGGCTGCCGAACCGACCCGAGAGATCCCGATTCAGCCGCGAGGCATGACCGCTCGCATGGGCGAGCTCATGCAAAGCGGTGCGGTACCAGTTGATCGGCTCGAAGAACGCCGCTGGCAGTGGCACCTGCACGAAATCTTCGACTGGCGCATAGAACGCACGATCACCCCCGATCCGGAAGTCGACGCCGCTGTTGACAATCAGGGTCTCGACCACAGGCTCCATGACACCCGGCGGCGGAAGCGGTGCCACGGTTGCGATATCATCTGGCAGACCATCGCATTGGTCGGTGTTGAATACAGTAAACCGCTTCAGGAACGGAATGGCTTGCGCCTCCTCGCCGACCTCGCGGGCACGTTGCCGTTCATCCGATGGCACAAAGCGGTCGGCGTAGACGACAGAGACGCCGCGCTCGCCCTTGCGGACATGACCGCCGAGCGAGAGAGCTTGCCGGAAGGTCAACCAGCTCTGGCCCGTCAACCCGCGCTCGATGACTGCCCCCCAGAGGATGAGAACGTTGATCCCCGAGTACGGCCGACCCGTAGCCCCATTCCGTGGCAAGGCCAGCTGAGCCTTCGCCGCTTGCGTCCCCCATGGCCGAACCCAGGGCACCCGGCCAGCCTCCAGCTCACCGATGATCTTGCTCGTGATCTCTTCATAGAGGCTCGCCCGGCTCTCGCCGGCGCGCGCACCAAGTCTCCGTTCCTGCATCGCGGATCTCCGCGACGGGCGCGGCGGAACTCTCTCGCCACTTCCAACCCGTCACGGCCAACCCGGCCTGCACTCTTGCTCTCAACGAGCTTCACGCCCATCCAGGGCGGACGGCCCATGAATTCCCTCCGGAGCTTCCGGGAGGACATCGCCGTTTGACGTCCACCGGGATGGTGAGCTGTACACGTGTATTGCTTCCCTGGGGACAGCATCGCATCCTTAAGCGGCCTGTTCCTCCGCCGGCGGGCCCTCACTTTCGCGCTTCCTGTTGATCAGATTGAGCAGCTGGGCGGCAGCCTTCGCATCGCAGAGTGCGCGATGATGGCTCTCGAGTTCGATGTCATAGATCTGGCACAGATTTCCGAGCCCGTAGGACTTATGGCCGGGATATCGCCGTCGCATTCCGGCGCAGGTGCAAAGCTTTGGAAAGCGGAACTTTCGATCGAGACGGCTGAACTCGTAAGCGATAAAGCCATAGTCGAAATTGACGTTGTGCGCGACGAAGACGCCGTCACCCATGAATTCGAGAAAGCTGTCTGCAACAGATGCGAAAACCGGAGCATCGCGAACCATCTCGTTTGTGATGCCCGTGAGCCGGGTGATATTTGCCGGAATGGGACGCTGAGGATTGAGCAGGGAGTGCCACTCATCGACAACCTGATGATTGCGGATCTTGACCGCGCCAATCTCGGTTATGCGGTCGCCAGAGGCCCAGCTCCCAGTCGTCTCGATATCGACAACAATGTAATCCTGCCCGGGGTCGAAGCAAAACTCGACCCTGCAGATCTCTGCCTGGAGCCCGGCTGATTGCAGTTGCCGCAGGCGTGTGAGCTGGTTGCGGCGGATGACGTCACCCTCTGCCTTGATCTCCACGAATGAGACCGCGCCATCGCGAAGCAGCATCAGATCAGGGAATCCGTCGCGCATCGTGCGGAAATCCTCGCACATCGCGTGCAAGATCGCGGCAACGCCGTGAGGGTTGGTGTGATCGAGAAGCGTACGGACAGCCTCGATCTGAAAGCGATCCCAGTTGAAGATGCCATTGGGCCGCCCCCAGTGCGCAGCGAGCGCACGCAGGATCAGCGGAAGGGCATCACCCGATCGGACGGCGGCAAGCTTCACGTCCACCTGGGCCTTGAACAATCGGATGAACGTGCGGTCTTTGAGACATTGCGGGACCCAGTCGAAGCCGCTGTGCAATTGACCGGATTCGAACAGCTCGTCCCAGAACAGAAGGCCGAACAGGGTGTGCCACAATGCGTTCTCGGCAAAGTATACCTGGCTGCCCCGACGGCGCATGACCCCAGCGACACCGGCCTCCGGGTTGCCCCGATGTGTGTCGTCGACCGCGACGACGCGCCCCGAGCGCAGGAGTTCGGTGCAAAGCCCCGTTCGCTGACCGCCAAACTTGCGCGCATAGAAGTCAACCGCAAAAACGTGCTCTTCGTCGCTCGCCGGATCATCAATGATCTGGCGCAGAAGCGTTTCAGATTCGCCTTTCGCGCCCAGACTGTAGTGAAGGCGCACGAGGCGCTCGCGGCATTCGGGGGACGAACCGGCACGATAAAGTTGAAGCGCGAGCGCAGTATCGGCGCCCTTCTCGAAGAACTGGCCAAGCTTGAAGGCCGCGCGGCTTCTCAGATCCTGAGCGTAATCTGTCGGACCTGGCGGTCCGCCGAGCAGGTCGACCACTCCCTGGCGATAGATCGCCTCGGCTTCGGTCTCGAGTTGGTCGAGCAGGCTACTATAGTGAAAGCAGGCGTGGGCTTCATCGCCATCCGCAAATCGTGCACTGAACGAGGTCGCACTGTTGGTGCGCATGATGCCGAGATCGCGTAGCGCGAAGGTCTTGAGATCCCGCTCCGTCTTGCCAAAATAGAGATAGAGGAGAAATTCGATCGGCCTCGTGTTGTGAAGCGCGATGAAGTTTTTCCCACCACAATGCTGAGCAGCGACCTCAAAAGGAACATTGGCGAGAAAGTATTCGATGAGCTTGGACTTCGACCAGGATTTACGAATATCGGATCTTCCGGATGCATGCGCCGCCGTCACAAGGGTGTCTTTGGGCAAGCATGTTACGAAAGCGGCGTAATCGTCGACCTGCAGAACACGAGCATGGGCGCTGGCAAGCAGATGCAGAGCCGCGGCTTCAACATCTGCAATCTCTGGATATTTGAAGAGCGTGCGATTGAAGATCGCTCCCCGTCGATTGACCATGCGGACAAGAAGGCATTGTGCATCCCTGGGAAGACCGTCAAATTGCTCGATGAAGACATGGTGCTCCGGGGTCAGGACAGCACCGTAAGTCTTCTTCACGAAGCCGAGCATCTCCGTGAAATGATCGAGATAGTAATAGACAGGAAGAACTTGCGGCTTCATCCGGGGCGCTCTTTTCATGCCTTCTGTTGCGCAGCGTAGCGCGGTTCAGCCCTTCAAGCCTTCTGAGGTGAGGGTGGGCATTGGGCTCTCTTGACGGTGCGGCCACCCCGTTCTATTTTTGTTCTTTCCTGCCCCGATTTGTCAAGTGAGTACCCGCTTGAGCCTTCGCCGTCATCGCGCGAATGCGCGCCCCTCCTGATCGACGGACTCGTTGAGGGTCTGCGTTGGAGCGACTCAAGGCGCGGCCGATTTTCATCTCGAGGCGAGCCGAGCACGGCCCCTAGTCGAAGGATCGTGAGCTTCCGCAGAGATATGACTCTGTCCCACTCGTTCCCGATGATCTCGCCGCTCGTGATGATTCTCATCGATTCTTGCGATATCGCGGTCACCAGACATAGCGCATGGAGGCTCTACCGGAATAGGAACGTGTGGTGCTCGAGAACTCTCCATCGAGGGTGGCAGCCGCGGACCAGCCATTGCTCCAATGTCGTTCGAGACCCAGAGTGGTCAACGCAGCGTCCGGCGCCGGCTGCGCGCCGCTGACGGTAAAGCTTGCCCCCGGCAGCGATTGGAAAGTTGCAGCGACGCTGCGATCCGAATTGAAGTCATGAGCCCACGCGATACGGCCTCGCCAGTTGAGCACGCCATCCTTGTCCCCCAAGGACAAGCCGGTCCGAAGTCCTATTTCGGTCCGATAATCTGTCACCCGCTTGGCGGAATAGCTCAGGGCGAATACCGGGGCGCCGGCGACGGACTGCTCGGCGTATTGGGGCAGATCAAGCTGGGCGGCCTGCCCTGCCGCATAGGGCGTCAGACCGAAATTGCGGATCAAGGGCACCGACAGGCGATAGCCGGCTTCAACGCGTCCGGAATAGGCGTTCGCTTTGAACGACGCCTTCAACCGATCGACACCGGCTATGGTGCGATCTGTCGTTACATCCTGCCAACCGTAAGCCAAGGCTGCGCTCAGATAGGCCGGCCCTTGGACGTGTCGAACATAGGCGCCAGCCTGAAACAGATCAGATCTCCCTGTTCCGAGGGCGTTGACACTAAAACCTGTGCCGCCACCCGCGAGAGCAAATCCCGCGACCGTGGCCGGCGTCAACAAATAGTCTGCCCCGACCGCAGTGCCGTAGATGCGGCTGGTGGAGCGAGCTGATCCGGCTCCGGCGCTTCCATCCGTCGACTGCGACCCGCCAAATCCGTCAACCCAAACACTCCAGCGCGGCTCGAGCGATTCTGGCTGCCTGCTCATCGACGCAAACGCGTTCCCCGCCGGCCGGCTCGGTGTCCTGTCAGCCTCGGCATAGGCCAGCGGGGCAACTTCGCCAACGCCGTCGCGCCCGGCCTGACCGTGATCCCCGAGCAGGCTGACAAACTGCCCCATCGCATTGAACGTGGCCTGCTGCGGAGCTGACGCGAGCTCTCCCGATACTTGGGTCAGTCCCGAGGGCGAAAGTGTGCCAAACACGAGCGGAATACTGCCCGTCGTATCGAAGAACCGCGTCAGTGCGTTGGCAACATTCCGCTGGTTCGCGGACAGGCCGCCACCGTAGTTCGGCGCGCTTGCCGGAACGAAATCAAGCGATAGGTCGAGATAAGCAGCATTTGCGTCATAGCTGAGGGCGGATTTGAAACCAGCCGGGAGATTGGTATTCGCCAAGGAGGCAAACGTCCCGCTGACGCCGCCACCGGCGGTCAAGATCGTATAGCGCTTGGCGACGTAGCTGCCCGCAGCAAAGATTGCCTCGACCGTTGCCCCGCCCGCCGTCATCGTGCCGCTGATACTGGCGAAACTCGAGGCTGTCGGATTGAGCTGAATGAGATAGATCGCGCCAGATTGAAATGCGAGATTCCCCACGATCGCCATCGAACTCCCGGCTGTACCATTTCCGGGCGCGAGGACGGTGCCACTATTGATGCTGACCGTCAGGGGATCAATTGTCCCGGTGCCGGTTATCATCCCGGAATTCAGGTTGACTGCCGACGTCCCGGTGAGCGCGCCGTCCACCTGGAAAACGCCGCCGTTGATATTCGTTGCTCCGGTGTAGCTGGCCGTCCCCGCGAGGACGAACGTACCCGAGCCCGTTTTCGTGAGACCGCCGGCACCGCTGAGATCGAGGTTTGCAGTGCCGGATTGAACGACAAAGTCTGTATTGGATGCGATCACACCATTTCTGACCAACCCACCCGTCAGAAAGACACCTCCATTTTGCGTCTGAGTGGTCCCGCCAAGGTCGAGGATTCCGCCTGCGACCGTCGTTGATCCGCTAGCCGCACCGAGCGTACCGCTGCCCGAAAGCCGCAAGGTCCCCGCGTTGACAACCGTTCCCCCGGTGTAGGCGTTGGCAGCAGCCAGCACCATCGTTCCGACGCCGTCGAACACCACCGTTCCAGCAGAACCTCCATCCGAGATCGTCCCCTGGATGGTCTGCGTCGTGCCTGCCGGCGCCGCAAAATGTCCACTCCCCGTGAGCTGAATCGCATTGCCGATTGCAAAGTCGGCCGTGTTCGCGAAAGAGAGGCTCGTTCCGTTCGCCATATTGAGCGTGCCGCTGCCCAAGGCGTTGTTGTTGGCAATGACCAAGGAGCCGGCGTTCAGCTGGGTTCCTCCTGAATAGGTGTTGTTGCCGGACAAGATCAGCGCGCCACCTCCAACCTTCGTCAGACTGCCACCGGCCCCCGATATGACACCCGAAACCTCGGTGTCCGTATTCGACAGTCCGGTCGTCAAGGTTTTCGAGCCGAGAATGAAGTTGCCGGCGCCAGCAATCGATCCAACGCTTATCCCGCTGGATGTCAGCCCAGAAATGTCGACAGAGCCGCCCAGATTGGTCACGAGTTGGGCGGTGCCGCCGCTACTGGTGTCGGTAAAGCGCGTGACTCCGAAGGCGCCCGTGGTGATGACCGCGTCACCCGCCGTCGCCGAATTGGCAAACTGGAGCGTACCTAGATTGCCAGAGATACCTGACACCATGAAGCTCGGGCGATTGCCGGACTGATCGTCAATCCCCGCCCCGCTGATCACCAGCGACGCGGCGCCGCCGGAATTGCCCGTCACGTTGAATGTATAGGCCGGTGCGCCGCTCAGAAAGCTCAAACCAGCCACCTGCGTTGCCTGCCTGACGTCGATTGCGGTGACAGTGGAGGCTCCGAACCGGGCGGTGTCTGTCGCAAGGGGGACCGATCCGACAGTCCAATTCGCTGCCGTGTTCCAATCGGAATTGATGGGTGTCGCAAGCCATCCGGGCGCGACGGAAACCACTGTCCGCGTCGCCGTCGCCACATCGTTCCAGTTGAACGTTGCCGTGGGATTGGTGCTCAGCGACATCTGAATCTGTTGCTGACTGGGCGTAGACCAATTCACCCAGATCCGCTCGAAATTGAGCTGCAGCAGGACATCGTAGGTGCCAAACCCGGGAACAACGTCCGGGACGGAGAAAATCACGCGACATTCCGCCGGCGTACAGTTCGTCCCAGACAAGCTTCCCAAGGTATAGTGAGCGGTCCCCAGCACACCTCCTGCATCGATCGTGATATTTGCCCCGACCACGTTGAACGTGGACGGCGAGCCAGCTGATACCGGAATGACGAAATTGGCCGGATTGACCAGAAACTGCCCGCCGCCGCGCGAGGACGTAAAGTCGAACTGCCAAAGATCGGTCGCCAAAGCTGGAAACGCTGGACAGCAACCCAACGCGACCGCGATCGCTACGCGAGACAACACCTGACGCATGAACCACCCCCAGATACCAAATTATCTGAGGTTACCATTCGTGTCATCATGTTACCGTCTGTTTCCAACAATCCGTGGCCGCCCTCCGAGACGGATGCCCGGAGGCCAAACATAGGATGGCCGCCGAATTCCTTGCGTCGGACATGCCGGGCAACCGTCCCCGACTCAGCCTGCCCTCCAAGCCGGAAAATCGGGTGCCTCCCTGAGCATGCCGCCCTTGTTTCGTATAACCCGAATTTTATTTGCACCGTCGGGCAAATCAGTGGTTCATTGGATGCCGGCTTAACTCTGGGAGACAACGATGGCCGAACAATCACCTTCGACGTCCGACCTTGTTCACATCTCGAAATTGAACGGCGACTTTCGACGGAACTACGGGTCGCTCCTTGGAGCGTATCTCTACCTGCGTTCTATCGACGCCGTGCGTCAGCGCCCTTTCCGTTGGATGGGGATCGCTTCACTGGTCGGGTCCGCTGTCGCCGCCGTGATCGCGCGATACGGCTCTCTTTGGTGACCAGGCGAACCACTAACCGGGCAAGCTCGACTTCCGTGTTGAGGTAGGTGACGCCGTGGTCGGCACGCCCATTCTCACGGAATCTGATCATGTTGCTGTCATTCGAAGCCGTTGGCATCACGACGTAGTCGAGAATGGATTCATTGTGCTCATTCAGCCGGATCGCCACGATCCATCCGGCCGGTAGACGTCGGCAAGAAACGGTCCAGAAGGGAGAGAATCCCGGGCGCGCTCCAGCTGTCCAATAGGCGACCCGAAAAAAAATCTGCTGCCGTTCATCGACAATCAGGTGCTGCTCAGGAACACCTACGAGGGTCCAACGGCTCTTGATACTCTGGAGGGCTACGTGACATCCCTCCTTTTGCAGCTGCTGGCAAGTGCGTCCCGCGAGGGCCGAGAGTGGCTCAACCCAACTCCGACGAACGTCGATGTACTCGCAGCGTCGTTGCGACTGATATCCGATCAGCCTGTAGGCATTTCGCAGAGTCCCGAAATGGTCAATAAAGGTTCGGGCTGACGGGAGGTCCACCGTTGCGTTGATGATCGTCGGCGTGAGACGGCCCTCCTTCTTCAATGTTCGCTTCAAACGGAGCAACATCTCCTCTTCGCTAACGTCAACGCGCCTCTCTTTCACGATCTTCTGGACAGCAAGAAAGACATCATCTGTAATGATGCGCTCAAAGCACCGCTCAGAGCGGACCCATAGGTTCGCGGGGTTGTTGATCCGCTCACCGCCGAGCTTTTTCGACTGCCTGTTGTAAACCAGGTTACCGATGTAGTTTTCGTTTCGCAGCATACGGCTGATCGTGGGTGCCCTCCACGCCTTCCCTCGGCACAAAACCCCTTCGCGGTTGAGTTCTCTGGCGATTGCCTTCTCAGATTTGACCTGAAGGAAGCGTGCGAAGATCCGCTTCACAACGCTGATCTCGTGTGCATCGCCAGGCCGCAGACGAATATGATCCGTCTGGAGATACTTTCGCTCTCCCCTGTCCATGATCTTCTTCGGCTCGAGGCGCTCGTTGACCAAAACACGCTCGAGGCCGTAGCTAATGGGTCCGCCAGGCAGAAAGCCGAGTCCAACGAAACGACAAATGCCCGTATGCACCTTGACCGACAGTTCGCGGCTATATTCGGCCGCCATAACCCTCTTCAGATTTTTGACGATGTTAGAGAGCATGCTGCCGTCATTGTCGAACTGCTCAGCGCAATAGCTGACTCTGATCCCCACCTGCTTGCAGATGAACTCGTAGTGTGCGGCTTCGTCGACGTCCTGGAAACGGCCCCACCGGCTGATGTCATAGACCAGTATATGGTCAAAGTCGGTCCGCCTGTTACTGACGTCTTCAATCAGCTTGGCAAGCCCCGGCCTGTTCTTGATCTTGAGACCGCTCTCGCCATGATCCGCATAGGTCTTGACGATCGAAAGCCCGTGGGCGTGGGCATAGGCCGCAATCACCGCAGCCTGATTCTGGATCGAGTAGCGCTGATAATCCGTCGACATGCGAACGTATTGCGCTGCACGTCCGTTTGGTGATTGCGGAAGGTGGGTCTCGCGGACGACGAGCGCATTGACCATCATCATGCCCCAGCAGCTTCGTCAGCATCAAACGCTCGTTTTGGCTAGCTGACAAGACCGGCTGCAGCCATGATAAGGCGCGCCGCTGGAAGGTCCATCATCGCTCTTCCGCTGTGAGCGAATAGATCCGAGCCGCGGCGCTCTCTCACAAATTGGCGCGGCTCGGGGAAACAATATGCCTTGATCATCATGCGACGACCGCAGATACAGCAAGACGAAAATGGATTGATTGGGAGCGGGATGGGTTCCGCTTGTCAGTTGTTTCCCGAACGGCCGGCTGCCGCGCAAAGGAACCAAGGAGTGCCTCGAACGATAGGGAGCGGCTTCAAAATCCAAGCACCCTCGTCGCGGCGCCGAGCATCAGAAAACTACCGAAGTGCCGCCTGCTATTCATCCAACAGATCCAAAAAACTGTTCGATTTGTTGCAACACAGGCTCGCTGCTCCGCCCGGGATAGATGATCCGATTGCCATCGCGCTGCAGCAATTGGGAGCACGACCTCCGGATCCGTCCTGGCAGCAGCATGGCCGCAATTGCGTCCGGTCCCACGTCGAGACGCATGATCCCGCGTTCTCTGCAAATCATCCTGAGCTTGGCAATTGCGAAGAAGTTGCTGGCCGGCGGCGGCAGCATACCGAAGCGGCGCTGCGTTTCATCCTCCAGCTCCTCCAGCTCATCATCGGTCCGGCACCGAGAGGCGCGAGCGTAGATCTCGAGCCTGACTGCTTCCGACTGCACATAGTTCGACGGAAGAAGCTCCGCGATCGGCAGGTTCAACTCCGGAATCCAGAGAGCGGACATCCCGTCTCGATCGCCCTCAAGAGTCAGGGTCAGAAGATGGCCGTAGAGAGTTGGGCCAAACACCTGCACATGACCGGACTGACGATCCGAGAGCATGTCTCCGCCGCCGCGGAGATCGAGATCGCGTGCGCTGATCGCGAAGCCTGCGCCCGGGCGGTTCAGCTCCTCCAGAACGGACAGGCGCTTTTCCGATCGGCCGGAGCCGCCGTCCGTCAAAAAATGCGCAAATGCACGGATGCCGCCGCGCCCCACCCGGCCGCGGAGCTGATGCAATTGCGCGAGGCCAAATCTTTCCGGCCAACACACGACGATGGTGTTGGCTCGCGGGATGTCGAGACCGCTTTCCACGATGTTGGTCGCGAGCAAGACGTCCGCTTCGCCTTCAACGAAAGCCATCAGCCTCTCGTCGATCTCGTCGGCAGACAGCTTGCCGTGAAGCGAAATGATCCGCAGTTCGGGCGCCAGCGTGTGGATCCGAATAAGCATCGGGTCCAGATCCTGAATCCTCGGGCAGACTACAAAGCTCTGGCCATTGCGTCGGTGCTCGCGGACCAGGGCAGCCGCGATCGCGATGTCCGACAGGGGAGCCACTTTGGTCACGACCGGAACACGATGAACCGGAGGCGTTGCAATGACGCTGAGATCCCGCAGGCCCGTCAAGCCGGCCGCAAGCGTACGCGGAATGGGCGTCGCACTCATCCAGAGCCGGTGACCGTTCTTGTTGAGGCTCGACAGCATGGCTTTGTCAGCTGCCCCGAAATGCTGCTCTTCGTCGACGATGACGAGCCCTAGATCGGCAAATTTGACCTCCTTCGATGCCAGCGAAAGCGTCCCAACGACGACCTTGAGCTCACCGCTTTTCAGTCCCTCTCGCACCTTGCGCCCCTCGGCCGTCGACGCGACCCGCGACAGATTTCCGACCTCGATGCCGAGCGTCGCAAAGCGCTTGCGGAACGTCTCCACATGCTGTCGAGCCAACACGGTCGTGGGGACCACGATAGCGATCTGCCTCCCCGACAGGACGGTAGCTGCCGCTGCGCGCAACGCCACCTCGGTCTTGCCGAAGCCAACGTCACCGCAGACGATCCGGTCCATCGGGTGCCCCGACGCAAGGTCGTCCAGAACGTCGCGGATGGCCTTGGCCTGATCGGGCGTAGTGAAATAGGGAAACCGCGCGACGAATTTCTCATAGCTCGCAGGCCGCGGCACAAGCTTCGGTGCTGGCCGCCGCCGGCGCTGGCTCCGCTGCTTCGCGAGCTCCTTGGCGACGACATGAATCTCGGTCTCGGCAGCCGCTCTCCGCGGCCGCCATGTACTTCCATCAGCCCTGTCGAGAGAAGTATCCCCGAGCTCAGCCGCGTACGGCCAGATCAGGGCCAACTCCGCAAGAGGCACGAGAACGGCATCGTTTCCGGCGAACACCAGCCGGACCATCTCACGTGCAGAGACCCCTCCGCTGCCCATCGACCGCAATCCGCCGAGCCGGGCCAATCCACGTTGCAGATGAACGACCACCGATCCAAGCTCGGGCAGATCAACGGCTTCGAAGCCAGGTGTCCAAGCCCAGTTCGCGGGTTGCGGCTGATGGGCCCTGCTGCCGAGAACGTCGGACGCGGTGATGACGACAATTGGCTTCCGCCCCGGAACGACGAAGCCGGCGTCGAAGCCCGCCAGCAAGGCGGCTTCTCGCCTGCCCCTCGCAGTTGCCAGCGCCCAATCAGCGGCACATTCGGCTTTGACCCCGCTCATCCGCGCCATCAGGCGCAGATCCGCTTCGGCCGCGGCAGCAAACACCACACGCGCGTCACCGCGCTGGGCTTCGTCGACAAAGGCGCGCAGCGCCTTCCGGGGCGCGGCTTCCTTGAAGAACTCCGGCGTTGCCCGGTATGGCGCTGTCGGCGACAGCAGAGCGATCCTTTTCGCCGCCTGGTCCCACTCGCGGCGGCTCACATAGGCTCGATCACGCTCGGCGCGAGGAGCCGCGTCCTCAATCGTGCTCAGCCAAGTGTCTGCGTGCTTGGGCACCTCGGCATCTGCGACCCACTTGGCTCGCGTGCAGTACTCGAACAGGCTGGCCTTGTTCCGAGCTCGTTCCTTGAACGCCAGCCGCTCGGACATCGGATCGATCTGAAGCTCCTTGAGCTCGGAGATCACTTCCTGATTTAGCGGATTGAATGCGGCAATCCGTCGTATCCTGCCTGCAGAATGCTCGACCCTGATAGGGCCGCGCGCACCGGCCGGAAAAATCTCGAACGTGTTGCCGTGAAACAGCGCCCCGCCCGGATAGTCTGGGCTATCGTCCAGGTCGTAGCCAAGGCTCTCAAAGCGAGCCTGAAGATGCTGTTCGGAATAGGCGCCGCCGATCCTAAGCAACATGCCAACACGCGGCCAATCAGCCGTGAGGGGCAACCGCTCCATCATCGCTTCTGCCGTGGTGACGAGCAGAATCGAATTCTTCGCAGTCGCAAGGCGCCTCAACACGGAATTGCGCCTGCCGGCAATGTCACGTGACGGCTCGAGCACATCGAATGGCAGGGTGTTCAGTCGCGGATAAACGAGCACATCACAGGTCGGCTCAAGAGCCTGAATGATGGAGGCCAAACGCTCGGCCCTACGCTCATTCTCGGCGAGAAACACGAGACCGCCTCGACCGGATTCTTGCCACTGTACCATGAGGTGCAGCGCCAAGAGTCCGAGAGGCGATGCGGAGGACACGGCAAACCTCGCGACCGCTGCCTTGTTAGGCGCGCCCAATATCGTCTTGCGCGGAGCCGGCTTCTTTGGTGCGGCGGATTGCTTTGGTGAAGTCGTTTTCTGCTGCACCGAGCTGCGGGACGTACGAAGGATAGAAGGCAAAGATATCGGCTCGCGTGTTATTGGGACCACCGAGCGGAAAGCCGGCGAATCTATTGACGCTTAGCGGATTCGGACGCTCAAGGGCACCCCAGAATCTGGATTGCATTGTCGTGTCCAACTCGAAGTTGGATGTGTCACCAAGCAGCATCATCACGTATCATGCGATGTCCACTCTCCGGACCGAGCGTCTACAGCCAATGTCCTCAGGATCTGCAGTGCGTCAGGCGAGCAATTTCCGCTGATTGGACGCGCGCCGACGGCTCAGTGAAGATTGATAGGTTTCACAGTCTCTGCTGGCCACCAACATGTTGAACGAGCGTCTGACACATCGCTGATCGATCAGGCGGAGCGGAGCGAGGGCAGAGAAAGGCACCCGCAGGAGGGTCAGCATAGCGGCCGCTGCGCCAGCGGCGGGACCCGGGACCGAGTGCAGTCGCGAGACCGGTTAACAAGGCACCCGCGTTTGGGGCAGTGATAGCGATGCCGCGAAGCGGCAGCCCCTAACGCGAGAGCCTCCGGCGAGCGACACCAAAACCGTTGAACGGGCTACCCGTCCTGTCCTTTTTGCTCATGCCGCAGCAAACCAGCAATGCCCCCCACGGAGACGCCAGTTGCCTACGATGGAAGCAGGAAGGGCTCTCCTCCGCATGTCTCGGAGGAGCCGTACTCGGGCTGCGCTGTCAAGCCGGCCATTGTAGTCGCACATAGGAATACCTGAAAGCCGGGCCGGAGGTTACGCCGAATATCTCCGGACCTTGAACGGGCGATTGAATCGCAGAGCCGCTCATGTCCAAACGTGATAATTTCGAGGTGATGGATGGCGATCTATGTAGTCGGCCGCGTCCGGGCGAAATTTCTGCGTGGTCAACTCGCCAGCCCCGCTTGTGTTCGAAAACCGACCTGATTCTACGCCACCGTGTCCGAAGCACACACCGAAGCATTGTCGCTCTTCCAAATTCGTACGGAGGCAAATTGACTGCATTCTGCAAGACATGGGGCGCTGCGAACTCCAAGCAGGCACGACTCGTCCCCTGCCTGGGACGCGCGTACACGACAACTCACATCGGAATCGCGCAAGGCATTCAGGAGTAGAGCATCTGCAACGTGGTCAGAACCAACTTTCCCGTTCAAACGTCAAATCCACTCGATCAAGGCACCTCAATGGACAAAGCCGATAGCGATAACAAGCAGCGCCGTCTCGTCGAGTTCAAGGAAGGTTGCCGATATGGCAAATTCGGCAAGACAAAGGCTTATGAACTGATCGCGCAGGAGCGGATTAGGGCGTACAAAATGGGAGGCAAGACACTTATCGACCTCGACAGCATTGATGAATATCACGCCGTGCTGCCGCGCGTTGAATCGCGGGGCATGGTCGTGTCCTCGGAGGTGGTGTAGCTCGGTACAGCAAAGCCATCCGCACGGTCGTTCTTGATGATCGGGACGATGATAGGCCCTCGTGCGCTCGTGGAGAAGGCCCCGATGCCGATGTCCCGCGCGCGATGATCGGCCCTGTGCCCAGCGGCTGACGGATATGGAGTCGGCGGGCTGACGGCGCGCCCTATGGCGAGAAGAGCGCTGAGTGCTGGCGCAGCGCAACAGCTACCGCGACCAGAGCTCGGAAATTGGAGCCGGCAAACTCGAGTTGCCGTATCCCCAAGCTGCGCAAGGGAAGCTATTCCCAGCTTACCGAAGCCGTCGATCCAAAGATCGGCCAATCGCCCTCGACTGGCGGCTGCGGAAGGCTTTCACCCCCGCTTCGCGGGGGCAGGCTCGTGTCGTCGATCTCCTGGCAAGGACGAAAGCCGCGATCTGCTCGGACATCGGCCCGTCCAAGACCCATGCGTTTTAGACTGCGTTCCGCGCAAGCTCGCCCGCCTCGGGCTCGCGGGGTCAAGCTGATGATCTCGGATGGCCACGCGGGCATCAAGGCCGCGGTTAGCAAGGATGGTCAACGCGCTTGGCAACGCAACCGCGTGCCACTTCAAGGACAACGTGCTGGCGCATGCCAAAGAGCGGGCTCCGCGTCGTCTCCGCCTTCACCGCCACCGCCTTTGCCGGTGACGATGCCGAAGCCGCCGGGGCGCAGTGGCGCAAGGTCTCTTACCAACTCAGTCCCAAACTCCCAAAGCCCGCTGCAAAGGGGTGCGTGCGCGCCGGGAGCCTGCAATTCTTCATGCCTGCTATACCGGGTGTCATCTTGTTGGTATTACTGCTGGTACCGGCAGCAACGCGCGCGGAATATCTTCTGTATATTCAAACGCTTAAAGCGTTAGTGGACTGTCGGCCAGGGGCACCATTTGGACGTTTGCCCGCATCCGCCGACGTTCGTTTTCCCCTCATAATCCAAAGACAAGCCGCCGTTTGCCCTTGGCCGGCGTTCGCCCCGTCTTGCTGGTACCTTGATGGGAGTTCGCGGGGATCATGATATCGCGAGCTTTGGGTGGAATCGAACCTATGCCGGCCAAATCCGCCCCCTATTTCCGGCACCTGAAGCCGGCAACGAAAGACTACAAGCGCTCAAATGAAGGCGGGCTCTTCATGCTCGTCACCGCGACCGGATCGTAACTTTGGCGCTTCGCCTATTGCTACGACGGCATGCAGAAACCGCTCGGAAACTAACCTCCATAGGCTTCCTTCGCTGACAAGCGTGGGTCAGTCAGACGCTGGTGGAAGCCCCAACTCGGGGATCCTGTCGCGCTGCGGATCCTGGAAGTCGAACAGCATGCGGCCAGGGATCTTGCCAATCTCGAGATTTTCGATGAGGAACGCGCGAACACCGAAGTGGCCTTTGAAGTCCTGCCGCACCTTGTCCCAGTCCGAGAAGGCGCAGAACTTCTCCTTGGGAATCGTGCAGGGTTGGATCGGTGGATTCTTCTGCGAGAAGCCGAGGGGATGCCAATCGCGGTAGAGGCCGCCGACGAGCTCCTTGGCGGCGTAGTGCCCGCAGAAGAAGGTCTGCGCCAGCTCGCAATAATGCGGGTAGAACGGCTTGAAGTTGTCGATACGGTAGGTCTGAATGCCGGTGTCGCCGAACTCCTTGAGCTCCGCGTCGTGAAGCTTGCCGGGCTTGAGAAAGCGATCCTCCGGCGCAACGCCAGCCTCGACATTGCTGACGACCTGCAACAGACCCCGCGCATTGGCCGGATAGAGATCGATCTGCAGGGGAAAGATCACGACTGATACACGGTATCCGGCGACGTAGCCGATGCCGAACAGGTCGAGCGCTTCCTTGACCGTATGACCCTTCAACTCCTCGTAGTCGGCGACGAAGGAATACTTCTGCCGGGGCGGACCGAGCTGGGTCAGCGCGTCGATGCCGAGGGCGGCATCGGAGGGGCTGCGCGAGATCATGCGGATGACATAGCGCACACGTCTGTTGCTGGCGAGATCGTCGATCGCTTCATTGACCGACTTCCTGCGAATCGGATCCTGCGACACGTAGAACAGCGCCAGCGACGGACCGGCCGCGGAGAACAGGATGCCACCAACCAGGCAAAGGAAGAACGCCGCCTTGAAGAACGGGGTGACCTCTTCCGGTTTTGACCTGAGCGCGATGCAGGCGAACACCGTGGTGATGAGCAGCAGGATCAGTCCGACCGCCAGCAGCGCTGCAGTCGAGGATGAGGCGAGCACGAAGCTCAGCACCTGAACGAAACCATCGATGGCCTTGTCCATATCATCTCCCTCCGTCGTGAAACCGTAGAGCTTCCAGAAGCCGGTCATGACTACCAGCTCAGTCCTTGTCGGCGGTGCAGCGTCCGCCCGGGAAGCCAGCGAAGGCGGCACAGGTCTTGAAATTGAGCGAGAGCTTGTACAGGTCCGTTCGCTTGGCCGTCTCCTCGTTGCGCCCCTTCTGATAGGAGAAGGCGAGCGCGACGTTCGGGTTGATGTCGTATTTGATCGTGCTGTCGAGCCAGCTGCCGCTCTGCCCGGAATAGACCTCGCGCCACCAGTGATAGGTGACGGCGCCGCTCAGGCCGGCGAGCGGCTCGGCCCAGGCCGGCAGCGCGGTGCCGAAGTCCGCAACGCGGAACAGAAACGTCGCTTCGGGGCCGATGCGCAGCGAGCGGCCGAGACCGGAGAAGCCGATCGGTACGACACCGCCCTGGCGCTCGTCATATTGCACCTTGAGGTCGGGACGGAAATTGGTGGTCACGAAGGTGCCCGGAATCTGCCGGTTCACGCGCAGATACATCGGCATCCATTCGAGCTTGGCCTGCCCAGTGGTTCGGTTCAGGATACCATCGCGGGTTTCGAGCCAGCTGCCGCGGACATAGTCGGCGCCACCGATCGGGTTGATGAATCCGACCTCGGCGCTGCCGCCGACGGTGATCGCATCCCGGCTGTCGTCGCTTGCCGCGGCGGAATGCGCTTCCTTATCGACCTTCACATAGGACGCCAGGCTGGCACCTATGAAGCGCGAGTAGTCTTCGTTGAGATAGCTGTAGGCGAGACCGACCAGTCCATTGACCTGCCAGATCGTGTCGGCGGCCGTGTTGTTGCGCGCCCAGGACAATTCCGCACCCGTCGCCTTCTCATTGGACTGCGGCTTGCCGAACATGTCGACATCGGCGAAGTCCTTGCGCACGAACCAGATGAAGTCGCTGACCGGCGCGGGCCCGGGCGCCGTCTTCACCGCCAGCGCTGCGGCTGCGGCCGACGCCCGCTGCGGGCGCGGCGTGGCGGCGACGGGCCACTGCTGCCCGCAGCCTTGTTTCAGGCGCTTGTGCGCATAGTCGCGCGCGATCGCCGTCCAGTCCGGCTCGGCCGCGGGGGCGGCCTTGTAGCACGCGAAGATGTCGTCAGCAGCTGCCGTCTCGGCTGCGGCCTGCGCCGCAAGGATGCCGCCCGCGACGGCGACGGCGAGACTGGCGAGGCTCATGCGCTTCATCGGTACCTTCCCTCATGTGGTGGACTGGATCCCGCCGGTGCCCGCCTCAGTTTCCGGCGGCGCGGACCTTCTGGTAGATCAGCGTCACGATATCCTTCACCAGTTCGCAGCCGGCGAACTCACTCGGCGTGTAGCTGGCGCGGCGCCAACCCCGCAGATGCCGGCCGATGTCGTAGATGTCATAGGCATCCAGGCCGAGATCGCCGGCGAGCGAGGTGGCCTCGGTCGCCGAGGGCCACTGGCGATGGAAATAGTCGAGGACGTATTGCTCCACTCTGTCGCGCGTCGTCGTCATGGATTGCTCCGGGATTGAGGAATTGGGACCGCGCGCCGGCGGACGAAACCTGCAGGACGCGGCCTGCAGGTTTCATCTGCCGCTCGCCGCATCACTTGCCGAACAGAGGACCAACGGACGGAAGGATGACCGCCGTGACCGCTCCCTTCGCGCCGTCCGCAGACGTATTGCCGAAGCCGAGGTTTGCAGGCGACGGGAAATTGCCTGGCGACCCTCCGCCTGTGCCCTTGCACCAGCCATTGGCCGGCGCGCCCTGGCCTCCGGGGCCCGGATTGCCCGGGCTGCCGCCCCGACCTGGGAGTCCGGCCCTCCCGCCGACATTGTTGATCCGCGAATAGCTCAGGACTTCGTAGGCAGGTCTGGTCGTGACGAAGACGAGATCGGCGCCTTGTCCCCCAGCGCCGGCGTCACCGCCCCGTCCTCCGGGACCGGCAGCGCCTCCCGTCCCGCCGGGGCCGCCACCCTCCTTGCAGTCGAACAGGCTCGTAGCGCCCTCCTTGCCGTTTCCAGCCCGGCCGCCGTTGCCGCCTTTCCCCCCGGTCCCACCATCGCCGCCGTCAATGCCGCGGAAGAGAAGGACGAGGTTGAGAAGACCAGCCGGGATCGGCCCTTTCGGATCGGAGAGCTCTCCGGCGACCAGATAGACGTCGGGCAGTTGCCGGGTCTGTCCGGCCACGGCAGGCCCGCCAGGGCCGCCGGGGTAACCGGGATTGCCAGTCCGGTTGGTCTCGCCGGGATTGTCGGCGCCATTGGGACCTGCGGGGCCGTCACTGCCGACGGCGGCCACGGCCTGCGGATCGCGCTGGATGATGCTGTAGGTGTCCGGGTTGGCGAACTTGATGCGTTGCGCGGCCACCACGATGTAGGGATAGTTCAATCCGGTCAGCGTCAGCTTTGCCCCCGCCGCGAAGGAAATCTCGTCTGCCTTGATGATCTGCTGCGCGAATTTCTCCTCGCCGCTGATCGGAATCAGCGTCTGCGTCAGCGGAGCCGCCTTGATCGCGGCCGCGATGTCGGGCGGAAGTGAGCCTGTCGGAATCTGCTGTTGCGCCAGAGCGACGCTGGGCAACAGCATGGCGGAGCAGGCCATCAGTCGAAGACTCTTCATCTGCAATCTCCTCACGTCATCATGATTGTTTGAAGCAGCGTCCCGCTTTCGAGACGCCGCGCCTGGACGGCGAGCAGTCATCCATGTCGCCGAACAGCGCCTAGCGAGATCCCGGAATCGGGAAGCGGACGTTTCCCTCGGCGCTGTTCCGGGTCACGTTGCCGCCGAGCGAGACATCGCGGTTGACGTTGAGCCGCGGCTCGTTGGTGGAAGGATCACGGCTGATGTTCGGATAGTTGGTCGGAGGCGGGGCTGGAGCGCGGAAGTTCTGCAACCGCTCGCTGTCGGTCTGTTGATGCGGCTGATAGGTCGGCACCAGGTCCTTGAGGTTCTGACCGGAGGCCTGGGACATCAGCAAGGGCGAGATGATCAAGCCCATCACGATACGGATATTGGATCTGCGCATTGAATCCTCCTGTGTCTCGTTTGCACGGGAGGAACTATGCCGAGGCGGTGTGAGACGATCGTCAGGACATCGCAAGAGCATCGTCAAAAATGCATCGGAACGACGCCATCTGCACTCACGCACTTGCGCTATCGCGCGCGTCGGCAAGGGCGCAGCGCAAGAGGCATCGGATTCAGGCTGGGAGTCGAGGCGCGCGGCTGTGCTGGCTCACTGTCTGCCAGCATGCTGCGATTGCGCGGCGGCGAACCAGGGAGTCGGGCTCACCGCAAGTTTGGGCTGCGCGGATAGGTCCGCGGCGGCAGGCCGGGGTGGCCGCTCGCACGCAGGATGAAACTGCCGATACGGGCATGGTCACACGGCGAAGTGGCGACCGCGTCCTGCTTGATCGGCTCGAGCACGGCGGCGCCCGGCGGCGGGATGTCGGAGCTGGCCACGGGACCGTCGGTCACCGCAAGCGACGCAAGCACCGGGCCCGGTTGCAGCGATGCGAGATAGTCTGCGAGCCGACGTACGAGTTGCGGCGCTGCCACGCTGGTGCCGCGCATCGCCACCACCGAACCGCTCCGGGTACCGGCCGCGAGCACGCCCCAATGCGCGGGCCCCTGGTCGGCGATGGCAGCACAATCGGGCTCGGCGCGCCCCGGCGTCGGACCGCTCGCCGTATAATCCGTCGGCTGGCCCGCGGCATCGACGGCGCCGACCACGAGCGCGCCCGCACCGGTCGCGAGCGCCGACAGTGTGTCCTCGCGAGTCATGGGGCAGCCGCTGCTGTCCGGATCGCTGTAGCTGCCATCCAGCGCCGCACGCTGATAGCCCCCTGCATGATCGAAATAGGACTGACGTCCATGCTGCACGTAGCCCAGCGGGGTATCGTCGCGCTGGATGTAGAGATGTGCGGTCAGCGGCGCCTCCGATCCGTTGGTGATGGAAAGCCGCCAGCGTCCGGCCGGCGCCGGTTGCCTCACGCTCCAGCGCGCGGTGGTCGGATTGACCGACAGATGAAAGCGGACGCGGTCGGGCTGGCCGGCCACCTTGGCGAGGTGGCCATTGATGGCGGCGATCGGCTTGCCGTCATCCTCCAGCACCTGCACATCGCCATCACCGAATCCATCGATCTTGCGCGGCACATCGCCGGGCGGCGTCAGGCTGACGCCGACGCGCGGCCATTGCTGCGCGATCGCTTCGCCGTCGAGCCAGATCTCGAGATGATTGGACGTACCGTCATCCGGCAGCATGATCCAATCGATCTGATCGGAGGCGCCGGGCTGCACAACCATCCGCCCCGTCGTCCGCTCGCGATAGCTGTTGCCGGCCGGCAGCACCAGATAGGTCGGGCCGCCGCGTTGGTTGCGACGCTCGATCATCCGCGACAGAGCCTGCTCGATCTCGTGGCTGCCGTTCTTGGGGCCGGCCGCGATGCCATAGCTGAAATTGATGACGAGCGGCAGCTTCGGGTTGATCCGGTCGGCCCACAGCATGATCTGGCGCGCCCCCTGCAGCACGTAGCTCGCCATGGTAACGCCGGTCGTATCGCTGGACACCGGCGACGGCAGTTGCACCGCCAACAGAGGCCGCTTGCTGCCGATATCCTCCGCGGTCGGATCGTAGCCGCCGGAGAGATCGAGGATGTGTGTGCCGTGCGAGACGCGTTGCGCCAGCGGCTTGTGCTGATCATTGCCGAAATCGGTCATGCCGAACGCGCGATAGATGTCGGCCTCGCTCGCATTCGCCGCAAACAGCACGTCGAGCTCCTCGCCGGTGAGCCGCTGCCCGGCGGCGACGCCGAAATCCTTGGTCCGGCGCTCGACATCCTGCAGCCAGATCGCTCGGATGCGCGATCTGCCGCTCCTGCTGCGAAAACGGCGGTTGGCAAAGGCGATGCCGTCATCGATGACGCCGATAGCGACCTGCCGCGTCAAATCCGTCAACGGCTTGCCGAGATCGGTCGGCGCGGCGATGCCAGAGTCGAAGCGCAGGCCTGGAATCGGCGGGCCGACATGGATCGCGGTGAAGAGACCGTTGGCGGCAGTGCGATTGGCGATGTCTTCGGGCCGGTAGATGAAGAACTGCACATCGCGCGGATCGTCCGGCGGGGGGACGCGACCGATGCGGATGTCGTCGATCAGCTTCGTCAGCAGATCGAATTCGTCGGCCGACATGCGGATGGTCAGCGCGTCAGCAGGCTCGTCCGGCTCGCGGCCGGCGGCCACGATGGCGGCCAACTGGCCGAGATGGACCACATAGCTGCCGTTGGCCTCCGGCAGCAGTTGGATCTGCACGCTGCACCAGTCCAGCCTCTTGCCGAGTGGCCTGTTGCGCAACTCCCAGTCCAGATAGGGATTGGCTCGTTCGGCCCGATCTCCTCGCCAGTCTCTCATGCGCCTGTCCTTTCGTGTCAGCCGACGATCAGGCGGCACTCGGCGAGCGCCTGCGTCCAGAGATGCTGCAAGATCGGCGAGGCTGGAACGGTCGATGGCGTGCCGGCCTCGATGATCGCGCCGCCGCCACCCTGCTCGCTGGCGACGTTCGCAGCAGCCGTTCGCCTGTAGGACATCGCCAGCACATCGTCGTAGCGGAAATCGTCGTTGAACCCCCGCCCGTCGAACTTGCGCATCGTGACCTGGCCGCAGCCAGAGCAGCGCGCAATGAACAGCTCCGCCAAGGTCCAGCCCAGCACCATACCGGCCACGCTGTCGACCGGAAAATGCACGCCGGCGACCGTCCGGTTGATGGCAATGCGCTCGGCGTGGCGCATCAGCTGCACGAACACTGGAGCGGTCGCATCGACATCGTCTCGCCCGGTCCTAGCCTTGCGCATGAGCGCATTGATCACGAAGGCCGCAGCAAAGGATTCCGTGGCATGGCCGCTCGGCAGCGACCCATGCCCCGGCGTCTGGATCATCGGCTGTATCTGCGGTGAGTATTCGATTGGGCGCCGGCAGGTGAGCGCATGCTTGACCCGCATTTCGATCGTGGTCGTCACCTGCAGGATCAGCGCCAGCAGCTCGGCGGTGTGCGGGCTGCGGCTCGGATTCCAGTATCCGACCAGGCCCAAGAAGCTGGTGAAATCGTGCAGCTCGGCCAGGATCTCGCTACTGCGTTCCATCCGGAGCGCGGCATAGTTGAACACCCAAGCCGCTTGTTCGGCGAAGTCCGAGGCATTGGGACGGATCATGTGCACGATCGGCGTGAACGTCTCATCGCTGCGGCCACGGTACTGAAGCGAGATCGAGGTCTCGCCTTCGTCATAGACAAGGCCCGACAACAGCTCGCCAGCGAAGATGCGCAGTCGCACGTCGCGCGACCAGCGATCGAGCGCCTCTGGCCCGGCAGTATAGTGATCAGGCGTGTGTGACGGCTGGTTCCAGTAGCCGACGACGCCCTCCCGGCTGGTAATCAGCGCGCGTGCACGCGATGAGGCGCGGACACGGCGGCCTTCGCCGCTCTCACCGCTTTCGCCGCTTTCGCCGCTCTCACCACTTTCGCCGCTTTCTCCGCTCTCACCGCTTAGCCATGCCATCTGCCGCCTCCCTGCCTGGCCCGGCGGACTTGCTCCGCCCGTTACCACTGAATGGTCGTTTTGACGGCACGCGCGGTCAAGCCGCCGGCCTTCGAAATGACGGCGTTTCACGGATTTTTCACGTTGACAGCAAGGGTGTTGGAGACTTCACTACTCAATCATTGGTTTCCGTATTTTCACGACTGATTACATCATGGTTGTGGGCGACGAATGTGAGCTCAGATCCAAAATTGCTGATCAAGCTTCTTGGTCCGTTCCGCGTGGTCAAGGCTTCTGGCGAGGATTGCACGCCTAGAGGACGCAAGGCTTGCGCCCTCATTGCGATGTTGGCGCTGGCGCGTGAGCACAAGCGGTCGCGGGTCTGGATCCAGGACAGGCTCTGGGGGAGCCGCGGCAAGGAGCAAGGCGCGGCCAGCCTTCGCCAAAGCCTGACCGAAATCCGCAAGGCGCTGGCCGACTGCCGCTCCCTGCTGTGCGCCGACAGCTTCGTCATTTCGCTCGATCCAAAGCTATTTGAGACCGACATCGCCCGTTACGCTACCGCGTCGCCGCAGCAGGAGATGGCGCCTCCCCAAGGTGAGCTTCTTGAAGGCTTTGACATTGCAGAGGAGGAGTTCGAGGATTGGCTGCGCGAGGAGCGTGCGCGATTCCAGATGCACGTCGCGCCGTCGCCTGACCTCCGCCACGCTGCCAATCTCGCGACCGATCTTGCAGCGCACCTGCAGCCCGCCGATGAGCGGCCCTCGCGAAACCGAATCGTCCTGATCCCCGGCTGCCGGACAGGCCCGTCGGATACTGCGGTCGTGACGGACAGCCTCGTCGATTCCATCGCCAAGACGATCAAGGAACTGGGCGTAGCCACGATCCAAGACCGGCGCGACATGAGCGCGTCGGCGGCCTGGCCGGCGGACATTTTGCCTGGCGATGGCTCGATCGGTGACGATGGCTCCTCGGCCGGCACGCTCTCCCTGCGTTCTGATGTGTTCGGGTCTGACACGAGCAAGATCGTTCGGCTCGCGCTGTTGCAGCGCCCTGCCAACACGCTGGCATGGTCGTCGACATTGCAGATCAACGGCGAGGGTACGCTCGACCTGAACGACACCAATGTGATGAGAACCATCAACCTGGTGGTCAACTTCGCCGTCGATCAACTCGCTCATATCAAGGATGGCGCTCCGAGGTCTGCCTCCCATCTATGCTATGCTGGTATCCTGCGCCTGTTTCGACTTGGCAGAGCCAACTTCGAGTCCGCCGACAAGCTGTTCGCGGCTGCTTTCGCGGCCGAGCCACGCGGCATCTATCTCGCGTGGCGCGCCTATTTGCGCACCTTCATGCTCGCCGAGCGCCAATTCAACTGCCGCCAGACGCTTGAGGCGGAGGCTTTCGATCTGATGTACCGGGCGCTGGAGCTCGAACCCTACAACTCCTATGTTGCTGGCCTGAGCGCGCATGTCCATTCCATGATGCGACGCTCGTATGTTGCCGCCTATGAGCTGGCCGAGCGAGCCATTCAACTGAACCACGCCAACCCGATCGCCTGGGCCTGCCTGGGAATCGCAAAGAGCTATCTCGGCAAACCAGAGGACGGCTTCCAGCACACATTGCTTGCCCGTACGATCGCTGGTGCGGCACCTTTCCGTTTTCAGCTCGATGCCCTGAGCTGCATTGCGGGGACCATGGCGGGAGAACTCGACAAGGCCGTCCATCTTGCAGAAGCCAGCCATGCTCTTGCTCCGACCTTTGCTCCACCCTTGCGATATTTGTCAGCTCTCTATGCCCATAATGGGCACCGTGAGCTTTCTTTCGAGATGGTTCGCAAGCTGCAGACAACGGAGCCGGACTTCTCATATGACAAGCTGAGGGATAAAGCCTACCCCGCGGCTGGCCTCCATCGAACATCAATCATCAACTCGCTGCCAGCCCGACAGTTCTAGCGGCGTCACACTTCATCCGAGAGGTCAGGGAGCGGCGATCCACGAGCGCCTGACGGTCTAGAAGAGCCTCGCGTTGAGGCAATCAGCTCCGCTGGCGTGCTCAATCCGCATGTCGTTCCCGCAAACCCGAACATGCATCGTCGCTGGAAGCGATTCATTTCGCTGCCGCATTTCACGGCTTCTGGATCTCGCCAGCTTGCAGGAATGCTCGCGAAACAGGGCCTTGAAACCTTCCGGCGGCCGCTCTTAGACTACCTCCAGTCTGGCTAACTGCAATGGGGTTGCCTCGGGTGAGTACCCATGACCAAGAATAGTTGTGTCAACCTCGCGCAATTCGCGACGCAGCAAAAGCTTCTTTTTGCGGACTTCTTCAAGCTTTACCAGACTGTCGCACAGCCCTGCCGGATCTTCGTGATCGCGGCGGACGTCAACGCGGTCGCGCGGGTCGAGAAGCTCGCAAAGCGCATCAACAAGACCGGATTCGTCGAGGGCAAGAGCTTTGTCGAGATGGCGCTGCTGCGGGTGCCGATCTCGTTTCGAGATGTCGCAGGCCGAATCGAGAGGTGGGTGGCACCAACCCGCAAACAAGGTCCTGCCCTGCTCGTCGTCGACATGAGCTGGGGCCTCGAGACCAACTCGGCGACGGCCAATTTCGAGGGTTGGCCCGCACTTGCGGAAACGCTCACCCAGCAGTCCGAGGTCTCGATCGCCTCTCTCTATAACCGCCGGGTGCTGATCGACGAGCAGTTGCTCGTCGCGCTGCGCGGCCATCCGCAGATCCTCACCAGCGCCGGACTCGTGGACAATCCGCATTGGCTGCCGTCGCGGCTGCAGACGCGCGGCGCATTGCGCGAGCAGGTCGATTTCTGGCTCGGCGCGATCGCGCCGGAGTTGCGGATCGGGACATCGGTGGCCGCGCTGCACGCAGCCGAAGGCGCCGACCCCATGTGGCTGTTGCGGCGATCGGCGGAAGAGCCCAGTACAGTTCATCTCGACAGCCGCGACCGCTGGAAGATCCGCTGCTTCGGACGCTTGCGGATCTATCGCAACGACGGCAGCCAGGTGAACTGGGACCCGCCCGGCGGAGCGACCCGCAAGACTAAGACCCTGTTCGCCTATCTGCTGCAGAAGGGCGGCCATGGCGCAGCCACCGACGAGCTTGCGGATCTGCTCTGGCCCAACGCCGAGGACATTGAGGCTGCGCGCAACCGCCTCTATCACACCGTGCGCTATCTGCGGCTGGCGCTCGGCCAGCCCAACGGACGCGACGAGACGCGCAACTATGTCCGGCGCGAGGGATCGCGCTACGTGCTGGTGCCCCCGGAGCGCAGCTGGCTCGACATCTCGACCTTCGAACAGCTCTGCCGTCAGTCCCAGGGTCACATCAAGGCCGGCGCGAGCGACGAGGCGCTGATCTGTCTGCAGGCGGCGGACCGTCTGTACACCGGAGACCTGTTCGAGGACATTCCGGTCGAGTACGCCGACGATGGCGAGCGCGACTGGTGCTGGAGCAAGCGCTATTGGCTGCGCGACATGTTCTTCAAGGTGCAACGCGACGCGGCACGGATCTATCTCGAACGCAACGACCACTCGGCCGCGCTCGCGCATTGCCAGAAGGCGCTGGCGATCGACCCCTTGTGCGAGATGGCGCATGCCGAGGCAATGCAGGTGTTCAAGGCGCAAGGCCGACGCGAGGCGATCGACCGCCAGTTCAAGCTGTACCTCGACTCGCTCAAGCATTTCGACAACCGGCCGAAGAGCGCCTCGCTTCAGGAGCTGCACCGCAAGCTCACGGCGTGAGGCCGCTCGTTCGCGACCGGCTCGGTCACGCGACCTTTGCCGGCCAAGCCATGCGCCATGGGGGTGCCGCCGCCAGCAGAATTGACGATTTATCTCAATTTGCCATAGAGTTAGGGGCTAAAGAAAACCCAAAGGCCGCCGCTTAGAGTGAGCCCATGACAACGTCGCCGGCAAAGGCGGCGAATGGGAGGACGACATGCCAGGTTCGGCAGCTCAGCTGGCGCGGTGCCCCTATAGCGACGCCGCCAAAGACTTCGATCCCTTCGAGATGCGCGATCCGTTCCCGTTCTATGAATGGGCCCGCGCCGAGGCGCCGGTCTTCTTCTCCGACGAGCTGAAATACTACGTCGTCGCGCGCCACGCCGACATCAAGGCCGTGTTCGACGACTGGCGCACATTCTCCTCGGAGAACGCCCAGGCCCCGCTTCGCGCGATGTGCGAGGAAGGCAAGCGCATCATGCGCGAGGGCGGCTTCACCGCCTATTCCGGCCTGTCGGCGCGGGTACCGCCCGATCACACCCGCATCCGCAAGCTGGTCCAGGGCTGCTTCGGGCCGCGTCGGTTCAGGGCGATCGAGCCGGAGATCAAGGCGATCGTCAACCAGGCGATCGATGCCTTCGCCGATCGCGGACATGCCGACTTCTTCCGCGAGTTTGCCTATGATGTGCCGGCGCTGGTGCTGTTCAAGCTGGTCGGCATTCCCAATATGGACGTGCCGCGCGTGAAGTCCTGGGCGGTGAGCCGCGCGCTGCTGACCTGGGGCGACCTCAGCGACGACGAGCAGATCGTGCATGCGCGCAACATGGTCGAATACTGGACCTACTGCCGCGCGCTGGTGCGTCAGCGCCACGATGATCCGACCGACGATCTGCCCGGCGATCTGGTCCGACTGCAGAAGGACGGCGCCGAGATCAGCGACGAGGAGATCGCCGGGGTGCTCTACAGCGCACTGTTCGCCGGCCACGAGACCACGACGACCTTGATGGCCAACGGCATGCGCGAGCTGCTGCAGCGGCGCGACAACTGGGAAGCCATCATCGCCGAGCCGCAGCTCATTCCGAATGCGGTCGAGGAGTGCTTGCGCTTCAGCCCGTCGATCGTGGCCTGGCGCCGGCGCGCCCTGAAGGACACCCAGATCGGCGGCGTGCCGGTGCCGAAGGACTCCAATATCCTGCTGCTCATCGGCTCCGCCAATCGCGACGAGGCGGTGTTCTCCGCGCCGACCCGTTTCGACGTCCGGCGCACCGACGCGAGAAGCCATCTGGCCTTCGGCTACGGCATTCACACCTGCGTCGGCCAGCAGCTGGCCCGCATCGAGTTCACGATCGCGCTCGGCGAGCTGACCCGCAGGCTTCCTGGCCTCCGGCTCGCTGCCGACCAGACCATCGACTTCGTTCACAACATCTCGTTCCGCGTGCCGACGGCGCTTCGGATCGAATGGGACGTGGCCTGACACGACGATCGTCATTGGACCGCGTTTCACAAGCAACAACAAGTCCGGAGCCGATCCGGGCCATAAGGTGGGGAACAGACGCATGGGCGCCAACGCAGCCGCATCCTTCATCGTGCCGTTCGAAGACGCACGCGAGGACGACTTCCCGCGCATCGGCGGCAAATGCGCGAGCCTGGCGCGCATGATCGCACAGGGCGTGCGCGTTCCTGCGGGATTTGCGGTCGCGACCGACGCCTACGCCCTTCATCTTCGAAGCAACGGACTCGAGGCGACGATCAGCGAGCGCCTGTCGCGGATCGTGCTCGACGATGTCGATGACGAAGAGAAGTTGTCGCACGAGATCCGCGACGCAATCATGGCGCAGCCGATGCCGGGCGCGGTCGAGCAGGCGATCCGCGAGGCGTATCGCCGGATGTCGCCCGACGGTCAGTTGCCGGTGGCGGTGCGCTCGTCGGCAACCGCCGAGGATCTGCCCGACGCCAGCTTCGCCGGCCAGCAGGATACCTATCTCTGGGTGGTCGGCGAGGACGCCGTGGTCGAGAAGGTCAAGGCGTGCTGGGCCAGCCTCTTCAACGCGCGCGCGATCTCCTACCGTGCCGAGAACGGGCTCGGCCAGATCGACGTGCTGATGTCGGTCGGCGTCCAGAAGATGGTCAACGCCGCCGCCGCGGGCGTGGCGATGACGCTGGATCCGATCAACGGCGACCGCACCAAGATCGTGATCGATTCCGCCTTCGGGCTCGGCGAGCCGGTGGTCTCCGGCGAAATCACGCCCGACAATTTCGTCGTCGAGAAGGTGCTTCTGCAGGTCATCAAGCACCGCATCGCCGAGAAGGATTTCGAACTCGTCGCCGATCGCGCCGAGCGCCGGACCGTCGAGCGCGTAATCGCGCCGGAGCGCCGCACCCTGCCCTCCCTGACCAATGCCCAGGTGCTCGCCGTCGCCAGGCTCGCCAAGTCGCTCGAGCGCAGCATGGGCTGTCCGCAGGACGTCGAATGGGCGATCGACGCCGATCTCCCTGAAGACGAGAACCTCGTGGCGCTGCAGAGCCGGCCGGAGACCGTCTGGAGCCAGAAGAAGAAGCAGTCGACCGCGATCTACGAGACCGGGATTGCGGGTGTACTTGGAACGCTGCTGGCCCCGGTCCAGGCCAAGCGGTGAGCATCACGACAACAAGCAACAGAGAAACCGAGGGGAAACGACAATGACGGCGCATGCGAAATTCCCAAGTCCCTATGACCTGAAGACGCCGGTCGGCGCCGAGGGCTGGGAGAAGCTCTATCCCTATTATCTCCAGTTCCAGAACAGCCTGCGCGACAAGGAGGACGGCAAGTTCTGGTTCTGCGACTCGCAGCACTGGCCGAGCCCGTTCAAGCCGTTCGACGCCGTCACCGTCGAGTTCGCGGTCAAGTGTCTCGGCCAGTACAACACGCGGCACTATCTGATCCCGCCGGCGAACGGCGTCGAGTACCGCATCCACAATGGCTATTGCTACATGAGCCCGGTGGCGGTGGCGCCCGAGCTGATCGCTGGTCGCGTACCGCATTTCATGGAGCGCGCCGGCTACTACTTCCAGAACTGGGACCGCCTGCTGGCGAACTGGGACAAGAAGGTCCGCGCCAACATCGCCGATCTCGAGGCGCTCAATTTCGAGCCGCTGCCCGAAGCCGTGCCGCTGGAGTGGATCACGGCCGGTGTCGGCCTCGACAACACCTACGCGCTGATGGAGACCTACGACCGGGCGATCCAGCTGCTCTACAAGACCTGGCAGTACCATTTCGAGTTCCTGAATCTCGGCTACGCGGCCTATCTCGACTTCTTCAGCTTCATGAAGGGGCAATTCCCCACCATTCCCGATCAGGCGATCGCCAAGATGGTGCAGGGCGTGGAAGTCGACCTGTTCCGTCCGGACGACGAGTTGAAGAAGCTCGCCAAGCTCGCCGTGAAGCTCGGTGTCGCCGATGCCCTGAAGAGCGGATCGGTCGACGAGGCGCTGGCTGCGGTCGGCCGTGCGCCGAACGGCGCCGAATGGCTGACGGCCTGGAACGAGGCGCAGGATCCCTGGTTCAACTTCACCTCCGGCAACGGCTTCTACTCGACCGACAAGTACTGGATCGAGCATCTCGACATCCCGCTCGGCTATGTCAGGGACTACGTCGTCCGCGTGCAGCGGGGAGAGGAGATCGACCGGCCGACGGAGGCCATTGCCAAAGAGCGCGACCGCATCACGTCCGAATATGCCGAGATGCTCGATGCCGACGCCCGCGCAGCCTTCGAGGGCAAGCTCGGGCTCGCCCGGACCGTGTTCCCCTATGTCGAGAACCACAATTTCTACATCGAGCATTGGTCGATGAGCGTATTCTGGCGCAAGATGCGTGAGCTCGGCGCCATCTTCCGCGATGCCGGCTTCTGGAAGGACGCCGACGACCTGTTCTATCTGAACCGTCAGGAAGTCCGCGACGCGCTGTTCGACTACGGCAACGGCTGGGCCGTTGGCGCACCGGCGATCGGTCCGACCTATTGGCCGCCCGAGATCGAGCGGCGGAAAAAGATCCTGGCTGCGCTCGCGACGACGCCGCCGCAGCCCGCGCTCAACAATCCGCCCGATGTCATCACCGAGCCGTTCACGATCATGCTGTGGGGCATCACCACGGAGAGCATCGGCCGCTGGCTCGATGGCGCCGCCAACACCACCAAGCTGTCCGGCATGGCCGCTTCCCCCGGCATCGTCGAGGGCCGCGCTCGCGTGGTGCGCTCCGCCGATGAGCTCGGCCAGATCCAGCAGGGCGAGATTCTGGTTGCGCCGGTCACAGCGCCGAGCTGGGCACCGATCTTCGGCAAGATCAACGCGATCGTCACCGACATCGGCGGCATGATGTCCCACGCCGCGATCGTGTGCCGCGAATACGGCCTGCCCGCCGTCACCGGCACGGGACGCGCCAGCTCCTCGATCAAGAACGGACAGATGCTGCGCGTCAACGGCTCGACCGGCGAAGTGACCATCCTGTCCTGACCCAATCGAGAGAGGCCGGCGGCGCCGGCCTCTCTCCGCATATGGAACATTGCAATGCTCGATAGGTCCGATGTCGGCAACCGCTATGACGAAGTCTGGCGCATCAGCGAGCCGTACATGCGCGCGCGCAAGAACGACGTCCACATTCCCCTGTCCTATGCGTATGCACGCAAGCTGCTCGCTCAATATCCGGACGCAGACGAGGACATCGTTTCGCTCGCAATCATCCTGCACGACATCGGCTGGTACACGATCGACATGAAGGACATCATCGAGAAGGGATTCGGTCCCAACATGATGCAGTCCGATGTGCGCTTTCTCCACGAAAGCGAAGGCGTCCGCATGTCACGCGACGTCCTCGAACAGGCCGATTGGCCGGAGAACATCATCGTCGCGGTCGGCGAGATCATCGACGGCCACGACACTCGCCCCTACCCGCGCTCGCTGAACGACCGGATCGTGCGCGACGCCGACAAGCTGTGGCGCTACACGACCACCGGCGTTGCGGTGGCCTGCGACTGGTTCAAGATGACGCCGCGCCAATATGCGTCGCGCCTGACGGCGCAGCTCGCCGTGCTCGAGACCGAAGCCGGACGACTGATGGCCGAGGAGGCGTTGGGCGAGACCCGTGCCGCGCTGATGCTCGACCTGATCTGAACCTGGGGCCGCGGACATGGACATGTTCATCGACGGCCGCTGGGTTGCAGCCCAAAGCGGCGCGACCTTCGACGTCGTCGATCCGGCAACGGGCGAGACGGTCGACAGCGTTCCGGAGGCCGGGCGCGCGGATGTCGATGCCGCCATCAACGCGGCCGACATCGCATTCCAATCGTGGAAAACAACGCCCGTGGCAGAGCGCGCCCGCCTGCAGAGGAACGCGGCGCGGCTGATGCGCGAGAGTGCCGGTGAGCTCGGTCGCCTGCTGACCAGGGAGCTCGGCCGTCCGCTGGCGGGAGCCGTCAGCGAAATTCAGCGCTCGGCCGAACTGCTCGACGTCTATGCCGAGGAAGGCCTGCGCCTGCACGCCGAGATGCCGCTGACGGGTGTGGCCGGCGAAAAGATCATCATCACACGCGAGCCGGTCGGCGTCGTGGTCGCGATCACGCCCTTCAACTATCCGGTGACGCTGCTCTGCTTCAAGCTCGGCGCCGCGCTGATGGCCGGTTGCACCGTCGTCGCCAAGCCCGCCGAGGACACGCCGCTGTCGACCTTGCGGCTCGCTGAACTCTTTCGGGCCGCTGGGTTTCCGGACGGCTGCTTCAATGCCGTGACCGGTCGCGGCCCTGACCTCGGCATGCAGATGATCGCGCATCCGACGCCGCGCAAGATTGCGTTCACCGGCGGCACCAGGGCCGGCAAGGCGATCGCTGCTGCTGCAGCCGGAACGATGAAGCGCGTCACCCTCGAGCTCGGCGGCCAGTGTCCGGCCATCGTCTGCGCCGACGCCGATATCGGCGCAGCGGCTGCTGCGATCGCCCGTCACGCCTTCGCCAATTCCGGCCAGTTTTGCTACCGCGTCAATCGCGTCTATGTCGAGCGCCCCATCTACGCGGCCTTTCTCGCTGCGCTCGCCGACAAGGTCGCGCAGCTCGACGTCGGCAACGGCCTGACCTCGAATTGCGCGCTGGGACCGCTCATCAACGAGAAGATATACCGCAACAGCGAGCGGCAGATCGCCGATGCCCGTGCCAATGGCGCAACCGTGCTGACCGGCGGCGTTCGGTTGACGGGCGGACTCTACGACAAGGGCTGGTTCCTGCCGCCGACCGTGATCGCCGATGCGCCCCCCTCCGCGCTCGTCATGACCGAGGAAACGTTCGGCCCCGTGCTTGGTGTCGCCCCGTTCGACGATCGCACCGAGGCGCTGCGGCTCGCGAATGCGACGGTCTATGGACTGGCCGCCTTCGTGTTCTCGCGCAACCTGGCGACAGGACTGACCCTGGCCGAGCGCCTCGAAGCCGGCTCCGTGTGGGTCAACGACATCCAGCGCTCGAACCAGCGCGCGCCGTTCGGCGGCATGAAGCAGAGCGGAATCGGCCGCGAGAAGGGCCGCTACGGCATCGAGGACTACCTCGAATACAAGACGATTTATCTCAGCTACGACACGGAGCTGCGATGATGCATTTTCTGCGCGAACAGGATTTGCCGATTTGGCTTGCGGCGCGGCCGTGGCTGGACGTCCGCTCCAACGACGAGCATACGCTGATCTCCTATCGTCTTGGCCAGGCGCTGCTACGGATCCATCCCGAAGCGGACGCCGCCGTGGTGCTGCCGGCGATCCTCATGCACGACGTCGGCTGGAAGAAATTCCCGCCCGAGCAGCTCGCCGCCGCCGTCGGCCCCAATCCCAGATATCCCGAGCTGCAACGTGCCCACGAGATCGAAGGCGTGAAGATCGCAGCCGAGGCGTTCGCACGGCTGGCGATCCCCGGGCTAAGAGTCGAGACCATCCTGGCGATCATCGACGGCCACGACACCCGAAAGACGGCGATCTCGCATGAGGATGCGCTGATGAAAGACGCCGACAAGCTGTGGCGCTTCACCGGCCATGGGGTCGCGACGATCGGCGGCTGGTTCGATACGCCGCCGAAGGAGACGCTCGCGATGCTGGAAAGCTTCGTGCTGCCGTCGATGCTGACCGAGGCCGGCACCACCATGGCCCGGGCGCTGATCGCCGAGGGCACGGCGTCTGCGTTCATGGCGGATCTGCTGCACATCGAGGTTGCCACATGAGTCCGATCCAACTGCAAGGCAAGCGCGTCATCGTCACCGGCGCGGCCGGCGGGCTGGGCCGCGGATTCGCGCTCGCCTTTGCTGCGGCCGGTGCCGAGGTCGTCGCCGCCGACATCCGTCTCGGCGGCGCCGACGACACCGCGCGGCTGATCCGCGACCGCGGCGGCAAGGCGCACGCGGCGGAGGTCGACGTCGCGAACGAGACGTCCACCGCGGCGCTGGCGCAATTCGCGCTGGCGCGCATGAGCGGCCTCGACGTGCTGGTCAACAATGCCGCGATCTATGCCGGGCTCGAACGCCGCGGCTTCGAGGCAATCCCGGAGGCCGAGTGGGACCGGGTGATGCGCGTCAACATCAAGGGCGTGTGGATGATGAGCAAGGCGGCCGCGCCACTGCTGCGACGCGCCGGCGGTGGCGCGATCGTCAACGTCTCGTCGGCCACCGTCATGAGCGGCTCGCCGATGTGGCTGCACTACGTCTCGTCGAAAGGCGCCGTCATTGCGATGACGCGTGCGCTGGCGCGCGAGCTCGGCGACGACAAGATCACGGTCAACGTCATCGCGCCCGGCTTCACGCTCACCGAGGCCAGCCTCGGCCTGATGGAGAACGCCGCCGAATATGGCGTGTCCCGCGGAGCCCTGAAGCGCGCGGCCGACGTCGACGACATGGTCGGCGGCGCGCTGTTCTTCGCGTCGGCGGCCGCGGCCTTCATCACCGGTCAGACCCTGATCATCGACGGCGGCCGGCAGTTCATCTAGGGACACGCAACGACCCATGCCCAGAATCACCTTCATCGAGACGGACGGCACCGTGCGCCTTGTCGAGGCCGAGCCCGGCGAGAGCGCCATGCAGGCGGCGAAGCGCAATGGTGTCGATGGCATCATCGGCGAATGCGGCGGGTCCTGCATCTGCGCCACGTGCCATTGCCACGTCGACAAGGCATGGCTGGAGCGCGTCGGCCCCGCCGGCGACATCGAGGTCGACCTGCTCGAATTCGAGGCCGCCGACGTGCGCCCGGAGAGCCGCCTCGCGTGCCAGATCTCGATCACCGACGCGCTCGACGGTCTGGTGCTGCAGGTCGTCGGCCTCAGCCGCTGAACGGCCGGAGGGTTGCACCGGTCTTTGATCACGCCGCACGCATCATCGGCGGTGGGACGATGACGGGCATCGAGCTGCTCGCTTGAACAGATCGACCCGCTTGGTCGATACGGCCGCGCCGATCCTCGCCGCCGCTTTCCCTTCGCATCGCATCATCTCGTCGCTTGCGCAGCAGCAGGAATGCGGTCGACTACGCTCACAATCGCGCCCGAATACGCCCGATGTTCATGCGCACCCGCGGCCTAAAGAAAAACCAAAGAATGCGGCCTACACTGGATCCTACAACATCGCGCGACGATCTATCAGGTCTAACCGCCTGACTCGTACGCCATCGCCACGAGCCGCACAACGTTCGCCCGTTCAAGGGCGGCAGCGGACCGCAACGAAGAGCAACGAACGCGATCACAGAGCTCGGGAGGAGCAACGCATGCCGAAGCTGCAGCGGCGGGACTATTACGACACGGCCCGCGACATGAACTGGGCCTTCTCCTACGTCAGCGAGGAGGAGGTCTTTCCCGAGGAGCTGTCCAAGAGCTTCGGCATCCATGGCGAGCAGTGGTGGGGCTGGGACGAGCCGTACAAGCTGACCTATCGCGAGTACGTCCATAACCAGGCCGGCAAGGACGACGGCATCTACTCGATCCGCTCGACGATTGCGCGCTCCAATTTGTATGACAATCTCGATGCCGGCTGGAAGTCGGCGATCAAGGCGCATTACGGCGCCATTCCGGTTCCGGAATATTTCGCCTCGATCGGCGAGGCGCGCATGGCCCGGTTCGGCCGCGCTGCTGCCTGGCGCAACATGGCCACCTTCGGCACCCTCGACGAATGCCGCCACGGCCAGGCGCAGATCTACTTCCCCTATTGCCTGCTCGGAAAGGACCCGCAATTCGACTGGGCCCACAAGGCGATGCACACCAACGAGTGGGGCGTGATCGCGGCGCGCAGCCTGTTCGACGACATGTTCACCGCCAATGATGCGGTGTCGACGGCGATCCAGCTGACCTTCACCTTCGAGACCGGCTTCACCAACCTGCAGTTCCTCGGCATGGCCTCGGATGCGCTGCATGTCGGCGACATCGAGTTCGGTGCGCTGATTTCCTCGATCCAGACCGACGAGGCGCGGCATTCGCAGCAGGGCGAGCCGACCTTGAAGATCATGATCAACAACGGCAAGAAGGCCGAGGCACAGAACATGGTCGACCAGATGTTCTGGCGGTCGTGGAAGCTGTTCGCGCTGCTGACCGGCATCTCCATGGACTACTACACGCCACTGGAAAGCCGGACGATGTCGTTCAAGGAGTTCATGCAGGACTGGATCTGCCGGCAGTTCATGGACCAGTTCAAGGACCTCGGCATGAACGTGCCATGGTACTGGGAAAAGCACTTCCTGCCCGAGCTCGACTGGGTCCATCACGCCTATCACATGGGCGTCTGGTTCTGGCGGCCGACGGTGTGGTGGAATCCCGACGCGGGCGTGTCCGCGGCCGAGCGCGACTGGCTCGAGCAGAAATATCCCGGCTGGAACGATCGCTTCGGCAAGCTGTGGGACGTGATCGGCGACAATGTCCGCACCGGCCAGATCGAGAAGACCTATCCGGCGACGCTGCCCGTCGTCTGCAACTGCTGCCACATTCCGATCTGCAGCCCGAGCATCGGCAAGGCGCCGCGGATCACCACGCACAATGGTCGCAAGCTGAACTTCTGCTGCGAAGTCTGCGAATGGGTGTGGAAGAGCCAGCCCGAGCGCTACGACACCCATCTCTCGATCGTCGACCGATTCCTGGCCGGACACATCCAGCCGCCGACCCTGGAAGGCGCGCTGCAATATATGGGCATCACGCCCGATGTCGCCGGCAATGACGCGCAGAGCTACGCCTGGAATGGCGCGTCTCGCCTCGCGGCCGAATGATCCGCCCAGCATGAATTGACAGGCGCCGCTTACGAGCGACGCCCCCACCCGACACGACCACAGATATAACAACAAATCTGGGAGGTAAGCGTGGCCCTGTTCCCGCTCCAAGCCAACTTCCGCGGCGACTTCGTCGTCCTGCTGATCCCCGTCGACGACGGCGATAGCATGAGCATCGTGGCCGACAAGGTCGCCCAGCACGCGGTCGGACTGCGCGTCGCCGAGAAGAACGCCTCGAAATGCGTCTACTACAACGGCCGCGAGCTGCCGTCCGCGATGACGGTGGCGCAGTCCGGAATCCAGCCGATGGATTGGATCGAGGTGGCCTATGTCTGACGATGCCGACGTGACGTGGAGGCAGGTCGCGACCTTGGACGACCTTTGGGAAGGTGATTTCATCGGCGTCGAGGTCGACGGCGAGGAAGTGATCGTGATGCACCTTCCTGGCGGCGAGTTGCGTTGCTTCCAGGGCATGTGCCCGCACCAGGAGATCCTGCTGGCGGACGGCAAGGTCGATTTCGAAGCCGGCACCATCACCTGCTCCGCCCACGAATGGGAGTTCAGCATGGATGACGGCCGCGGCCTCAACCCGCGCGACTGCCGCCTCTTCCGCTACGCGGTGAAGAAGGACGGCGACGCCATTTGGGTCGGCGTGCCCAACGACGGACGGCTGCGCCGCCTCCGCCACAAGACCGAGCAGGACGCATAGGACAAGCCCATGACCACGACAGCAGCACCGAAACTGGTCGGCCCCGTCATCAGGGGCGTCGACGAGGACATCATCGACGCCGTGATCGCGGCGAGCGAGCAGGACAATCCGGACGTCGAGATCGTCATCGAGGACCGCGGCGGCTATGTCCGCGTCCAGGCCGACCGGAATTTCCGCCTGACGCAGAAGAGCATGCAGGCGGCGCTGGGGCGGCCATTCCGGCTCGCCGAGATCGAGCCGAGCCTGGTGTCGTTCGGCGGACGGCTCGAGTCGATGGACGACGAATGGGTCTGGACCATCCACACATAACAAATTCGGGGAGGATACGTCATGACCGCGATGACCGCGAAGCCGGCTGCGCGCAAGCAGAAGAAGACCTGGAGCCTGTGGACCGAGCGCCGGCTGCCGTCGGAATACGAGGCCGTCACCTACAAGTTCCACAGCCACTTCCGCCGCGCTCCGGCACCGTTCGAGCTGTCCGAGAACTGGTCGATCAACCAGTTCTATCTCAGGAATCGCGAAGGCTCGAGGCTCACGCTGGACGATTGGGAGGGCTATCGCGATCCCCTCACCTACACCTATCGCCGCTATGTCACTGACCAGAAGGATCGCGAGGTCTATTGCGACAACCTGATCGACGAGTTCGAGCGCCAGGACAGCTATCGCAAGCTGTCTGCGCCGTGGCTCGACTTCCTCGGCCAGGCCTATCTGCCGGTGCGTTTCCCGGGACACGCGATGCAGATGAGCGCGGCCTATGTCGCGCAGATGGCGCCGTCGGCGTTCGTGACCAACACCCTCTACTTCCAGATGGGCAACGAGATGCGGCGGGTGCAGCGCCAGGCCTATCTGGCCAAGGCGCTCGCGCTCGACACCGGCCGCCCGGAGCTCGCCGACAGCAACATTGCCCGTACCGTCTGGACGCAGGCGCCGCAATGGCAGGGCCTGCGCGAGCTGATCGAGAAGCAGCTGATCGCCTACGATTGGGGCGAAGCGTTCGTGTCCCGCAATCTGGTGCTGCGGCCGATCTTCGATCACGTCTTCAATCGCGAGATCGCCGATCTGGCGCGCACGAACGACGACGACCTGCTGGCGCTGCTACACGACGACTTCCGCAACTACGACGAAGCCTATGCGGTCGAGACCACCAAGGCCCTGGTGCGCTACGCCACCGGCAAGGTCCCGGAGCACGCGGTTCTGCTGCGGGAATGGGTCGCGAAGTGGATGCCGCTCGGCGAGCGCGCCGCGCGCGGCCTCAGCGAGGCACTTTCGACCGCGCCCGGCGCCGACGATGCACGGGCGATCCTGGAGCGGACCATGACGGCCCAGGCGAGGCTGATCGCGGATTGCGGCTTGTAGTCTGGCAGACGCGGTCGGCATGCTGCACCGACCGCCCAAGCCGAAAGGATGGCGTGGATGACCCGGCAACTCCGCATCGAGCCCGACGGTGTCGCGATCGACGCGGCCGGCCATGACACCATCCTGCAGGCAGCGCGACGCGGGGGCGTCGCGCTGCCTTACGAATGCGGCTGGGGCAGTTGCGGTGCCTGCAAGGTGACGCTCATCGATGGGCAGGTCGATCTGATCTTTCCCGGCGCGCCGGCGGTCAATCCGCGCGACGCACGACGCAACCGCATCCTGGCCTGTCAGTCCCGCGCGATCTCGGACGTCACGATCGGCCGCGGTCCCGGCGACTGGTCCGCACCGACGCCGCGATGCGTCGAGCAACAGGCGACCTTGCGCGGCGTCGACGATCTCGCGCCGGAGACCCGCCAGTTCAGCTTCGAGACGGCCGAACCGATCGACTTCCGGCCGGGTCAGTATGCGATCCTGCATCTCGGCGAAGGGCTGCGGCGCTGCTACTCGATGTGCAACCTGCCGGGCAGCACCATCCTGCAGTTCATTGCCAAGCGCTACGATGGCGGCACGGGCAGCAACGCGCTCGCCGCGTTGATCCCAGGCGCGCAGATCACCATCGAGGCGCCGTTCGGCGCCTGCACGCTGCGTCGACAGCCGGGCCGCAAGGTGTTCGTGGCGGGAGGCACCGGCATCGCGCCGATCCTGGCGATGCTGCGCGAGGCCGCGGCTGCGCGCCTCGATTTCGGATCGCCCGCGGACGTCATCTACGGCGCCCGTACACCGGCGGATCTCGCCGCCGATGACATGCTCGAGACCGCGATCGCGCGCATTCCCCAGGGGCGCTACCTGCCCGTGGTCGAACACGCGCCGTCCGGCTGGCCGCATGCGGCCGGCTTCGTCACCGATGTCATCAAGGCCGCGATCCCGGATCCCGCGGCGGCCGAGTTCTATGTCGCCGGCCCGCCGGTCATGGTGAACGCGGTCAGGTCACTGCTGCGCGCCGCCGATGTTCCGATCACGCAGGTTCATTATGACAGCTTCGGCTAGAGCAGGCTTGCGCAGTGCTGCACCCGTCTGGGCGATGGCGCCTGGACTGCGCCGTCTCGCCACACGTCCCGGCAGCGCGCCGCGGCTCGCACCAACATGGCCCTGCCACCAGCTCGGCGACACCTCGCCCGCCGGATACGCCGCACAGCTCGTGTCCTGCGCCTGCGCGCTGGCTGGCGTCGAAGAGGTGCCGGCGCCGATGAACGCCGCAGGCCGCGCCTTCGCGCTCGATGACATCCATGCCATGGGCCAGCCGGAGGCCTTCGTGTTCGCGCCGGTGTGGCTCATCGTTCGCCCCGACGGGTCGCTGCACCTGACCTTGCGGCCGGAATGGGCCCAGAAGGTGGCGGCCAAGGGCTGGGGCACGGTGCATCCGTTCGCACGCTACATGGCCGGCGCCGTGCCGCCGCAGAGCCTCGTGGTCTACGCGCCGCGCGATCAAAGCGAGCTGGCGGTTGCTGCGCGGATCATCGCGGCCGCGCACTGCTACGCGAGCGGCCGCATCGGCGACGTCGCATTGCCCGACAGCCGGTGGTGAGCGATGACGGAGCTCTCGGCCATGACCAATGAAGGCGACATCAGGCGGTTTCGCATACGGCTGGAACGTCCGGAGGGGACGTTCACATTCGACGCCATATCCGACGAATATCTGCTGTACAGCATGATCGACGCCGGCATCGAGACGCCCTACATCTGCGAGCAGGGCTGGTGCCTCGCATGCGCCGCGCGCTTGGTATCGGGCAACGTCGACCGCTCCGATGCGCTGACGGTCTACCCTCAGGACGCTGAAGCCGGCTTTCTGCTGCTGTGTTCGACCAAGCCCTGCTCGGATCTGGTCCTGATGCTCGACGAACGCCAGACCCGACGGGACATGATGCAACACCGGATCGAGCACAATCAGTTGGCGCGAGCCTATCCGCCCGGCGCGCGTCTCCGGTTTCGCCGCGGACGCGCTAAGGCGCGAGCCGACGCGTGCACCCGTTCAGCGACAGGGACTCGAACAGATGAGCCGGCGACATCCGCTCAGATGGGGCTGATTGGATCAAAACCCAAATAGCCTCGTTTCAAGCGCCTCGCTTTCATTTCGGGGCCCGAGGAGGTCACACAAGACCGCTTCAAGTTGAGTGGCGCATCCCTCGTCATTCGTCCAGCAGATCCAAGAACTGTTCGACCCGTCGTAAAGCAGGTTCATCGCTGCGCCCGGGATAGACGACGCGATCGCCCTCGCGCTGCAGTGACCGCGAGCGTAATTTACCGATCCTCCCTGCGAGCATCGTTGCAGCAATCGCATCCGGGCCGACATCGAGACGCATGATCCCCCGTTGCCTGCAACTTATCCTGAGCTTGGCGACAGCAAAGAAATTGCTGGCCTCGGATGGCAGCTTGCCGAATCGGCGGTGCGTTTCATCCTCGAGCTCCTCCAGCTCGTCATCACTCCGGCACCGAGCGGCTCGAGCGTAGATCTCCAGCCTGACCGCCTCCGATTGCACATAGCTCGAGGGAAGCAGCTCAGGGATGGGAAGATTCAACTCAGGGATCCACAGCGCGGACATTCCATCGCGGTCTCCCTCCAGGGCAAGCGTGAGAAGGTGGCCATAGAGCGTCGGTCCGAACACCTGCATGTGGCCGGATTGTCGATCGGAGCGCAGGTCGCCGCCGCCGCGAAGATCGAGGTCGCGAGCGCTGATCGCGAAGCCAGCGCCCGGACGGCTCAATTCCTCGAGAACGGAAAGCCGCTTTTCCGAGCGTTCGGAGCCGCCTTCCGTCAGGAAATGTGCAAACGCCCGGATGCCGCCGCGTCCTACTCGCCCCCTCAGCTGATGTAATTGTGCCAGGCCGAATTTTTCGGGCCAGCACACAACGATGGTGTTCGCACGTGGGATATCGAGGCCACTTTCCACGATGTTGGTCGCAAGTAGTACATCGGCACGGCCTTCGACGAACCCCATCAATCTCTCGTCAATCTCGTCCGTCGGCATCTTGCCGTGAATAGCAATGATACGTAGTTCCGGCGCCAGCGCATGGATCCTGGCGAGCATGGGATCGAGATCCTGGATCCGCGGACAAACGACAAAACTCTGACCGTTACGTCTGTGCTCACGAACCAGCGCAGCGGCGATAGCTATGTCCGAAAGCGGTGCCACCTTGGTGGCAACCGGAACACGATGGACCGGCGGGGTTGCGATCACGCTGAGATCCCTCAAGCCCGTCAAGCCGGCCGCAAGTGTGCGGGGGATCGGTGTCGCACTCATCCAGAGCCGGTGGCCGTTCTTATTGAGGCCCGATAGCATGGCTTTCTCGGCAGCGCCGAAATGCTGCTCCTCGTCAATGATGATCAGGCCAAGTTCGGCAAATCTCACTTCCTTGGATGCGAGCGCGAGGGTCCCGACGACGACCCTGAGTTCTCCGCTCTTGAGGCGCTCCCTTACCTCTCGCGCTTCGGCGGTCGAGGCAACCCGCGACAGGTTTCCAACATCGATGCCAAGAGGCGCAAAGCGCTTGCGGAAGGTTTCGACATGCTGTCGTGCCAGCACTGTCGTCGGCACGACGATAGCGACCTGCTTTCCGGCCAGCACGGCGGCTGCCGCTGCGCGCAGCGCCACCTCGGTTTTGCCAAAGCCGACGTCTCCACAGACGATCCGGTCCATCGGGTGCCCCGATGCAAGATCATCCAGAACGTCGCGGATGGCCTTCGCCTGATCGGAGGTGGTGAAATAGGGAAAACGCGCGACGAACTTCTCATAGACAGCAGGGCGCGGCACGAGCTTCGGAGCCGGGCGCCGACGGCGCTGACTCATCTGCTTGGCCAGCTCCTTTGCGACCACGTGAATCTCCGTCTCGGCAGCAGCTCGCCGCGGCCGCCATGAGCTGCCGTCGGCCTTGTCCAGCGAGGTGTCTCCGAGCTCAGCGGCGTAGGGCCAGATCAGCGCCAATTCTGCGAGCGGGACGAGAACGGCGTCGTTTCCGGCGAATACCAACCTGACCATCTCGCGCGCCGAAAGATCTCCCGTGCCCATGGACCTCAAGCCGCCAAGGCGTGCGAGTCCACGTTGCAGATGAACGACCACGGATCCGAGTTCGGGAAGATCTCCCGAATCGAAGCCGGGCGTCCATGCCCAGTTCATCGGTTGCGGTTGGTGTGCCCTGCTGCCGAGCACGTCGGCAGCAGTGATGACCACGAGCGGCTTCTTTCCAGGAACCACAAAGCCCGCATCGAAGCCTGCCAGCAATGCGGCCTGCTGCCTGCCCCTTGCGGTCGCGTGCGCCCAATCCGGCACGCATTCGGCCTTGACAGCGCTCATCCGGGCCATCAGACGCAAATCCGCTTCGACCGCAGCGACGAAAAGCACACGTGCGCTTCCGCGCTGGGCTTCCTCGATAAATGCACGGAGTGCCTTCCGCGGAGAGGCTGCCTTGTAGAACTCTGGCGTCGCACGATACGGAGTGGTTGGCGGCAACACAGTGATCTTCCTGGCCGCCAGCTCCCATTCGCGTCGGCTGAGATAGGCACGGTCACGCTCACTGCGGGCGGCCGCATCCTCGATCGTGCTCAACCAGGTGTCGGCGTGCCTGGGCACGGTGCTGTCGGCGATCCATTTGGCGCGTGCACAATAGTCCAATAGGCTGGACCTTCTTCGGGCCCGGCCCATGAACGCCAGCCGCTCGGACATCGGGTCAATCAGGAGCTCCTTCGTTTCGGAAATCACCTCCTGGTCTATCGGATTGATCGCTGCAATACGCCGGATTCTCCCTCCGGAATGCTCTATCCTAAAAGGTCCGAACGCGCCGGCCGGGAAGATCTCGAAGGTGTTGCCGTGAAACAAAACTCCACCGGGATAATCCGGACTGTCGTCCAGGTCGTACCCGAGAGCTTTCAGACAGGCCTCAAGGTCTTCCTCGGAAAAGACGGCCCCGGTCCGAAGGGGAAATCCGATACGAGACCAGTTCGCAGGCAACGGCAGGAGCTCCATTATGGCCTCCGCCGTCGCGATCAGCAGGATCGGCTTTTTGGCCCTGGCAAGGCGTCTCAAGACGGAGCTCCGCCGGCCCGCGATATCACGTGACGGCTCAAGCTGATCGAACGGAAGCGTATTCAAACGGGGATAGACGAGCACATCACAGGCCGGCTCGATAACTGGGATGATCGAACCCAACAGCTCGGCTCGGCTCTCATTTTCGGCGAGAAACACAAGTCCGCCCCGGCCCGAAGCGCGCCATCGCGCGGTAAGATACAGCGCCAACATGCCCAGTGGCGACGAGGAGGAAATGCCAGTCCGGATCGGAGCCTTCGTCGTTGCCGCAACAGATGTCTTCTTCCGCGGGGCGGCCTTTGGTGACGCGGAGCGCTTTGCTGATGTGTTCTTGCGCGGCGTTGAGCCACGGGGCGTACGAAGAGCAGTGGTCACTGAATTCTCGTGCTGAATTGACGAATGCAAGGCAAGCCTGCGAATCTTTGTCGAGCTTTAGCGGATTCGACGGCTTCAAGGGATCCAAACTTCGGAGCGTCGATCACCGTTCTCCCCTTAAGTGCGACGGTGTCACCAACCAGCACCATCGTCGCGCTCCACGTGCAGACTGGGGGTGCATGACAACCATGACGCAGAGATTCGTTCTTGAATGACCATGGTACGAGCGCGGTGATAAGCGTGATTACCGCCTTGGTGACTGGGCTGCACAGAATTCATGAGCCCGGCTGAGACGGGCTGCGGTGGGACTACCCATCACCAGGTTTGAGCAGAGCCGGCGGTTGCCGTGCTATGAGCGATCCCGCGTGATCTCTGCCCTTATGGATATGGGCCTCTGCCGAAGATGCTCAAGCCGCAACGTACGATAACGCAGTGACCCTCGATTCGGCACAATCAAGGCGAACTTCTTCGCGCTCAATCTTGAACGGCGTTCCTCGTGCTCGCTCTCCGTTGCTCCTATGTCATGAAGGAAGCGCTGAGGTTGAGAACGGATCTTCGGATATTCACACTTGCTGGCCGCTACGTAATCTTGGGGCGCCGCGCGTCTGCCGTCGCGCGAGAAATTCCCGACTTGGCAATGACGCGCGCCCGTTCAACCCTCAATCTCCGGCGGCCGCGCCACCGCTATATTTCGACGGTGACGTTTCATGCGTTCATGCCTTCCGCTTCGGAAGGATCGCGTCGAAAGCAAGCTTGCTCGACCGCTCGCCGCGATCGGTCTCCTTGCGGATGCCGAGCCAGACGAAAGTGCGGCCGTTGTACCAGCGCGTGCGCTGGAAGCTCTGGGTGACACGAATGCCCGCGCGCGGCACCTCCTCCTCATGGAGATTGTAGCCCTGCTGCTGCGGGAGGTCGAGACCGTGGCGCAGCAGATCGGTGCGAGGTTCGACGCGCACCGGCGGATCCGGGTCACGGTCGATGACCCGCAGCATTGCGGCGCGACGCAGTTGGATCTCGCGGCTGTCGTTGTCGATGTGCACCGGGATGAATGGGATCCAGTTCTCCGGCATCTCGCTCATCAGCCGATAGCGGATCGCGGCGTCGTTCTCGATCGGCGGCGCAGGTGGTGGGTCCGGCGGCAGGCTCTCCTCCACCAGGCGACGGAAATAGCGGCGGGTGTCGAGCGCAGCGCTGCGCCCGCTCTTGCTGTCGCCCGAAGCCAACATCACCCGCGACTCGACACCCCACACCATGTTGGCCATCTCGTCGCGGAACAGTTCCACCGACTCCAGCGGCTCGCTCTCCTGGATCTTCGGCACGCTGGGCACGATGAACAGGCTGAGATCGGCGGGAATGTCGTCGCTCCCCTTCGTCGCCAGTGTAAACATCGACCAGCGTTGCCAATCGGCGTCCGTGCCCTTGCCCGCGGCTTCAACCCAGATCCGCTCGCCGAAGACGTTGGTCACGCTCATGCCGGCGACCCGGGTGATCGCCCCGGCCGGCACCGTGAACGGCATCAGGAACCAATCGTTGGCGTAGACGAGGCCGAATTCGATCAGCAGCAGCTTGTTGACGTCCGTCGTCTCCGGATCGATGTCGCCGAAATTCGTTCGTCCCTCCTCAAAGGTCCACCAGCGTGTGTTCGGCATCCCGTCGAACTGGATCGGCGCCGGGATGAACGACGCCGTAAAGGTCGTCTCGACGGCGGCCGGCGGCGGCGCGTCCGCCAGGTCACCGAGTCCTGCGCCGGAGGCGTCGACGTCGAAGTTGTACCAGTCGAGATGCCCCTGGAAGTATTCGTCGGCGACCACGAGCTTCTCGCCGCCCGCCTTGGGCGCCGACGCTGCAAAGGCGTATTCGAGGCGATCGGGCAGCCAGGCATCGGCGGCACCCGCGGCGGGCTGGTAGAACGCCTCCCGGTACCACCCAAGGAATTCCGCCTCCGCCGTCTCGATCGCAGCGGCGCTGGCCGGATTGCCGAGCACGACGAGGTCGTGCGCGTGATTGCCGGGCGCGGCCGTCAGATGCTCGACGAGGTCGTAGCCGTCCATCGACCGTCCGGCCAGCGCCGCCATCGTCTGCCAGGCTTCGCGATGGGCGGCGACCGGCGCATCGGCCTTGAGCGCCGGATCTGGCATGGCGACCGGCAGCGCCGCGATGAATTGCTGGGCAAGCCCCGGCTCGATGCCGGCGACGAGCTTCAGCCAGCGCCGGCCCAGGGCGATGCGGAGATCGAACGCGATCTTCTGGCCGGCGAGACGGAACGGGATCGGCCGCCGCTCGACCTTGGCTTCGAGCGGCACGTCGTCGGCGAACGCCTCCGGCGGATTGCCGGCCGCGCGGTATTTCGTCAGTTCGGTGGTCTCGATGTGCACCTTGGCGACGACGGGCGAGCCGGCGTCGTCGCCCTGAAACTCGCCCATCTGCCACTGCTTCGTCAGCAGCCACAGCGGATCACGGACCTCGGCCTTGAGCGCGCGGTCGAAATCGTGCGTGCGTGGACGGCCCTCGAGCCTGTTCCACAACGTGATGGTGGGCAGCTTCACCTTGCCGGAGAACACGGCGGAGAGGTTCTGAACCGCGACATAGTCAGCCATTGCCCGTCTCCGTCTCGGCCAGCACCGCGGCGAGGTTGTTGTTGAAAGCGAAGTTGAGCGAGGCCGTGATCGGATGGAAGGCCACGGCGGACACCAGCGCCGGCAGGAAGCGGGCATAGGCGGTCGTGTCGACGTGGTCGGGCTCGATCGCGCGCTTCTTGGCGAGGTCCATCGTCTCGCGTACCGTGTCGACGAGATCCTGCCACTGCCACGAGCCGACAAATTTCGGCGGCAGCGCCAGCAGCAGAGTCTGCGGCGGTTCGGCGTTTGGCCGGTCGAAGTGGAACGCCAGACCGGTATCCTCGGTCGGGCGCGGGATCACTTCGGTCCACTCGTCGAGCAACAGCCCGAGTTGCCGCCGCGCCGGATCCAAGCTTTCGGCGAAATGCGCGGTATAGAGCAGCTTGTCCTCGTCGATCACGAACGGCTTTCCGTCGGCATCGGTCTCCGGGAATTCGAGTCCGAGCCACGGCAACTCGGGGCGATGCGGAAATTGCAGCGCCTGCAGCGCGACGCCCGCCCCCGTGAACGCGTCGGCGAGGTGCTGCGAAGCTTCCAGATCGTGCAGCTTCGACCGCACCCGCGCGACGCCCGTGAACCAGTCGTCGAGCGGAAAGCGGCGTCCGATCGTCGTCTTGAGGAACCCGAGAATGGTCTCGTCCGCCTGCGCCCCCGCGCCCCAGGCGTTGCTCCATTCACCGGCCTGCGCCGCTGGCAGACCGAAATCCGGAACGATCTTGAAATCTTCGCCGAACAGCAGCTTCGCCGCCGCGGTCAACGCCTCGATCTTGTTCTTCGCCTCCGCCGCGGCATCGTATTGATCGAGCCGGGCCTGGATCGCCGGCAGACGCGTCGTCAGTTCGAGCGCGAGCGCGGCGGTGCGCTTCGCCATGTCCTCTGCGAGGGCGACGATCGCCGTGCGCTGTGCCGCGATGTCGATCGCCGCCGCGTCGAACGCGGCGTTCGCAGCCTTCGACGCCTCGATGCCGTCATGCAAGGCGGCGAGATCGGACGCATTGTCGTAGAGCATGATCAGAACGGCGCGCTGTCCAACGAAGGCGGCGCGCTTGCCGCTCATGAGATCGTCGCGGAAATCGTCCGGCTGCGCCGGTAGAGGGTCGGTCGCCGTGGTCGCGATCAGCTTTTCGGCCACCCGCAGCGCCAGGAACTTCGCCGCGTCCGGCGCGCCGGAATCAGCGTCGTAGGCGAGTATGCGTGCGTCGAACTCGGCGAGTTGCCTGGTCCATCGAGCGATGTAGCCGGCGAGTGCGGCGTGCAACTGGGAGAAGATCCGCCGCCGGTCGGCGTAGACGGCACCGGTACCGGTCTGCAACGCCGCGAACGGACCGAGACCCTGCATCACCGACACGAAGCCGGTGATCGTCTGCTCGATCTCCGTGGCGATCTGGGTCTCCTGCTTGGCGTCGAGGCGGGCCTGCAGCGCCGTACGGAAGGCGTCGAGATCCGCAAGCCGCGCGGCGAGCAGATCGCGCGGCAGCGTTGCCCGCTCGCGCGCGAGCGCCGCGTCGAGATCGACCGCCTCGTTCGCCTCGCCGGCCATCGCCATGTCGCTCGCCTTGAGCGGACGTGAACGCAGTAGCAGGCTTCTGAGATGCCGCACCAACGCCGACAGTTCGAACAGCGGCACATGCCCGGCGATCGCCGCAATCCTCTCGCGGTAGGCGATCGTCAGCATTGCGTCCGGGCGCGGTGCATGGACGGCGGTCACATGCGCTTCGATCAGATCGTCGAGCGCCTTGGCGGCTGGATCGTTGTCCGGATCGAGCAGATACAGCAGGTCGATCGGCAGCAGGCCGAGATCGGCCTGCGTCACGTTGTAGGTGACGGAGGAGAGATCGAGCGGGTCGGTGACCGTCACCGAGCAGGCGACCGCTGCCGGCGGCGGCAGAATGCCCGCGAGCCAGGCGTTGAGCGCGGGCTCCGCCTTCGCCCGCGGCGATGTCAGCGCGCCGTCGTTCGGGTCGAGCCCGGCCTTGAGATGCAGCGCCACCCGATGGGTCAGCGTCACCCCCGACCGCGGCGTGCGCACCACGTCGGGGGTCGCCGGGAATTTTCCCTTCGAGTAGGTGTCGAGCACGGCGCCGGCGCGGTCGTAATTGCCCTGCACCACCTGATGCATGCTCTCTGCCATCGCGAGGTCGGCGACCGCGTCGGCGATGTCGGCAATCCGCGCGGCCTCGGCGGTGATCGCCGCGGCCTGCTGCGGGCTCGCCGCCGGCAGGTCGGCATCGTGGCCGAACGGGTAGCTGCTCACGCCGCTGGTCTTGATGTGCTCGACCAAAGCAAAGCCGTCGATGACGTTGCGCGCCTCCACCCGGTTGATCCGCAGTCGCCGACCGAACGCGTCGAGCCGGCCGGTATGCGTCGGACTCAGCCGGTCGCCGACCAGCGGGAACACCTTGCGGAGGTCGTAGATGAACCCGTCCACTTCGACGTCGTGGCGGTCGTGCAGGCCGCGCTCGAACTGGTAGCCGAGCAGCGCGCCGAGGCTCTGCTCGCCCTTCATTCCCTCGATGATCGACAGCGCGATGCGGACTCGTTCCGAGCTGAGATTGACGGCGAGGCTGCCGGGATTGTCGGGCGTGGCGTTGGACAGATAGCCGTTGCGTAGCACCGCGGCGGTCACCGCTTGGTTCAGCGACGGCGCGTGGATGTAGCCCTGGTTGCTGCGGTCGCGCATCAGCGGCGGCGCATCCGGATCGGCGAAGATCGCCGCGAGGTTTGCCGGCAGTTCGACCGCCGTCAGCTTCTTGAACTCCGGCTTGACGTTCTCGAGCCAGCCATAGGCGCCGAGATAGATCCCGGTCTTCGCCTCGCCGGCCGGTGCGCCCGGCTGAGCGGTCCCCCGGCCGGCACCGTGCGGATAGCGCATCCGTTCCAGTTGGCGGCTCATGATGCCGCCGTACCAGGCGTCGAACCGGTAGGTGCAGAGGTCGAGATGCTCGACGAACACCCGTTCAAGAACCGCCGTCGGGGACCTCTTCAGCCATTCGAGCGCATCGAGCTGGCGCTTGAGATACGCGGTGGCGACCATCGAGGTCAGCACCGTCGGGATGAACTCGCCGACCGTCCTCAGTCCCGTTCCGGTGACCGCGGCGTCGCTGCGGTGGAGGTAGCGCCAGCGGCTGCCGCCGGCCGCAGCCGGCACGGCGAGGCTCGCCTCCTCGACCTGAAAGAACTTCGGCTCGCGCCGCGCCGCCTTCAACTCGGTCTCGCCGATCAGCCCGGCATTGAAGAACAGGCGGATGCTGGTCTCGACGAAGCTCAGGTCGAGCGCGTGATGCAGCATGAGATACAGCAGCGCGTTCGGGCGCTGGGTGAAGCCCTGCTGCAGCCGCAGCGCATCGTGTGAGGTCGCCGCAGCCTTGATCAGCCAGCCGATGTAGTTGTCGCCGCCGGCGGTGTAGGCGCGGATCTGCTCGGTCTCCGACAACGGACGGTCGTCGATCAGCGGGCCCTTGAGCTGGTTGGGCGCCTTGAGAAAGAGTTTCTCGAGGATGTCCGGCACCTCGATCCCCTCGGGCGGCGTGTAGCCGAGCTGCTTCAGCAGATCGAGCCCGCTTCCGACATAGCCCGCGGCGAGCAGGAGCGCGACCAAGGCGCCGCCCGCCCCCTGCATCGCGAGGCGGTTGTACAGTTCCTTGAAGCTTTCGGCGAAGCGCTGCTGGAATTCCACCGATCCGGCGTGCAGACCGAGGACATCGAGCAATATCTGATGACGGTCGCCGCCCGGCTTGCCGATGTAGGACACCCGCGACATCAGCGGCTCGAGGTCGGCCTCGACCTTGCGCAGCAACTGATACAACCGCGTCAGAAACCGTAATTCCGGATCGTCCGGCGCGTGCGCGGCTCCGACTGCGACGTTCGCCCCCGCGAAGATCCACTGGATGCGCGAGCGCGGCGTCGCCGGCAGGATGCCGTAAGGCTGACGACCGACGCGGATCGTGGGCATCGGCCCGCGTGCCGACACGTGCCGAACGAAGAAGTCGCGGGTCCGCTCCACCGTCGAATCGTCGAAGACCGGATGAAGCATGCTCTCCATGAAGTAACCGAGCGTAGCCGGCCACAGTGCCGTGTTCATGGCGCGGGCGTCGTTGACGTCGTGGCGATGGTAGAAGGGGATCGCCGCCAGCGCGGCCGGATCGAGACCGAGCGTGGCGGCGAGGCAGCGTCCGTCTGTCCGCTCGAACCATCCGTCGGGGTCCAGGGGCGGAGTGCCGAAGTAGTGATCGAAGCTGACGTCGGACTCCTCGCGCCAGCTGTAGGCGGCGCCCTCGCCCTCGACGTTGTTGGTCGGCTGGCCCTGCGGCAGGATCGAGAACCCGGCCTTCGACTGATGATGATGGGCGAACAACTGCTCCAGCGCGACCCGGCCGGCGTCTGCATCGGCCCCGAGCCGTACACCGAGCACCATCAACTGATCGAAGCCGCGGCGGAAGGCGGGCGGCGTTAGCGGCACCCGGAATCCCATGCCGGTCTCGACGGCGCGGTCGAAGTTGCGCACCCATTCGAGCTCCGGACCGAACGTGATGTCGTCGCCGTCGTGCGCGACCGACGCGTCGTCCGTTCCGGTCGGCGACGGCGTGACCGGCAGCGGCGACGGAATCGGTTTTCCGAGTTGCTCGAGTTCGAGCGTTCCGCCGTTGTAGCCGAGCAGGACGAGACGATCAGGCAAGGTCCGCGCGGTCGCCGGCTGCGACCAGCCGGTCTCGCGCATCGGCGTGGCGTCCGCGGCGGGAAACTCCAGATACGCGGCGATGACCGTGGTGGTCGCGCGGTCCGCGCCCTCGGGCGGCGCGTCGGCGAGATTCCGCGGCCGGTACGCCTCACGGACCGCCGCGGCGCGCTCGGCCCCGAGCGCGTTGTCGAGCGCGGCGATCGCGTCCGTCTGCGCGGCCACGTCCGTGCCGGCGCGCCACAGCGCGATCCAGAATGCGCTGACCGTACCTCGCTCGGGATCGGCCAGCGGCGCGCTGGTCACCACCGTCAGGATCACGGTCGGCACGCCTTCCACCCTGGCCGGTCGCGCCGCCTCGTTGAGCGGACGATGAGTCTGGGTCACGTAGTAGGACCGCCCCGAGCCCTGTCCGCTCACGAGCGTTCGCCAGGCGGCCCGCTCCCCGGCGGTGTCGTGGTTCGCCCGCCAGACGTCGGCCCAATAGGCCTGGACGCGCTTCACCTCGTCTTCCGACAACGCTTCCTCGAAGCTGTCGACGGCGATGTCGTCCGGATAAACCCGGACCCACAGCTCGTCGCGGTCGCCGCCGAATTCCGCCACCTGCTTGAAGCGCGTTTCGATCCGCAGCGGCATCAGCAGGATCGGCGTCTGATCGGACAGCAGGCCGATGTTGCGGCGTGGGTCGGTGAAGTTCGCAAACAGCCCGATATTGCGGACCACTTCGTCCTTCGCCGCCTTCAGCGCGCCGCCCAGCCGCTCGATCTCGGAGGCCGCCGCCTTGGTCTCCTTGTCGATCGCCGCCAGCGCCGGATCATCGGCGCCCTTGCTGACGCGCGCGGCCCGTGCGCGGTCGCGGATCAGCCGCGCGCGGGTGTGGCGAAGTCGGCCGATCTCGCGCGACGTCGCATCGGCCGCGGCGCGCGACGCTTCCAGCTCCTTGCGGATATCATCGAACTCGGACATTTCGCCTCCGCCGCCCCCTGTCGTGTCCGCTGCGCGATCAGTTCGGCAGCATCTCGCTGCCGTGCACCGCGACCAGCACGGGAACCTGGTAGAGGATGTAGGCGAGCTCCGCGGAGTTGCTGTCCGGATGCCAGCGTAGCGCCTTGTCCTCGTCGTACTGTTGTTTCTTCTCCTGCAGCTCCGGCGCCACCGGATCGTCCAGGGTGAGGGTCGGCCCGCCCGGCCTGATCTGCAGAAAGCCCTTGTCGGCGTCGGACAGCACGTCAGGCCAGGCGAGGTCGTTCCAGACGTTGAGCGGCCCGTCGCGAGAAATATCGAGGCCGAAGCGCGGCTCGCCGGGCCGCTCCTTGATGACGAAGAACCAGCCCGGCGCCGTCGAATTGCCGCGGCCGGTGCCTCCCTTTGCCTCCTTCGAGGTCAGGTCGAAGCCAATGAAGGTGATGTCGGGATCGACCTTGGCTTCGTAGAGCGGTGTGCGCAGGCGGTCTTCCACCGGACCGTCGGTCTCCAGCACCCGCTCGACGCGGGGATTGATCGCGCCGCCGTCGTCGCGCTGCCAGCGCGCCTTCTGGGCGTAGATCACCGCGGTGGGATATTTCTTCAGCAGCTCGCCGCGGATGACGAGGACGACTTCCTCCTCGTTCTCGCCCGGCTTCTCGCGATGGTCGTGATCGCCGAGCTTGGAGAACAGCGACCAGGTGTGGAGCGGCGGAATATCGCGGAGCTTTTCGCGCAGTTCGTCCTTCGACAGGCCCTCCCGGTCGATCACGCCGCTCGGGTCCCAGAACTGGCGGAAGCAGCTGCCGCGCTGGTCGGTGGGATATTCGCGCCACAGCAGCTCGCGGGCGAATTCATGGTTGAGGCCGACCATGTAGGCCTCGATGAAACGCTGATTGGTCTCGAGCAGCGTGATCGTGTTCTGCGGAATCTTGTCGATGTTCGGCAGGAAGTGCTCGTCGGACAGACCGAGAAGCGGCTTGTACATCGGCAGGTCGATTTCCGGATATGCCATCACAGGCTTGAACACTTCCGGCTGCAGCAGCGTCGCGATCCCGTTGATGGCCAGCACTCGCGGCGGAATGGTGATCGAGGAGAAGGTGAAGGCGGGCACCGTCTTGTCGGGATCAATCGCAGCGAAGGTCGACGCTCCGAGCGCGGCGATGTCGATCGGCTTGCGCAACGGCGGCTTGCCGAGATCGGCGCTGACCGTGAGCAGCCGGTTGAGATCCTTGAGGGCCAGTTTGAAGCGCGCCGCCTCCGGGCTGTCGGCGGACGAAGCGCCGCCGACAGGCTCAGGCGCGGCGGGATCGGGATCGCGGATGGTGAACGACGGAAAGCCCGGCAGCGCGTCGATGATCTCGGGCGAAGCCCCTTGCGGCAACACGCCGGTCGCGATGCCGGCCTGCTTCTCCAGCCGCACCAGCCATCGGAACAGCGCCAGCGCCGCTGCCGCGACCACGATCGCGAGCGGGACGGCGACGGCCAGCAGCAGCACGGCGAGCAGCAGCAGAACGACCAGTAGGACCCACTTCGCCCAGCGGTGCTTGGTGAGCCAGTTGGTCAGCTCCGCGGGCAGCGACTTCGGCTGAAGCTGCGCGGCGACATCCTCCACCACCGGCAAGGCTTCCGGGGTGACCCGCGGCGGCGCCGCGCTGACCTCGCCGCGATTGATCTTCTCCAGCAGCTCTTCGGCGCCTTTCGGCGAGTCGAAGCCGAGCGTCGCCGCGAGCTGGTCGCGCGGCCGGACCGCGCGCCGGAACGGCGCGGACAGCGCCGCGCGGGGCACCGTGCTTTCCTTGAGCCGATGGCGCAGCGTGAAGCCGTCGGCGATCACCCGGCGCTGCACCGGCGCCATCATTGTCAGCCCGCGTTCCGCACTGAGATCCTTCAGCGGCCCGAGATGGCGCGCATGCCAGATCGCGGCCGCGGCCTTGGCGAATTGCGCCAGCCTGATCCGCCGGTTCGCCGCAAGGATGTCGCCGACCTGGTCCCAGGCGGCGTCCATATAGGCCTCCTGATTCTTCTGCACGACCGCCGTGCCGAACGCGGCGGGAACGCGAAACCGCGGGTCCAGATTGAGCTCGTGCACCCAGTTGCGCGGCTGCGGCGCGTCGCTGCCGTCCGCCTCCTCAAGCAGCCGTTCGGTGAGCGCGTGCCAGCGGCCGTACAGCGGCGGCGTGATCACCGGGTCGGGCGCGCCTTCGCGGGCATAGTCGTCGGTCAGGTTGACGAAGCCCGCCAGCGCCTTCTCGAATTCGTGCGCGTAGGGTTCGTCCCAGCCCTCGTAGGCCGCGGCTTCCGCCTCCTGCGCGCCGGTCAGCGCCTCGTCCGGCACCTTGAGCGCGCCGCCGAGCCGCAGCACCCCGTGGAGCCCGGCGACCGCGATGGGCGGCATCCCGGAGCCGGGCGTCTGCGTGTCCATGTCGCGGCGGCCGAGCCGCGAGTCCGGCGGACGCGGCTTCAACAGGCGGACGAGGTACTCGAAATCGCCCACCGTCCCAGTCTTGAAGTACCACCGCTTGTACACCGGATGCAGCGTCGGGAACGGCCGGTCGGTATAGTCCGCCCAGGCCGACAGGGTGGCGAAGAGTGCGGGATTCGCCGCCGGCGCGATTCCGAGGCCGGCGAGACGGCCGCTCTCGAAGGTCGGCACCACGAACGCATGGTAGGACGTATTCGGCTTCAACTGACGTGGCGACAGGACGCGCGAATAGGCGTAGTCCGGATTGCTGGCCAGCAGGCTCTCCAGTCGCGCCCTCGCCTGGTCCGCATTGGTCGATTCCACCACGCCGTCCTGCTGGATCAGGTCGCGGTTGACGTGGACGTGCGCCCAGGCCCAAAGCTGGTCGGCGGGCGGAAATACCGAGGCCGGATCGCCCGTCACCTCGATCGCCGGCAGCGGCCGCGCCGACGACACCGCGACTTCCTTGAACTCCTCCACCTCGAGCACCAGGAGTGCGAGCCACGGGCGCAGCCGGTGGCGCGACTCGTCCGGCGCCGCTGGCGTGTAGCGCCACGGAAAATCCTCGTCGTAGAACTCAACGAAGGGCAGGTAGTTCGGCTCGAAATTGGTGATCCAGTCGCGCGGCTCCACCTTCACCACCGCCATCGGATCGATGCCGACGATGTCCCCGGGACCATAGAGCGCGACATCGCGCGAAATCGTCGCCGTCAGATCCGTGTCGCCCTGGACCGGCCGCCCGGCCAGCGACAAGTCGACCCTGATCGTCGCGCGCAGCGCCACCGAGTTGTCGTTGTCGGACGCCGTGATGCTGTTCGCCACGCCGAGCCGCAGCCAGGGCAGGAAGGAATAGGTGCCGATCGTGTCGCTCATCCCGCTCCTCCCCGCCGCCTCGCCGGATCGCCCGCCATCATCGTGCCTCCGCTACGCCGCGCGCTTCATCTCGTGCGGGCGCACGATATGGGCCTCGCTGGTGAAGTTCGGATTGCGTCGCGCCTCCGCCGCCATGAATTCACCGGCGCTGGCGCGCGATTGGAACGACGCAGGCGCGCCGGCGATCGGCGAATTGTCGGCCAGGCTCACCACCACATAGGACGTCTGATCGACCGCGATCTTGTCGTCGAATACGTGCTTCAGATCGCGCGACTTCGCCGAGATCTCGGACCGCGCCACGGCGTTGTTGGCCAGGAAGTGCGTGAACAGCCCGGAGATGAGCGTGACGAAGCGCCGGCGTGCCCGCTTGAAATTGTTGTCGACGATGATCTCTTCGTAGCGGGCGATGCGCTTGGTGACATAGCTGGTCTTTGCCTGGTTGCCAGTGACCGACAGCTCCAGCCCCGCCTCCTCGGCCTCGTAGTCGGACGCGCTGAGCTTCTCGCCGTCCTTGAGGTCCTTGAACTGGGCGATCGCGAACGACTCCCGGATGGTGGCGCGCTTCTCGATGCCCGACGTCGCGGTCGCAACCGAGAAGTAATTGGCGTCGTCCGGGCGCTGCGCGCCGATCTTGTCGAGGGTGATGCCGAGCGGGATCGCACGCTGGGTGATCTTGAGCGAACCGACCGGATGCAGGACAAGATCGGAGCCCGCGTCCACGGTCTTGAGCGTCACCAACAGCCTGCTGCTGTTCTGCAGCGCGGCAGTCCAATTCTCCGCCTTCGAGTATTCCGCCACCAGCAGGGGCAGCACGGAGACCGGCGGCAGGCTGGTGTCCTCCTTGTCGCCCCAGGTGTGGGAGAAGTCGACGTCGACGTCCCAGAACAGCAGCGAGATGCTCCCGGTGCCCTCGACGTGCCAGGGCGATGTGCCTTCGAGCGAGCCGCGGAAGCGGATACTGAACAGCCCCGCGCCGAACAGCTTCACCGACAGCGAGGCAGAGATCGTGATGATGAAATAGAACGGCGAGAACTGGAACAGCGCGTCGAAGGCGAGATGGCCCTCGATGTTGGCGATCGAGACGCCGAAATACAGCTCCGCATGTGCGCCGAACTGCACGGTGTTCGACGTCACCGCGAAATAGGCGTCGACCCGGATGCGGGCCACCGGCGTGTTGAGAATGTTGATCGCGATCCGGGGGATCGGCGGGAACGGCAGCGCCGGTGGATTGTAGGCCGGGTGGAAGCCGCCGACGGAGACGATGAAAGTGGCGTCGCCGCCGAACGACGCGAGCACGCCCATGCCGCCGTCGAGCGGCATGAAGATCACGCGGGATTCGTACAGGATGGCGAAGAACCAGCCGCGCTTCTTGTCGAACTCGATCGCGCCCATGAAGGCGACCTGGATGATGATGAGCGGCAGCCGCTCGTCCGGGATCGCCACCGTCAACTTGCCGATGATGGCTATGTTGCCGGGAATCTCGATGATGATCCCGAGCGACAGGCTGATCAGCGTCGGCGTGCCCCAGCCCAACTTCGCCATCGGGCCGATTAGGAAGGCCCCCTGCTCTGGCGGGAAGAATGTACGGAGGTCGGAGATGATCCGGTGCGCGTTGGCGACGACGTCGTGCGGGAACAGCACCGAGTCCAGCGAGCCGGCGCGCACGCCGTTGACTAGCGCGTCGAGGTCCATCGAGCGGTTGAGCCCGACCAGTCCGCCGACTCCCAGCAGGGTGAAGCCGAAACCGAGCTGCAATCCGGGATTGAACTCGACCGCGATGATGGCGATGAAGGAAAAGCCCTTTGACCCGTCCGGCATCTTGGTGGTGATGACGCCGATTGCCGTCACCGAGAGGAAGTCGAGGATCTTCAGTTCCAGCGCGCCGGCATATTCGCCGCGGTCCGGATCGATGAAGAGATAGCCGCCGCCCTTCACCGCCCCGGCATCGATCGACAGCCCGACGCCGTTCGGTGGCTTGAAGCCGAAGGATAGATCGATCGGGCCGAGGTTGCCGCCGCTCCCCGGAAAAGCGAGATCGGTCCGCAGCCCGATGTTTTCCACCACCGCGACCAGCGGACCGAGCGCCGCCTTCAGCGTCGCGCCGATATCGATCGGGAGGCCGTCAGCCGACGGTGTCACCGCGAGCGTCAGTCCCTGCACCTGGATCGGACCGAGGTCGATATGCGCTGGGATCTGGATCTCGAGATGCGAGGTGCCGCGGAAATACACGCCGCGCGGATAGGCGACGCCGAGGCCGAGATCGAACTCGAACCGCGTCGAGATGCCCGACAGGATGGTCGAGATGAAGCCGTCCGAGCCGGACGCGTCGAGGACGAAAGCGAGGCCCTTGAGGTCCGCCTCGGCGAACACCTCGACGTCCTTGCCCGCCACCAGTGTGAAACCGCCGGCACCGCTCACCGATTGGTATTCGAGCCGCGTGCCCTCGCCGGTGCCGAGAACGATGGTCGGGCTGCCGGAGGCGACGGAGTATTCCACTTCGACGCGCGCGGTGCCCTTGGCCGACGTCGGCGCGCCGCTGCCTGCGAAGCCGATCACCATGTCGATGCCGCTGCCCGGCCGCACCATCAGGCCGACACCGCCGGTGAGATCGAGGTCGCTCGAGATCGTCGCCGCGATCGTCGGACCGAGCTGCATCCGCACCGACAGCAGCCCGCTGAACGACGGCAGCAGCGCGAAGCCCGGCTTCTTGCTCCCGGACTTTGGCAGCGGGAACAGTCCGAGCTCGGCCGATAGCCGTCCCGCGTCGCGCGCCCGCTCGAAGAACACCAAGCGGAGCCGCTTGCGCACGGCGGCACGCCCGATCGGAGGGCCGCCTTCGAGCGCGCGCGCGACCCGATCCGGCACCTCCACCATCCGGACGTCGAGCCCGAGCCCGGTCGCGAGGCTGTCGATCTGCCGCGCGAAGCTGGAGAAGTCGAAGCTGTCGGTGCCCCAGCCGAAGGCGTTCTCGAACAGTGTCACCGGGTCGGAGACGATCTTCGGCAGGTCCGGGAAGCTGAACCTGTAGTCGATGTAGTCCGGGCGGTTACCGGCGGGCGCGGTATAGCGGGTGCGGATGACGCCGAGCGCCTGCAGCGCGAAACCGATGCCCGGATGATGGTTGCGCAGATAGGTGATGAAGAGATAGCCGACGAGCTGCCCCGGAAACTCGCCCTTGAAATTATCGGCGTTCAGCGTCGCCGAAAATGCACCGCCGGGCGCCGAGACGAGGTCGTCGATCGCCTGCACGACGCCGGCGATCGCCTCGATGGTCTTGAAGGCGTCTTCGAGCGAGCCGGACACGACCGTCGTCTCGCCGTCGGACGCCACTTCGCCGTCGAGCGACAGCCCACCGCCGACCAGCGCCTGGAGCCGATCGAACAGCAGCTGCAAGTCGACCGCGAGATCGGCGATCGGCTTCGGAATTACGTCGGAATCCCAGCCCAGCTTGAGCAGCAGGCCCTGGAACGCGGCCGGCGACTCCACCGCCGCCCGCAGCGGCAGCAGCAGCTTGCCGATCTCGGCGACGATCGTTTCGAGGGCGCCCGGTTCAGCCATTCTTCTTGGCCTCCGGATAGAATTCGCGGTCGACGACGTCGTGCAGTGCGGGATCGATGCGGTTGGTGATCAGCCATTTGCAGACATGGCAAAAGGTGCCGCTGCTGTTCCGCATCTTGCAGTCGCCGGCCGGACGATAGACCAGCCCGGTGAAGTTGTTTGCGCCTTCGTACAGGCCGACCAGCCGCTGCGCCTTGCATGGCGGCTTGAAATTCGGGATGTCCTTCGGGTCGTCGGCCTCGTCGTTCACATGAGCGGTGTCGGTATCCTTGTTGAGCGGCAGATGGTTGCCTGTGATGAAGTCGCGCACCTTCTTTTCCACCACATAGACCAGCGCGTCCGCATCGTCGCGGCGCGGCACGAACAGCAGCGAGCCTTTCGGAAACACGGGAAACGGCGCCGGCGGCAATTCCAGCCCGCCGAGCCGGATCGAGCCGAGGTTCTGGTCGATGTCGCCGATGTCGAGTCTGACGAGGTAATCGGAATCGGTGAACGTGAGTGGCAGTTGCTGGCCGATCGCCGTGATCTGGATGCGGCGGAGAAACGCCTGGCGGCCGGCCGCCTTCGCCTGCACCCAGCGCGGGATCTGGCGCGGGTCGATCCTGACCTCGATCGAGCCACCCTGCTGGGTCGAAGCCTGGGTCAGCTTGGCCGAAAGCTGGACCCTGAGAAGTTCGAACCATTTCACCTTGGACGGATCGACCAGACGGGAGTGGTTGGCGGCGTAGCTCGGATCCTGAAAGATGTCGGCGAGCGCGACGATGTTATCGTACTCGCTCGAAGCGGTCGCATTGTCTTCGGCGCTGGTTTCGTATTCGTCGCCGAGATTGAAGGAATGGCCGAATTCGTGCGCAACCGTGTCGATGATATCGGTGAGGTCGGCGTCGATGTCGCTGGCAGGCTTGCGCCGCATCACCTTCTTCGTCGCCGTGTTGGTCGCAGGATATTCGAAGTCGAGCGTCTTCAGGCTCTGCAACGAATTGGCGGTCACGGTCGACTGGTTGAAATTGGTGCCGCCGATCATGTCCTCGTTGGTGATCATGGCGATCAGGCCGCGGCTGCGCTTGAAGGTGCCGTCCGGTATCCACTCGGCGCCGAGCGCGGTATGCGGCGACGACCCGAGCCGCAGTCCGGACAGGTAGGCCATGATCGGCGCCGCAACGTTCGCGCGGCCGTTCCGAGCGAGCTCCGGCGGATGCCGGCGCGGATCCGGGGCAAGGTGCCGGGTGACGCTGGCCGGCTTGAAGAACTGATAGGCGCGGGCGATCAGTGGCGCGAGGTTGGCATCGCCCGCCGCATCCGCCGCCGGCATCGTCAAAGCGGCCCCGGACTTTGCCGACCGGTCGCCCCAGCGGGAGCCGAGCATCAGGCCGTAGAAAGTGTCACGTGCCTCCAGGATGCCGAGCGATTTCTGCTTCCTCCACGCTTCGATCAGGGTGTCGTTGACCTTCGCCGCATCGTAGTTGGGCAGCGACTGACCCGCCCAGCGCGCCTTCAATTGCGCCGGCGTCGCAGTCTCGTTGCGGAGCGGCAGGCCGACGCGGGCCACGAGCTCGCCGACCTCGTAGATGCTCTTGTCGTCCGAAACGCTGTAATTCCACGGAATCGGTCCGCCCCTGCTAAGCTCCGAGGTCTCCTCGTCGTTGACGCGCCAGCCGCAGGTCACCGCCTGCTCTTCCGACGCCTGGAACGCCTTGAATACGTTGAAACTGCCCGCGAGCGTGCCGTAGGGCTCGTGGCGCTTCTGCGAGAACAGACCGTCCGCCGCTTCCTGCACGATCTTGTCGAACTTGTCCTTCTCGGACGCGCGAAAGCCTTCGGCGAGGAACAGGATGTTGTGCATCTCGGCGGCATTGGCGAGGTCGCCGGCGCGCACCGTTGAGATGTTGTCGCGGATCTTGGCGTAGTCGACCACCTTCACCGGCAGGCTCTGGTTGACACCGAGGAAGCTGCCGTCGAGCTGGGCCGCCCCCTCGCTCACGCCCCTCAACCGTCCCTCATTGTTCGTATTTGCCACCACGAAGGTACCGGGACTTGCCGAGCTGAGCGTGACGAAGCCGTGCCCGGTGATGTCGCCGACGAGATCGGTCCCGGTCGGATCGTCGCTGAACAGCGCGCACAGCGTCGGCTGGCTGTGGGCGACCGTCGGATGCAGCGCCGTGGTGATCGAGGAGTTGCCGAACCACCAGCCGAGCACATCGTCGTGCACCTGGATACGCGCGACGATGTAGCCGGGGCCGTATTCGATCACCACGAGGTTGGTGCCGACGTCGTCGCCGGTGATGGTGCGCGCCGCAGGATCGATTGTCACGAAGCTGGTCAGCCGGGACCCGACCGGGTTGTACGGCGCCAGGATTCGAAAATTGCAGTCCGCGGTGACGTCGGTCAGCGTGTAGGTCGTCGAGCCGTTCGGCAGATCCTGGTCGAACACGCGGAACGGCAGCACCTTGGTCGCGGGCTTCTTCAGCGCGACGTGCATGTCGCAATGCGGATAGACGATGAGAGGCATGCCGGCACAACCCTCTCTCAGCCAGCAGAACTATTGGGAAGCCCGTCGTTCCCATCGGAAATCTGGCATCACGAGATTGTACACCCAAGCCTTCTCAATACAACCTCAACGTGATACTGTTTCGATATCCTTCTGCAATCGTCGTTTGCCGAGTGGAGCTCTCCATCACTGGGGCCAATCCTGCTGCATATGCCGGCGGCGTAGAGCATCTCGTTGTCATCGGGTTTGTCGCTGTCCCCGCGGGGGTACGAGACCGATGCGTGACCCGGTTTCTGACCGCGTCACGCTTCTTGAGACGCACTGCGACTGACCGCGTCTCCTATCCGTGGGTTCGGCCCGACGCTGCTCGGCGTTGTCACGGGCGCAGACAAGCATCGTCACGTCATTCAGATGTCAAACAGCCACTTGCGGTCGGTTCAGGCGTGCGCGCGCGGTCTCGCGGCTCGATGAGTCCGAGGAATGCGTTGGTCGCGCGCGTCTCGAAACACGAGAGGCGCAGGGAGAGCCGGACCTCGACTGAGGCCCGTGGCCCGCCTGCGAAAAAAAATGCAGGCGGCAGGTACCACAGGTCCAGCCGGACGACCCGGCCCTCCCTGCGCGATCAGTTTTAACGGTGTCCTTCGTGCTCTCCTTGGGGACCGGGCTTTCTTGCCCCCATCGCCCGCGCGACGCTTGCGCATCAACAGCAGGCTTGACCTCAGCATCGGGAGGCCGGGACCACACGACTTCGCCGTCCGCGACGCAAGCGCTCGTCTGGCGCAGCATCCACGTCCATCGCAGCCCACCTCCACGTATCGTGACGACGCGTACGCCCTCTGCATGAGGCGGGATGAACGGAGTAAAGCATGATTTCCGATAAAAAGAACGAGGGATTTTTGGCCAGCGTCGAGCGGCCCGGCGATCGCATCCAAGAACCCGGGTTTCCGCCCAGATATCTTTCCACCGTCATAGCCTGGCTCCGTCCCGGCCATTCACTTCGACCAACATGATTGAACGACGTGCATGCCCGAGCCTTCGCCGAGTCGAGGCGGTTGCGGCCGCGCAGGAAGGACGGAGCCCGGTATGACAAGCAACTCATTCGCAGATTCTCTTGGTGCACCGCGCGTGAACCCCGCGTATCACGCCGCAGCATTGCCAATCGCATCGATTGAGCGCAGGCTCCCCTTCCTAAGCGCGCAAGTCGCATTACGGCACCAGCCGCATCAGGGGAGAGACGCATGAAGGAACCGGGCCTCGACGGCCGCCACCGCGACAAGGATGGCGAGATCAGCAGGAAGCATGGCAACACGCTGGTCGGCACGTTGCGCAAGATCTACGGAAAGTCGTTCGCGGCCGGTTATCCGGATTCGACCAAACTCAGCGACGTGCTGCTTCAGCTCAACGAGACCTCGCTGAGCCAGCTGCGTAGGGATCACGGCACCGGGCATCTGGAGCACAAGATCAAGGAGGCGTCGAAATGATCGGCAGCGTGCATCGCACGTTGCCGTCACCTGCTGGACCCACGCAAGATGGGGGATGCTGACCGAGAGTGACGGCACATCGCCGACCAGTGCCTCGCCCTTGACCGTCAAACCTCAGTCAGCCGACCTCAGGACGTCGGCGAACTGCTGCTCGAACCTTTTCTGCTGTCCCGTGCTCGGAAAATAGACCGGGCGGCCGGCGTTGATCACGTTGAAGCCGTCCTTTGTCAGTCGAGGCTCCAGAATCCGGCAGACGTTTGCCTTGATCAAGATCAGGGGAACGCCGCGATCCGACACAAGGCTGGATAGGTCCGCGACGAGCAGCGGGTAATCGTCTTCGATCAACGCATTCCTATCCTGACTCGCGTCTTTCGGCAGCTTGTCCACTTGCTGGTAGGTCGCATCGACCAGCACCCATCCCTTGCGCTGAAATTGTCGCAGCCCCTCTTCTTTCGTCGCAGGGGTGGCTCCCATCTGGCGCATGAGGGCCGTGAACAACGGCTCGCTGATCGAGCCGGCCGAGTCATAGAAGTATTTTCCTGAGGCCGGCGGCGATTCCGCGACGATGACAAGCTTGGCGACGTCCGGCTCATAGCGGCGTCTCAGCCCGAGATAATAATCTCGCCCCCTCGCCAACATCGACGATGCACCTCCACCGCACGAATTCGCAACACGGCGATCACTGACGTCACTGAACGTTCGTTTAGCATCAAGCGCCAACGATGGCAGCAAGGTCTGCAACACGCCGTCTGGAAAAGAATGCTGTCCAGCGGCGACGGGAAGGCCAGCGCTGCTTTCCCGTCGCTGAACGAAAGTGCCCGGCTTGTTACTTCCCCATGCTTCCCGCCTGGTTCGTGCCCGGGCCGACATTGCCCTGGCTCGACGAGGTGGAATCGCGGCCGGACTTCATGTTGCTGCCGGTGGTCTGCGACGAGGTGGTCGACGCCGCGGCGTTGTGCTTCTTGTGGTGCTTCGCTTGCGCGGCGAGCGGGACGGCGGCGAGGGTGGCGGCGACGAGGGTGGCAATGGCGAGCTGGGTCTTCTTCATGGATCCGATCTCCATCCGGTTGAACTCCACGCCGCCCAACCCGGCTGCGACATCACAGTTCCTGCCGGGGGATCAAGCGTTGTTGTTCGATTCCGACGGCGCGCGTGAAGGTGCGATGCAGCAGCGTCAGGCCGGCGCTTGCATGGGCACGGCGCCAGGCTGCGACACCGGCTTGGGAAACGGCCGGAAGGTCATCATCATCATGACAGCGCCGAGGCCCATCACCCACGAGCCGACATAGAGCCAAGTGTAGCTCGCAAAGCTGTCGTAGATCAGGCCGCCGGCCAGCGGGCCGGTCGCCATGCCGAGGCTGCCGGCCATCGCCGTGCCGCCGATCACCGTGCCCATGATGCCTTGCGGAAAGTTGTCACGCGCGATCGCGGCGTAGAGCGGCATGGTGCCGGCATAGAGGAAGCCGAAGGTGGCCGCGACCGCATAGAACGCGGCGAGGTCGCGCACGACCACGTAGGCGAGCGCGCCGAACGCCTGCGCGAGCAGGCCGAGAACGAGCACGCGCTTGGCGCCGAAGCGGTCGCCGAGCAGGCCGAAGGCGATGCGGCCGCCGAGCCCGGCGAGCCCCTCGATGCTGTAGATCGTCACCGCCGCCATCAGCGGGATGCCGCAGGTGACGGCGTAGCTCACGGTGTGGATGATGGGGCCGGAATGCGTGGCGCAGCAGAAGAAGTTGGTGGCGAGCAGGATCAGGAACTGCGGCGAGCGCAGCGCCGCCGATCGCGTCATCTCGGCCGGCCCGGCGGCGGGACCCGACGCGACGGCGTCGCCGGGCGCGGACGATGGCGGACGGCCCACGAGCAGCGACGTGGGAATCATGATGGCGGCCACGATCGCGGCGATGCACTGCATCGCGGTCCGCCAGTCGTAGCTGGAGACGAGCCAGGCCGCGAGCGGCGACATCGTCATCGGCGCCACGCCCATGCCGGCCGAGACCAGCGACACCGCGAGGCTGCGATGGGTGTCGAACCAGCCGGTGACGGTCGCCATGACCGGCGGGAAGATCGCCGCCGTCGCGATGCCTGCGATCAGGCCGAACAGCAGTTGGAACGCCAACAGCGAGGATGTCAGGCTTGCCAGCAGCAGGCTGACGGCGAGCAGGATCGATCCGATCAGCAGCACGGGACGCGGGCCGATGCGGTCGGACAGCGTACCCCAGCCCATGCTGGTGACGGCCATCGCCAGGAAGCCGATCGTCATCGCGGTGGAGATCCCCGCAACCGACCACCCGGTCTCGGCGGCCATCGGCTTGAGGAACACCGGCAGCGAGAACAGGCCGCCGACGGCGACGCAGCCGAGCACGCCCCCGGCCGCCACGATCACCCAGCGATAGTACGATGTGCTCATCCGCCGTCTCCTTCCCGATTGTTCGGTTGGAAGACGATCGGGACAAGGCCGAGACGACACGCGGCGATCGGATTTTTTCGCGGGCTGTGGAGCCGGCGCCTCACACCGGCGTCATGCCGTGCTGGCGCTTGGTTTCGGCGGTCTCCTCCGAGACCAGATATTCGATGAAGGCCCGCGCCGCCTCGGTATGCGCGCCGGCCTTGCACAACGCCGCCGCGAACACCGTGCCGGGCTGCAGCGACGCGGGCAGCAGGCCGACGATATCGATGCCGGGCGCGCCGAGCATCTCGCTGAGCTGCTGGAAGCCGACCTCGACCTCGCCGTCGGCGAGCAGCCTGGCGACCGGAATGCCGGGCTTGGCCTGGACCAGGCGCGAAGTGCCCTCGCTCTCCAGGCCCCAGTCGCGGGCGAGCTTCTGCACATACGTGCCGCTCGGGCCGGTGGAGATGCCGATCGCCCTGGCGTTCTCCATCGCCCTGCGCACGGCGGCCTCGTCGAGCGGATCGGGCTTGGGGCTGCCAGCGCGCACCGCCATCGCCATCGGCGATTCCGCGATTTCGATGATGCTGCCGGGAACGAGATGGCCGTCGCTTTCAAGCTTCTGCAGCGCATCGGAGGCGAGCACGGCGAAGTCGAACGCTTCGCCGGCGCGGATGCGCTTGGCGGCATCGACGCCGCCGACGGATTCGATCGTGATCACCTCGCCGGTCGCCTCCTCATAGGCGGCGGCGAGCTCAGCGAGGATCTGCCTCGTCGCCATCGAGGAAATGCCGGCGGCGGTCACGCTCATGATCTGCTCCGTTCAACGATGTCGATGACGACGCCGCAAAGGCGGACGCGCACGTCTCGGATATGGCAAGCGCGGCGGCGGAGCAAGATGGTCGTCACTTCGGCACGTTGCGCTCCAGGTCCTCCAGCCACGCGGTGGCGTTGCCGTCGGACGGGGCGCGCCAGTCGCCGCGCGGCGACAGGGCGCCGCCGGCCACCACCTTCGGGCCGTTCGGCATCGCCGAGCGCTTGAACTGGCTGAAGGCGAAGAAGCGCTTGAGGAACACCTCCAGCCACTTCCTGATCTCGGGAAGCGTATAGGCGTGGCGCTTGTCGGCAGGGAAATGCGGCGGCCAGGCGCCGTCGCCGACATTCTTCCAGGCGTGATGCGCCATGAAGGCGATCTTCGACGGGCGCATGCCGTAGCGCAGCGTGTAGAACAAATTGAAGTCCTGCAGCTCATAGGGGCCGATCGTGGCCTGGGTGCTCTGCGGCGTCTCGCCCTCCTTCACCGGGACCAGCTCCGGCGAGATCTCGGCCGACAGCACCGCCTCGAGCGTGCGGTCGACATCGGCCGAGAACTGATGGGAGGCGATGACCCAGCGGATGAGATGCTGGATCAGGGTCTTCGGCACGCCGGCATTGACATTGTAGTGCGCCATCTGATCGCCGACGCCATAGGTGCACCAGCCCAGCGCCAGCTCGGAGAGATCGCCGGTGCCGAGCACGAGGCCGCCGCGATCGTTGGCGAGGCGGAACAGATAGTCGGTGCGCAGCCCGGCCTGCACGTTCTCGAAGGTGACGTCGTAGACCTGTTCGCCGCGGCCGAAGGGATGGCCGATGTCCTTCAGCATCTGCGTCGCCGCGGGGCGGATGTCGAGTTCGGCGGCGCTGACTTGAAGCGACGACATCAGCGCATGCGCGTAGGACTTGCTCTGCGCGCCCGTGGCGAAGCCGGGCATCGTGTAGGCCAGGATGTTGGTGCGGGGAAGGCCGAGCAGGTCGATCGCCTTCGCCGCGACGATCAGCGCATGCGTGGAATCGAGCCCGCCGGAGACGCCGATCACGATGCGCTTGGTGCCGGTTGCGCGCAGCCGCTGCGTCAGGCCGGCGACCTGGATGTTGTAGGCCTCGTAGCAGTCCTGATCGAGCCGCGCGGCATCGCTCGGCACGAACGGAAAGCGCTCGATGCTGCGCATGAAGCCGATGTCGCCCTCGGCCGGCTGCAGCTCGAAGCCGATGCGGCGCCAGTGCATGCCGGCGCCTTGCGCGCGCGCATTGTCGTCGAACGTGCCCATCAGCACCCGCTCCTGGCGCAGCAGATCGAGATCGACGTCGGCGAAGATGGTCTGTCCGGTCTGGCGGAAGCGCTCGCTCTCGGCGAGCAGCACGCCATTCTCGAAGATCGAGGTCTGGCCGTCCCAGGCGAGATCCGTGGTGGATTCGCCGACGCCCGCCGCCGCATAGACATAGGCCGCGAGGCAGCGCGCCGAGGTCGAGCGGCACAACAGTGAGCGGGACTCGGCGCGGCCGACCGTGATCGGGCTGCCCGAGAGATTGGCGAGCACGGTGGCGCCGGCGAGCGCGAGCTCGGACGCCGGCGTCACCGGGATCCACATGTCCTCGCAGATCTCGACGCCGATGACGAGGCCGGCGACATCCGCGGCGGCGAACAGAAGGTCGGTGCCGAACGGCGCCATGGTCTCGGCGACCTCGATCATCTCGCCGCGGATGCCGGCGCCGGAGGCGAAGTGGCGGCCTTCGTAGAATTCGCGATAGGTCGGCAGGTAGCTCTTGGGAATAACGCCGAGCACCTCGCCGCGGTGGATCACGACGGCGCAATTGTAGACACGATGCGCAAAGCGCAGCGGCGCACCGACGATCAGGACGGGCATCAGGTCGTGCGAGGCTTCGACGAGGGTGAGCAGCCCGCGCTGGACAGCGTCGAGCAGCGGGTCCTGCTTGACGAGGTCCTCGATCGCGTAGCCGGACAGACAGAGCTCCGGAAACACCGCGACCGCCGCGCCCTGGTCATGGCAGGCGCGCGCCGCGGCCAGGATCGCCGCCGCATTGGCGGTCGGGTTGGCGACGCTCGAGGCGGTGACGCAGGCAGCGACGCGGGCAAAGCCGTGGCGGTAGATCGAATGGAAATTCATCGTGGCAGTCCATCTCCTGTCGCCTCATCATACGACATGGACCATGACGGGAGCCATAACAAGCGCGGCAGGTCAGCACCGCCAAGTCCGCAGGGTGACTCCGCGCGCGTCATTTGAATTGCGCGGGCCACCCGGTGCCGGGTAACTCGAAGGCTCGCTCCTTCGCGCAAGTCCAGGTGAACGGCATCCATGAACCTCTTCGTCATCGGCTTCGGCTACACCGCCCAGCGCTTCGTCGAGCTGCACCGTGGCGCGTTCGCCCGCATCGGCGGCACGGTCCGCAGCGCCGACAAGCGCGCGCGACTGGCGCATGATGACATCGACCTGTTCGACGGCACGGCCCCCGCGGCCGCGACGCTGGCGAAGGCGGCGCAGGCCGACGTCGTGCTGATCTCGGTGCCGCCTGGAGGAGGCGACGACCCAGTGCTGGCCGCATTCGGCGACGCCATCACGGCGGGGCGCGCGCGGCACGTGGTCTATCTCTCGACCGTCGGCGTCTATGGCGACCATCAGGGCGGCTGGATCGATGAGGACACGCCGCTGGCACCCGAGCACGACCGGGTGCAGGCCCGGGTCCGCGTCGAGCAGGACTGGCGCGCGCGGATCGGTGACCGGCTCGCGGTGCTCCGGCTCGGCGGCATCTACGGGCCGGGCCGCAACGCGCTGGTCGAGCTGCGGGCCGGGCGGGCGCGGCGCATCGTCAAGCCGGGACAGGTGTTCAACCGTATCCATGTCGATGACGCGGCCAGCGCGATCATGGGCGCGATCCAGCGCGGGTCAGGCGGCGCCTGGAACATCGTCGACGACGAGCCTGCGCCGCCGCAGGACGTCATCGCCTATGCCGCTGCGTTGATGGGCATCGCCCCGCCGCCGGAACTTCCGTTCGACCGCGCCGAGCTGTCGCCGATGGCGCGCAGCTTCTATGCCAGCAACCGGCGCATCCGGAATATCCGCGCCAGGCAGGAGCTCGGCGTCGGCTTCGCCTACCCGACCTATCGCGCCGGGCTCGAGGCGCTATGGGCCGCCGGCGAAGGGCGCTGACGCGAGATTTCCGCCGCCGAGCGGGAAACCTTTCACGCCACTGACGATTGCAACGAACAGAGATTGTCATGCGGGTTTGACGCGGCTGCACGTCGCGCAGCCCTCACGGATCAAAGGATGTTCGACATGCAAGGCGATCAACCCATCAGCTGGCTGATGTTCTTCACGCTCGCGGCCGCGATCATCATCGCCGCCGGCGCGTTCCTGGCCTTCCTGCGGTCGCGGCACAACCGAGAGATCGCGGCGGTGGCGCTCGAGGGAGACGACCGGGGCCGCGGCGTGGCCCCGTCAGGCGCCCTGCCCGAGCTCGGCGGCCTGTTCGTGCTCGCGCTGGTGGTCGCCGGCCTGCTGGTTGCCGGCTATCAGAGCGGCGGCGCGACGCGCTTCGCCGGCGGCGACAAGCCGACGCCAGTGCCGTCAGCGCCGACCAACACCGACCGCGGCACCACGGTCGGCGCCGGCGCCGCGATCACCCCGCCGGAAGCCCCGACCATGACCCAGCCGGCACGGCCCGGCCCGGACCTGCGTACCGCGCCCGCGTCGTCGTCGACGGGAGCCGGCCCCGAGAGCGGCGGGCATCCGGAGGCCAATCCCCCGGCGAGGTGAAAAAGCGCCTCTCGAAAGCAAGAAGGCCGCGCAATGCGCGGCCTTCTTGATGTTCACTCCAAGTTTGATGTTCACGCCGGGAGGATCCCCCCCGATCAGATCGCGGCTGCGACCTTGTCGAGGCCGATGGTGCGCGCAAGCCGCCGCACTTCGTCCTTCTGATCCTCGCGCAACTGCCACAGCAGCGGCATCGCGGCCGACTTCAGCTGTTGCACCTCATCCGAATCCGGATCGAGCGCCACCGCGCCCGGCTTCGCCGCGCCCTGGCGTCCGGCGTGGATCTTGCGGGCGACGGCGCGCAGCGCCGTCTCGACCGCCGGCCAATAATATTCCTGGCTCGACGAGAGCCGCAGCCGTTCCTTGATGCCTGCGATCTGGCCGTCCGACAGCAACGAATAGGCCTTTTGCACCTCCGGCTTCAGCGGCGCCGGGGCCGGCTCGCTCCTGGCGAGAATCTTGGACTTCGGCACCATCGGCTCGGCAGCGACGACCGCGGCAGCCGACGCCTTTGCCATCTCCGGCTCGGACGGCGCATAGGCATAGGCCTGACGCAGCGTCGCCTTCGACGGGGCACTCGGCTGCTGCACCTCGGGGGTCGCAAGTGTGACCATCGCCAGGCGGTCGCCCTTGGCTTCACGATTGGAGAGCGGGCTCTTCGCCACCACCGGCGGCATCATCGCACCGGCCGAAGGCACGCTGTCCTGCATCAGGACGCTCGTCACGGCCGCGCCTGCAATCAGCACGCCCAGCAAAGCGACAAAAGCGATCGACTTCGTCACGCAATTCTCCGTATCCCGGCGGAAAGCCGCACTTTGCCGAAAAGTGGGAGTTAATTAAGGCTTTACGATGCCACAGAAACACAGAGGCCACCATTCTGCCCTGTGAACATGACGGACATTTTTTTTCACGCCGCCGAAGACAGCTCGGCCGGCATCAGCAGATCGTACGCGGCCTGGATGTCGGCAACGATGTCGGAGGCTTCCCAAAGCGCGGCCGGTTCCACCGAATGCAAGCTGATGGTCCAGTTCCCGCCGCGGGCGGTGCGGGGAACGCTCATGATGTCGAACTGGACGTTGCGGCATAGCGGATGCCGCTGCAGAGCATGCCCGACGCGGATCCGGATCTCCTCGAGCGTCACCCGCTCTTTGTCCTGCCGTAGCCCGATGCCCATCGCACGATTCCGCCAAGTTCAAGCTCCGCGGATTGTGGGACCCGATGGTTAATGGTGCCTTAAGGACACACATCACGTTTTCTCATGGCCGGAGGCCACCCGCGCCGCCGTACTCATCAGCCGTGCGCGCCACCAGCACGGCGACCGACGGGATGTCGGTGACCCCCGAGGTCGCGTGCCCGGCGCTCCAGATTTCGCGCCAGCGTTTCGGCCGCGCCTCGCGCGCAGCGATGTCGATGTCACTGCCGATCTCGATCGCGCCACGCGCCGGCAAGGCTTCGGGATCGAGCCCGGCCGCGACGATCGACGGCCGGAGCATGCTGGTCGGCAGGCCGGTGAAGGCCGAGGTGAGCAGCACGTCGTCGGCCGAACTCGCGACCAGCATCGACTTGTACCGGTCATCGGCCAGGCTTTCGCGCGTGGCGATGAACTTCGTGCCCATGTAAGCGAGATCGCAGCCGAGCACCTCGGCCGCCCGCAACGCCACGCCGTCGCTGATGCCGCCGGCGAGCACGATCGGCCCGGCGAAGAACGCCCTGACCGCGCGCACGAAGGCGAATGGATTGAGCCAGCCGGTCTGGCCGCCCGCCCCGGCCGTGAGCAGCACCAGGCCATCTGCGCCGGCCTCGACCGCGCGCTCTGCATGACGGATCGAGGCGACGTCAGCGAACACCAGCGCACCCGCATCATGCAAGGGCGCAACAACCTTTGCCGGCGAGCCGACCGAGGTAATCACGATCTCCGGGCGGCGCCGCAACAGCACCGCGAGATCGTCCTGCAGCCGCGCGTTTGATTGATGCACGATCAGATTCGGGCAGACCGGCGCAGCCGCAGCGCCGCTCGCATCGCTGCTGCGCGCAAGCCGATCGGCAATCTGGAGCAGCCAGGCGTCGAGCTCGTCGGGGGTTCGACAATTGACCGTCGGGAACGCGCCGATCACGCCGTTGGTGCAGGCCGTGCTCACCAGCTCGATTCCCGACACCAGGAACATCGGCGCTGCGATCAGCGGCAGGCGCAGCCGCGCCCGCAGCCCGTCCCATCGAGTGTCCTGCACGGCGCGTTCCTCCCCGATCCTTGTTGGCTCAGGGATAACGGCGCCGCCGCGTGCGATCAATCGTCGCCGAAGAAGCTGAAGCGCGGCCCCTCCATGCCGACCGGCTGCGCCGCATAGGCCCGCGGCGTCGTATCCTCACGCACGGCCTGCTCGACCGCGCGCAGATCCTGCTCGCGGCGCTGGCGCCGGCGCTCGACATATTGCCGGTGCCGCTCGGCGCGGCGCTGCTCCGCGACGCGCTTGCGCTCCGCCCCGCGCGCCTTGAGATCCGCGTCCTCGGCCTTCGCTGCGGCCTTGTCCTGTCCCTTCTCCTGAACGTCCTCGGCGGTACCGGCCTGCGTGCTGGCCGGCGCCGAAGAGGCGGCGGGCACAGCCGTCGCGTCCGGCACAGCAGCCTGCGGCGGGGGCGAGGGATTGGGCGATACCGGCGTCGCCGGCCCCGTCTCCGCTGCTGCGGGCGCCACCTTGATCGGCGTGGTCGCGGCCGCCTGCGTTGCCGCAAGATACGAGGTGGTCGTCGGACTTGGCGACGGCGTCTCCGGCACGGAACGCGCGAGCTTGGCCTGCTCGAACGCCTGCGAACTCGGATGCATGCCCTCCGCGATCATGAGCCCGCCGCCGAGACCGGCCGCGACGGCAATGGCGACCGTTCCGGCTCCCGCAAAAAAAGCTGTCGAGGTGCGCATGGCCTTGCTCCGCTATTGTTCGGCCGGGCAACGCGGCGCGCGCAGCGATGTTCCGAGGACGACAAGCGCGCCTTGAGCGCGATGGGCTTTCTGATAGCGTCGGCAACAAGCCCCGCGACGCCACAACGATCGCGGCATCTCGGGAGGATCGTCCATGAGCCCACAGCTTCATTCGTTTCCGGTCGTCTGCGAGCAGACCCTGCTCACGCTGTCGCGTCATCCGTCGCGCACCGCCTTCAGCTGGCCGGACGGATCGCTGACCTATCAGGGCGCCATCGACCTGATCGGCCGCATGCAGTCCGTGTTCATGCGGCTCGGCCTGCCGCCGGGAACACGCGTCGCGTTCCTCAGCGCGAACCGCGCCGATGCCTGGTGCGCCGGCACGGCGGCGCAGCTGTCGCGGCTCGCCATCACCTGGCTGCATCCGCTGGGCTCGCTTGACGATCAGCTGTTCCAGCTCGCCGATGCCGAATCGCAGGTGCTGGTGATCGATGCCGCCGCGTTCCACGACCGCGGCGGCGAACTGGCCGCGCGCTCGGGTGGCCTGCGCCACGTGTTCACGCTGGGCGCAGCCGGCTATGGCGTCGACCTCCTCGCCGCGATCGAGCAGTCAGGCCACGCCAGCGCGCGCAACTTCGCCACGCCCGAGGACATCGCGACCTTGAACTACACCGGCGGCACCACCGGAAAGTCGAAGGGCGCGCTGCGCCATCACCGGGAATATGGCGGCTTCGCCACCGCGATCCTCGCCGATTTCGAGATCCCGGAGCGCGCCCGCTATCTGACGGTCGCCCCGATCAGCCATGTCGCCGGCACCAAGGTGCTGCCGACCCTGATGCGGGGCGGCACCGTGCACATGCTGAAGGGATTTGATCCTGAGGCCGTGCTCGCGACCATCGCGCGCGAGCGCATCAACTTCACGCTGTTCGTGCCGACGATGATCTACGTGCTGCTCGATCATCCCGCGTTAGCTAAGACAGATCTCTCCTCGCTCGAGCTCGTGCTGTACGGCGCCTCGGCGATGTCGCCGACACGGCTGGTCGAAGGCATCGAGCGCATCGGCCCGGTGTTCTCGCAGCTCTATGGCCAGACCGAATGCTATCCCGTCTCGGTACTGCGGAAGGCCGATCATGATCCGAAGCAGCCGGAGCTGTTCCTGTCCTGCGGCTTCCCGATCGCGGCCTGCGAGGTCAAGATCCTCGATGACCATGATCAGGAGGTCGCGCTGGGCGAGGCCGGCGAGATCTGCGTGCGCGCACCGCATGTGATGGCGGAGTATTGGCAGCGGCCGGACATCACCGCCGAGACCTTGAAGAACGGCTGGCTGCACACCGGCGACATCGCCCGCCGCGACGAGCGCGGCTACATGTACATCCTCGACCGCAAGAAGGACATGATCGTCTCCGGCGGCTTCAACATCTTCCCGCGCGAGATCGAGGACGTGCTGACGCAGCACGCCGACGTCGCGATGTGCGCGGTGGTGGGCGTGCCCGACGACAAATGGGGCGAGGCTGTCACCGCGATCGTGGTGCCCCGCGCCGGCGCGCAGATCGACGCTGCCGAGCTGATCGAGCTCGTGAAGGCGCGCAAGGGCTCGGCCCATGCGCCCAAGAGCATCTCGTTCGTCAAGGAGCTGCCGATGACCGGCGTCGGCAAGGTCGACAAGAAGGTGCTGCGCGCACGGTTCTGGGAGGGCCGCGGGCGGATGGTGGGGTAGCGGCATCATCAGCTCCCTCGATCGCCACCGTCATTGCGATGCGCTCTTGCGCCGAAGCAATCCAGGGCCGCGGATGAGGCCCTGGATTGCTTCGCTCCGCTCGCAACGACGGCAATCCAGACTCGCGGCTTTGCAATGCCGATGGAAGCTCTCGCCCGTAGCCGCCGCGCTCCGCTGTCGTCCCGGGCAAGTGAAGCGCGACCCGGGATCCATAACCACAGGGCAGCGTCGTAAGCGCTGACGTAGCGACCCGCGTGCCTCGACCGTCGTCTTATGATCATGGGTCCCGGCGTTCGCCGGGACGACAGCCTTTGTGTGGCGCGATACTCGCCACGCGATCCGCTGTATCCAAACAACACTGAATGCGCTGCCCCCATTGCAGACATGACATTGCTGCCTCGCGGCGCATCTGCGTCCGAGTCTTGCTGGTGTCGTTCCCCTCCAACTCACGGAGGGTGCAGGGAAGGCCAGGCCTCGACCGAGGCCTGCGGTCCGCGTGCAGCAAAAAAGCACGCGGCAGAACCACAGGTTCGGCCGGATAGACCCGGCGGGCTCAATCGGTGGTCGCAACACCAAGTGTTTTCATTCGTGACAGCAGCTCGTCAAGCGCTTCTGCTGGAG
>NZ_JAUETW010000019.1:115000-129380 GCF_032484895.1 Bradyrhizobium sp. SZCCHNRI3052 | reverse complement strand
AGGCCGGTCTGGACGCCCTGTCCGATCTTCTTGAGCACGCTCCAGAAGCCCTGCAGCTCCATGTCGGTCGGCTGCGCGGCGGCTGCGGCCTGCGGGCCGGCGCTGAAGATGCCGAGGTTGTGCCCGACATTGAGCCCGGTCTGGACGCCCTGTCCGATCTTCTTGAGCACGCTCCAGAAGCCCTGCAACTCCATCTCCGACGGCTGCTCGGTGCCGGGGCCGACCGAGAACGGCGCGAACCCGCCCGCGATTCCGCCGATGGCGCCGCCAAAGTCGCGGCCGGTCTTGCCGCCGATCAGGCGTCCGATCGCCTGTCCGGCGAACCTGCCGAGAACGGAGCCGAAGATCCCTTCGGGATTCAATTGACCATAGTCCTCAGTCGACTGCTGCATGCCACTCATGTTGAGCCTCCTCGCTCGTTGTTTGATCTTCGAGCGGCGCGCCGCTTGACCTCATCAGGCGTAGTTGCTGCGCGACGTCGATCGAGGGCGATGTTGCGCGCGTGGCCGTGATGCAAGTGTCAAGCGGGGCGTGAAAGTGCCGTCAAAATCGATCATGTGTGGAACGCATGGAGCAAGATCACGCGGATCGTCAGACGCGTAGCATGCGCCTGATTTCGCGCTGCAGGCTCTCGGTTTCGCTCTCCGGCGTGGCGCCGACCTGCTTGCGCAGCACGGTGCGGCAGAAGTCATATTGACGCAGGGCGTCGGCACGGCGGCCCTGCTGCGCGTAGCAGCGCATCAAGGTGCGGTGGACGTCCTCCTGCAGCGGATCTGCGGCCAGCACACGCAATGAGAACGTCGTGGCGATCTCCACATGTTCCCGGCCGCCGACGTCCAGCAGGCCCGCGATCGCCCGGATCGCCCGCGTCTTCAGTCGTTGACGCTCGGCGGAGAGCCATGCCTCGAACGCGCAGGACGTCGAGCTGATGCCGTCGAGCAACTCGCCCCGGAACAGCGCGGCGGCGCGGGCCATGGTTTCCAGATCGCCGAGCTGCAGCAGCACCTCGAATTCCTGCACGTCGGTCGTGACGGCGTTCGGATGGATGCGGATGTCGTCGCGTTCCGCCGAGATCACCTCGGTGCATTGCGGCAGCACCCGGCGCAGCGTCAACAGCGCCTGGCGCAGGTTTGCGCGCGCGTTGTCGCCGAAGCGGCCTTCCCACAGGAGGGCGGCAAGCTTGCTGCGTGAAATGCCGTGCGGAGAGGTGAGGGCGAGATAGCCCAGGAGCGTTGCCGCCTTGCGGCTTGGGATGACGACCTGCTCGCCGGAGACGCGTCTGATTTCAAGACCGCCAAAGAGATTGATACGCAGCAGACTCATTGTCTCTCTCCTCTGAATGGCGACTCGCTGCGATCGGCGCCTTGCCTGCAGAAGTCGAGCTTCTCGTGCGATGAGATTGAGCGGCTGCAGCCCGATCAGGTCTGCACGGTCGTCGCCGAACGGCGAGCCGCCACGCTGTTCGTTGTCATCGTCGAAATGAGATCGGCAATGCAGTTAAGTCTGTCCGAGCAACGTTCGGTTCAATCTTGGATTGTAGGACGAAGCGAGACCGTGCCGTTGTGGCTTGCAGTATGCACTCCATCGGGTCCAGTCTGGGCGCAGCCGGAACCGCACGCTGTGAGCTACGCCACACTCCACGTCGGACACCGTCGTGCCGCATGCTCCATGGTCAGGAAGATTGGATTGTTCCGATGAGATCGTTCCGCAAGGAACTTTGGTTCCAGACACCGGGCCGTCGCGCCTTCATCAACATCACGGATGATGTCGAGGCGGCGCTGAAGGAGAGCGGGGTGCGCGAAGGGCTGGTGCTGGTCAACGCGATGCACATCACCGCGTCGGTGTTCATCAACGACGACGAGAGCGGGCTGCATTTCGACTACGAGCAGTGGCTAGAGAAGCTGGCGCCGCACGAGCCGGTCGCGGGCTATCGGCACAACCGGACCGGCGAGGACAATGCCGACGCCCACATGAAGCGCCAGATCATGGGGCGCGAGGTCGTAGTCGCGATCACCAATGGCAAGCTCGATTTCGGCCCGTGGGAGCAGATCTTCTACGGCGAGTTCGACGGCGGACGGCGCAAGCGCGTGCTGATCAAGATCATCGGGGAGTAGGGGGCGGTGTCGCCGTTTCCGGATGCGTTGACGCCTCCGACTGACCCATGTCGTCACGGCCGGGTTGGTCCGTGCCACAATCTCCGCTGTCGTCCCTGCGAACGCAGGGACCCATACCGCGGAATCTATCGGTGAGGCACAACTACCAGCCATCGTCCCATTGAAGCCGGTGGTTATGGGTCCCTGCGTTCGCAGGGACGACAATGCAGGGCTGCGAGGCGTCGGTGATTCAGCCACGAAGGAGAGGCGCTTCCGGAGGTCATCACACCATCGACCTTGGATCCCGCAGGCCCCAACGGCCGGCCTCGACCAGGGTGATGAAGCGCTCCACGGCCTCATTAAACAACGCCGGCTCCTCCAGATTCAGCACATGGCCGGACTTCGGGAAGAACGTCAGTCCCGACGCCGGCAGGTGCTGCTTGAGGAACAGGCTCGGCTCGATGCAGGCGTCGTCCTCGTCGCCGCAAATGATCAGCGCGGGCGTGGCGACGCGGCGGATCGCATCCGTCATGATGTAGATCGAGGGCCTCGCGCCTTGAAAGCCGCGCATGGTGTTGGCCGAGCCCCTGGCGTCGTGGCGAGCGAGTGCGGCATAGAAGTCGGCGTGGCCGCGCGGGTCCTTGACCAGGAAGGGAATGCGGCCGGGCGCCTCGCGGGTGACCTTGGCGGTCTCGGCCGAGCCGAGGGTCTCGAACTGCTCGGCCGTGGCGCGACACTGGGCACGGAAGGCGTCGAGCTGCGTGAGGTCGGAGCCCGAGCCGACGCCGGCCAGCACCATCGAGCGGATGCGGCCGGGCGCGTTCAGCGCGACCTGCAGCGCGGAGTACGAGCCCATCGACAGGCCAACGAAATGGGCGCTGTCGATGCCGAGATGGTCCAGCAACGCCAGGGCGTCGGTGTAGAAGTGCACGTAGCTGTAGACGTCGGGCGCGGCCGGCACCTCCGAGGGCGTGTAGCCGCGCGCGGAGTAGGCGATGCAGCGGTGGCGGCGCGCGAAATAGCGCAACTGCGGCTCCCAGTTGGTGTGGTCGGCGGCGAACTCGTGCAGGAAGATGAGCGGCGTGCCGGCGCCGACCTCTTCGAAATAGAGGCGAACGCCGTCTTTGGCCGTTGCGTGGGGCATCGTCAGCTCCTCCCGTGTCACGTGCCGCATGTTGACGAGTCGCGCGACACGCGACAATGGCCGGGCCAGTAGCCTTGTTTTCGCCCCAAGATAGACCCGGAATCACCCTCTCGTCGCCAGTCTTTCGCCGCCGAAGGTCATGGTTTCGTCACACCGCGACTTTTTACGGACCCCGCTGGCGGCTTGCAGAGGGGCCGCGCTGAGGACCAGGGGGTGCCAAGTCAGGGTACTGGGGGAAGTAACAGAAGGATTGAGTATGGTTGTGTCTACCCTTCGCCGGTCGCTTCACGTCGTTGCGCTGACCATGTGCTCGGCAGTCGTCGCCGTCACCGCAACACCGGCATCGGCCCGTCCGCATCACGGCTCGGGGCATCATGCCCACCGCAGCCACGGCGGCCATCACTACGCAGGGCATCATCACCACCGGCGTTCCGTCGCCCGGCTGTCGCGCTGGGAGCGCGGCGTGGCGCGGGTGCAGGTGAGCGGCGTTGCCGACGCGCAGGCCAGCGTCATGATGCCGGGCACGGCGTCCGACGGCATGGCGTCGTCCGGCGGCTTCGGCGGCGGCAGCAGCGTCGTCTCCGCGGCGCGCAGCTTCATCGGCAGCGGCAATCCGACCGGCCGGCGCAGCCTGTGGTGCGCCCGTTTCATGAACATGGTGCTGGAGCGCACCGGCCATCGCGGCACCGGCTCCGACATGGCGCGCTCGTTCGCGAGCTATGGCCAGCGCGTCTCCGGCCCGCAGGTCGGCGCGATCGCGGTGATGAGCCGCCGCGGCGGCGGCCACGTCGGCGTGGTCTCGGGCGTCGATGCCCAGGGCAACCCGATCGTCATCTCCGGCAACAACGGCAACCGTGTCCGCGAGAGCGCGGTGTCGCGGGGGCGGGTGTACGCCTACGTGATGCCGAACTAACCAATCTCGAACTAATGAATCGAGCCGTCGAGGCTCGCTCGGTGTGCGCCTCCCCCGCTTGCGGGGGAGGTCGCATCGCATCTTCGATGCGATGCGGGTGGGGGAAGTCTCTCCACACGAAGATTTTCGGGTGGGGCGGCCCCCACCCTCCCCCGCAAGCGGGAGAGGGGGCGCGCCGCCGATGCAGCCAGCGCTCGAACTACACCAGCCGCGGCTGCTCCACGGCGAGTTCGTCGCCAACGGCGATATCGCCGGCTTCGATCACCTCGGCATAGATGCCGCATTCATTGTTGCCGCGCCGGGTCATCAGCGCGGGCGGGATGTCGAGGTCGCGGGCGGCCGTGTCCGGGTCGACGTTGACGGCGGCGCAGCGGGTGGTGGTCTTCACGACCTTGAGCCGCGCCGAGCCGATGCGCAGCGTCTCGCCCAGGAGCGAGGTCTCGTGCCAGGCCGGCCAGCCGGTGACGTAGACGTTGGCGCGGAAGCGCAGCGGGTGCACGGGAGCGCCGACCAAGGTCTCGATCTCCGCGATGGAGGCGAGGTTGATGATCGAGACCACCTTACGCGCCAGATCCGTAAAAGCGTAACCACCGCCCGACAGCAGCTTTGGCGGCCCGCGCAGCTCGGCGGCGAACTCGCCTGCGAAGAAGCGCTCGATCGCCGCGCGGCCGTCGGGGCTCTCGAGATCGCCTTGGGCGACGATCGCGCCGTCCTTGCGGATGGTGAGAATGTTGGTCGCGTCGTCGAAGATGGTCTTGAAGCCGGCGAGGCGCTCGTTGCGCATCAGCATCAGATACGCCGTCTTCGGTTTCCAGACCGGAGCTGCGGGATCGAACCCGCTGGGACCGTTCTCGAGCGCGTAGCGGCGGTCGGCCGGCAGGGTCTGGCCGACCCGCAAAGGCGCCCTCCGCAATGGTTCCGGGGTAAGGCCCTTGACGGGATAGCGGTACAGGCCGGCGATGCGCGCGGGAGGGGTCTGGCTCATGCCGCCTCATAGGAGATTCCCTTGGCCGCGGCCAGGGCACACGAATTTGTGAAGCGGCCTCTTCCGTTTTCGCACCGCCTTCCCACATTTCCACTCAAGCCGGGCGCAAGCCGGCGACGTCAATGGTTGCGGCGTTGATGGACGTCAACGTGCGCGGTCCGAAACCCAATGAAGATGCTGAAGCCGTGCCTTCGGGGCGTCACAGCAGGCTGAGGGAAACATCATGAATATCGAAAAATATACCGAGCGCGCGCGGGGCTTCATCCAATCGGCGCAGTCGCTGGCGATGCGCGACGGCCATCAGCAGTTCTCGCCGCTGCATCTGCTGAAGGTCCTGCTCGACGACGGCGAGGGACTCGCTGGCGGTCTGATTGATCGCGCCGGCGGCAATTCGCGTGCGATCCTGAAAGCGACCGAGGATGCGCTGGGCAAGCTGCCGAAGGTCTCGGGCAGTGGCGCCGGGCAGATCTATCTGTCGCCCGAGCTGGCGCGCGCCTTCGACGCGGCGGAGAAGGCGGCCGAGAAGGTCGGCGACAGCTTCGTCACGGTGGAGCGGCTGCTGCTCGGCCTGACGCTGGAGAAGAACAGCGAAGCGGGCGGCATCCTCGCCAAGGGCGGCGTCACCGCGCAGAACCTCAACGCAGCGATCGAATCCCTGCGCAAGGGCCGCACGGCCGACTCGGCGACCGCCGAGAATGCGTATGACGCCTTGAAGAAATATGCCCGCGACCTGACCCAGGCGGCGCGCGACGGCAAGCTCGATCCGGTGATCGGCCGCGACGAGGAAATCCGCCGCACCATTCAAGTTCTGTCGCGTCGGACCAAGAACAATCCCGTGCTGATCGGCGAGCCCGGCGTCGGCAAGACCGCGATCGTCGAGGGCCTCGCGCTGCGCATCGTCAATGGCGACGTGCCGGAGAGCCTGAAGGACAAGCGGCTTTTGTCGCTCGATCTGGGCGCGCTGATCGCCGGCGCGAAATATCGCGGCGAGTTCGAGGAGCGGCTGAAGGCCGTGCTGCAGGAGGTCACGTCTGCCGAAGGCAGCTTCGTGCTGTTCATCGACGAGATGCACACCCTGATCGGTGCCGGCAAGGCCGACGGCGCGATGGATGCGTCGAACCTGCTGAAGCCCGCGCTCGCTCGCGGCGAGCTGCACTGCATCGGCGCGACCACGCTCGACGAGTATCAGAAGCACGTCGAGAAGGACGCGGCCTTGGCGCGGCGGTTCCAGCCGGTCTACGTCACCGAGCCGACGGTCGAGGATACCATCTCGATCCTGCGCGGCCTGAAGGACAAATACGAGCAGCATCACGGCGTGCGCATCACCGACTCCGCGCTTGTGGCGTCGGCCACGCTGTCGAACCGCTACATCACCGACCGCTTCCTGCCCGACAAGGCCATCGACCTGATGGACGAGGCGGCGGCGCGGCTGAAGATGCAGGTCGACAGCAAGCCCGAGGAACTGGACTCGCTGGATCGCGAGATCATCCGGCTCAAGATCGAGCAGGAGGCCTTGAAGAAGGAGAGCGATCTCGGCTCCAAGACGCGGCTGCAGGTGCTGGAGAAGGAGCTCGCCGATCTCGAGGAGAAGTCGGCGGCGCTGACGTCGAAATGGAGCGCCGAGAAGGACAAGCTGTCGAACGCGCAGAAGCTCAAGAGCGAGCTGGACGGCCTGCGCATCGAGCTCGCCAACGCGCAGCGCCGCGGCGAGTATCAGAAGGCGGGCGAGCTGGCCTATGGCCGCATCCCCGAGCTGGAGAAGCAGCTGGCCGACATCGAGGCCAAGGAGAATGCCGGGGAGATGATGGAGGAGGCGGTCACCGCCAACCACATCGCGCAGGTGGTCTCGCGCTGGACCGGCGTGCCGGTCGACAAGATGCTCGAGGGCGAGAAGGACAAGCTCCTGCGCATGGAGGACTCGCTCGGCAAGCGCGTCGTCGGCCAGTTCGAGGCCGTGCATGCGGTTGCGACCGCCGTGCGGCGCTCGCGCGCCGGCCTGCAGGACCCGCACCGGCCGATGGGCTCGTTCATGTTCTTAGGCCCGACCGGCGTCGGCAAGACCGAGCTGACCAAGGCGCTCGCCGAATATCTGTTCAACGACGAGACCGCGATGGTCCGCCTGGACATGTCCGAGTACATGGAGAAGCACTCTGTGTCGCGGCTGATCGGCGCGCCTCCCGGCTATGTCGGCTATGACGAGGGCGGGGCGCTGACCGAGGCCGTGCGGCGCCGGCCGTACCAGGTCGTCTTGTTCGACGAGATCGAGAAGGCGCATCCGGACGTGTTCAACGTTCTCTTGCAGGTGCTCGACGACGGCCGCCTGACCGATGGCCAGGGCCGCACCGTCGACTTCCGCAACACGCTGATCATCATGACCAGCAATCTCGGCTCCGAGTTCCTGGTCAATCAGCCGGAGGGCGAGGATACGTCGGAGGTGCGCGAGCTGGTGATGGGCACGGTGCGGAGCCATTTCCGACCCGAGTTCCTCAACCGCGTCGACGAGATCATCCTGTTCCACCGCCTGCAGAAGAGCGAGATGGGCCGGATCGTCGAGATCCAGTTCGGACGTCTCCAGAAGCTCCTGGAGGAGCGCAAGATCACGCTGTCGCTCGATGGCGACGCGCGCGACTGGCTCGCCGCCAAGGGCTGGGATCCGGCTTACGGCGCACGGCCGTTGAAGCGGGTGATCCAGCGCAGCGTGCAGGATCCGCTCGCCGAGATGATCCTCGCCGGAGACGTGAAGGACGGCGATCACATGACGATCTCGGCCGAAGGCAATGTGCTGACCTTCAACGGCAAGGTGCCGCACACTGCCGAGATCGCGACTTTCGAGGCGCCGATTCCGAAGCGCAAGCTGAACTGAGCGGCGTTTCGCCGAACTGAAACGGAAGCGGCCCGCGCTGAGAGATCAGCGCGGGCCGTTTTCAGTTGAACGCGCCTTTGGGGGGCGAGGGGTCTCGCTCACCGGCTGACCTGGATCGGGCCGGCGTCCGAGATGCGCGAGGCGCCGGTGCCGCGGCTGGTCATCATCTGGTCGACGCGGTCGCGCTCCTTCTCGAAGTTGGCCATGATCGGGCCCTCGAGCGACCGGCCCCGCGGCAGCTTCACGCGCATCGGGTCGACGAAGCGGCCGTTGACGAGGATCTCATAGTGGACGTGCGGGCCGGTCGACATGCCGGTCGAGCCGACGAAACCGATGACCTGGCCCTGGCGCACGCGCTTGCCGGGCTCCATGCCCTTGGCAAACGCCGACATGTGGCCGTAGGCGGTCTCGTATCCGTTGTTGTGCTTGATGCGGATATATTTGCCGTAGCCGCCTTCCTGGCCGACCTTCTCGAGCACGCCGTTGCCGGAGGCGAAAATGGGGGTGCCGTAGGCGGTGGCCCAGTCGACGCCGGTGTGCATCTTCACGAAGCCGAGAATCGGATGGCGGCGGCCGCCAAAGCCGGAGCGCATGATCGCGTTGTTGACCGGCTTGCGCACCAGGAACTTCTTCGCGCTCTTGCCGGTCTCGTCGTAATAGTCGACGACACTATCGTCGGGGGTCTGGAACCGGTAGTATTTCTTGGTCTCGCCGCCGACCGTCAGCGAAGTGAACAGCACCTCGGTCTTGTCGTTGTTGCCAGGCTTGTCGTCGTCGTCGCCGGCATAGAAGACGTCGAACGAATCCCCAGGCTGCACCTTGCGCTGGAAATCGACGTCGTAGGAGTAGATGCGGATCATGTCCTCGATGACCGGCGCGGGCACCTTGTTGCGCATCGCCGTCTCGTAAATGCTCTGATAGAGGCGGACACCGGTGCCGTCATCCTCCTCGTCATTGGTGTTGTCGGCGGTCTCGGTGACCGTGTTCATGCTCTGCGCGTCCACGGCGACGTATCGTCCGAGGTCCGACAGCGCGGCCACCGCCTCGATCATGGTGTCGTTGGCGACGATGACCCGGAACGGCTGTAGCCGGGCGCCGGGGGCAGGGCTGGATGGCGCCATCAGGATGCGCAGTTTCTCGCCTTCCTTCAGGCCGCCGTCACGGCCGCGCGGGCCGAGCTGGGCGGCGATCGCCTTGGCTTCGTCGGGCGTCGCGCCCTGGTCGCGCAGGATCGAGGCGACGGTATCGCCCTTCTTGACCAGGTGGACGCGCTCGCCGAGCGGATTGCCGCCGGTGATCTGGTCCTTGGTCTTGGGGAGCAAGGTGACATTTTCCGGCACCACCCGGGTCTCGAAGCCGGCGTAAGGATCGGGCAAGGTGCCGTCATTGGCATAGGACAGTTTCAGGTCGCCGCCTTGGACGGCCTGCGCGCCGGCCGCGTCGGCGGCGGCATTGGCAAGCGAGGCGTAGCGTACGCCGCCATTGTTGCCGCGCCAGTTCGCCGCATCACGGACCCGCATGACGATTTCGTCGAGCGCCACCGAGGTTGCGATCTTCGCCTTGGGGAGCACCGCGGCGAGATCCTTGGTCACGAACGAGACCTCGGCGTCGGGCTCGACGGCCTCGGGATTGTTCGGATCCTCGCCGGACCCTGTCTTGTCGTTGTCGGTGTCGCTCAGCAGGCGCTGGGCGTTGAACGGCGGGATCTTGGCGGAAAGATCGCTCGTCGTCATCGACAGGTTGCCCGAGATCCGGACATAGGGACGGACCCGGATGAGCTCGCGCGATCCCGCGCGGGTCACGGTCGAGATGCGCACCACATTGCGGGCCGCGGCCGCTTCGCTCGGCGGCGGCAGGCGGTCGCTCTTGCGCAGGGTGGCGACGCGGTCATTGGCACCGAAGGCGCCGCGCAGCGCGCTCTCCATCCGCTCCGGCATGCGCGCGAAGGTCATTTCGCCGTCGAGCGAGGCGAAAACGGCGCCGCCGATGAGGGCTGCGCCGCATAGACCCGTCAGAATCGTACCAGAGAACCATTGTACGGAAACGCGGCGGCGGTCGATCACCGCGGCCTCGGAGCCATCGACCGATAGCGGCGGCTCATGACCGAGATCGATCATGCCGACCTCGCGTCCATACCCCCCGCGTGACGTCCGATGGTTCAACCTTCGTCCCCCAAATTCAAAGTCAGCACCGAGATCACTCAGCTGCCGGTGGCTTAACGTCCAAGACAAACGGCTCGGAATGATGGCGCGCTTCTGACGGTTCGAGACTCTCTGGCTGGAAAGCCGGAATCCGCAAACCGCTATTGTTCTTCAGGATCTCTCGATGTCGTCTCGGCCGTATCAGGCGAAGGGCTCGCCACTTCCTTGATCTGGATCATCCTTGAATCGATGGCAGTCCCCGCTGGACCCAAATCAACCCAGGTCGATGCTTAACAAATCGTCGCAGGATTGTGGCCCAAGTGGGGCACGAAGTCCGCAAGAAGTCGGGGTTCTCCTGCTGTCCGGAAAAAAATGATTCGATGCGACGATTTGTTGACATTGGGCGTTGACACCCCGATCGGCCCCCCCTATAAACCCGATCACTGAGCGCGGCGCCGCTTCGGGACACACCGAGGCGAGCATTCGCGCCAATATTGCTCCTCACTTCTGTTGAGTGATGCACAACCGGTAAAACCCGGTTGCCCATCGACGTCGGAAGATGTTGGGCGCCCCTCCATCCGAGGGTGGGACCGAGGTCCCGGGCTGTTTGACAAGTGAAGATGAAGAAAGAGAAACGTGGACGGCGGAGTCCTTGCGGGTCTCGGGATTGAGGGCTTCGGCTTTTGGTTCTGGGATCGGACGAGAAGACTTCGGCGGACAATGTTTCAAAGGTAACACCATGGTATTTGCGCTGTGAAGCGTGGGTACTGATTGGTGGGACCTCGTCAAACGTTGTGATCAGCCGGTTCAAAGCTTCAAGTTCAACTTGAGAGTTTGATCCTGGCTCAGAGCGAACGCTGGCGGCAGGCTTAACACATGCAAGTCGAGCGGGCGTAGCAATACGTCAGCGGCAGACGGGTGAGTAACGCGTGGGAACGTACCTTTTGGTTCGGAACAACACAGGGAAACTTGTGCTAATACCGGATAAGCCCTTACGGGGAAAGATTTATCGCCGAAAGATCGGCCCGCGTCTGATTAGCTAGTTGGTGGGGTAATGGCCCACCAAGGCGACGATCAGTAGCTGGTCTGAGAGGATGATCAGCCACATTGGGACTGAGACACGGCCCAAACTCCTACGGGAGGCAGCAGTGGGGAATATTGGACAATGGGGGCAACCCTGATCCAGCCATGCCGCGTGAGTGATGAAGGCCCTAGGGTTGTAAAGCTCTTTTGTGCGGGAAGATAATGACGGTACCGCAAGAATAAGCCCCGGCTAACTTCGTGCCAGCAGCCGCGGTAATACGAAGGGGGCTAGCGTTGCTCGGAATCACTGGGCGTAAAGGGTGCGTAGGCGGGTCTTTAAGTCAGGGGTGAAATCCTGGAGCTCAACTCCAGAACTGCCTTTGATACTGAAGATCTTGAGTTCGGGAGAGGTGAGTGGAACTGCGAGTGTAGAGGTGAAATTCGTAGATATTCGCAAGAACACCAGTGGCGAAGGCGGCTCACTGGCCCGATACTGACGCTGAGGCACGAAAGCGTGGGGAGCAAACAGGATTAGATACCCTGGTAGTCCACGCCGTAAACGATGAATGCCAGCCGTTAGTGGGTTTACTCACTAGTGGCGCAGCTAACGCTTTAAGCATTCCGCCTGGGGAGTACGGTCGCAAGATTAAAACTCAAAGGAATTGACGGGGGCCCGCACAAGCGGTGGAGCATGTGGTTTAATTCGACGCAACGCGCAGAACCTTACCAGCCCTTGACATGTTTGGGACCGGTCGCAGAGACGTGACCTTCTCTTCGGAGCCCGAAACACAGGTGCTGCATGGCTGTCGTCAGCTCGTGTCGTGAGATGTTGGGTTAAGTCCCGCAACGAGCGCAACCCCCGTCCTTAGTTGCTACCATTTAGTTGAGCACTCTAAGGAGACTGCCGGTGATAAGCCGCGAGGAAGGTGGGGATGACGTCAAGTCCTCATGGCCCTTACGGGCTGGGCTACACACGTGCTACAATGGCGGTGACAGTGGGAAGCTAAGGGGCAACCCTTCGCAAATCTCAAAAAGCCGTCTCAGTTCGGATTGGGCTCTGCAACTCGAGCCCATGAAGTTGGAATCGCTAGTAATCGTGGATCAGCACGCCACGGTGAATACGTTCCCGGGCCTTGTACACACCGCCCGTCACACCATGGGAGTTGGCTTTACCTGAAGGCGGTGCGCTAACCAGCAATGGAGGCAGCCGACCACGGTAGGGTCAGCGACTGGGGTGAAGTCGTAACAAGGTAGCCGTAGGGGAACCTGCGGCTGGATCACCTCCTTTCTAAGGATGGCTCTTCAGCATGATCTTCGGATCGGCTGGTCTTCGGACCGGTCAGCTATCGAGCTGTTTTAGAAACATCAGGGGCCATCAAGATCGCCAGATCTTGCTTGAGCTCCATTGGCGGGATTTCGCCGTCTTCGTTTCTCTTTCTTCGCGGACGAACACGCTGCCTGGGGCTGCGCGGTTGCTGCATTTGCCCTCGCGGGCAGGGTGGCGACGAGCTTCGAGCGTTAGGGCTTGTAGCTCAGTTGGTTAGAGCGCGCGCTTGATAAGCGTGAGGTCGGAAGTTCAAGTCTTCCCAGGCCCACCACGCTTCGCCTCTCGGCTTCGCGTGGCGCGGCCTCGCTCTTCATAGAGCGAAGCGTGCCCGGCGAAGCCACTTGGCGAAGACGGGCAGTTGGTCAATCGTCTCGACGATCACGCTCATTGCATTCGTCTTTCCGAGTATGGGGCCTTAGCTCAGCTGGGAGAGCGCGTGCTTTGCAAGCATGAGGTCGTCGGTTCGATCCCGACAGGCTCCACCAGCCTTCGCGCCATCCGGCGCTTCGGCTCGGCAAGCCATCTGATCGCGAAGGCTGTCGCGCCGGAGCTCGTAAGAGCGGAGGCGGACTTTGCGCCTGACCGACACACAATTCGTCCGCGAGACAACACTTCGCATCTTCTGATCCTCACCGGGATTACAGAAGACTGCGTGTTATCTGACATCGTGAAGAGGAGATCGATCCGAGTTGGGTCGTGCAATGGAGCGTCACCGCGCAAGCGGTCCGCGCTTCGACTATGCACCGACACTTCACTATCTCCGGGTCATTTCGGCGCAGGCTGGAAGCTGTGAAGCATCCTGTCTGTTGTAAATGACTCTGTTGGCTGCGCTTGACCGCACGGCCATCGGTTCGATCTTAAGAAGCAAGCTGGTCTTTCTAATCAGTGTCCGCGCTGCTCCAACGCTTAGTCCTTCGGGACGGTGGGAGCGGTGAACATTCTGCCGAGTGTGTGGACATTGATAATGAGAGCAATCAAGTGCCTTAAGGGTGTTCGGTGGATGCCTTGGCGCTGAGAGGCGATGAAGGACGTGCTACGCTGCGATAAGCCGTGGGGAGCTGCGAAGAAGCTTTGATCCGCGGATTTCCGAATGGGGAAACCCACCTTCGATAGCCGGAACTCCAAGACCTTAGGTCTTTGGTGTTCAAACAGGAGACTGTGAGAATTCAAGGCCGTGAGGTTTTGGATTTCCGGTTATCAAGAGAAGGTATGAGATCTCTGAATACATAGGAGGTTTCAAGCGAACCCAGGGAACTGAAACATCTAAGTACCTGGAGGAAAGGACATCAACCGAGACTCCGCTAGTAGTGGCGAGCGAACGCGGACCAGGCCAGTCATGAATGTAAGCCAACCAGAACCTGTCAGGAAAGCAGGGCCTCAGAGGGTGATAGCCCCGTATGGGTAATGCGAACATTCATGCTCGAGTAAGGCGGGACACGTGCAATCCTGTCTGAACATGGGGGGACCACCCTCCAAGCCTAAGTACTCCTCAGCGACCGATAGTGAACCAGTACCGTGAGGGAAAGGTGAAAAGCACCCCGACGAGGGGAGTGAAATAGACCTGAAACCGGACACCTACAAACAGACGGAGCCCAAGATGCGTTCTGGGTGACGTCGTACCTTTTGTATTATGGGCCAGCGACTTAATTTAACGAGCAAGCTTAAGCCGATAGGCGTAGGCGTAGCGAAAGCGAGTCTGAACAGGGCGTCAAGTTCGTTGTATTAGACCCGAAACCTAGTGATCTAGCCATGAGCAGGTTGAAGGTGAGGTAACACTCACTGGAGGACCGAACGGGTGCCTGTTGAAAAAGGCTCCGATGACTTGTGGTTAGGGGTGAAAGGCCAATCAAACTGGGAAATAGCTGGTTCTCCGCGAAAGATATTTAGGTAT
>NZ_JAUETW010000019.1:0-112500 GCF_032484895.1 Bradyrhizobium sp. SZCCHNRI3052 | reverse complement strand
ATTCGCCGGCCCAGCCGCCCGGACCCACGGTCAGCCAGCCGCCGCAGCTCAAGCAGATCGCGCTGACCGACCAGCAGATCGAAAACGTGCTGGCATCGCAAAAGGACATGGATGCCGTCACCGACAAGCTTCCCGAAAACGCGCCGCCGGACCAGAAGGTGGTGACGCAGCTCGATGGCGTCGCCAAGAAATACGGCTTCGCCAGCTATGACGATTTCAACATCGTCGTCGACAACATCAGCCTGGTGATGGGCGGCATCGATCCGAAGACGAAAAAGTACATCGGTCCCGAAGCCGTCATCAAGCAGCAGATCGATCAGGTCCAGGCCGACACGAAGATGAAGCCCGACGACAAGAAGCAAGTCCTCAGCGATCTCAACGCGGCGCTGAAGGCGAAGCCGCCCGAGGTCGAGAACAAGGGCAACATCGATCTCGTCGTCAAATACTACGACAAGCTCGCTGCGGCGTTCGGCGAGGACGACAACTGAGCCCCGGACGTCACGTGAACTCAGAGCCCCGGCCTGTTGGTCGGGGCTTTTTATTGACCGTGAGAGGTCATGCGCGGGAGCGAATCAGCGCGCGAACGTCCTTTCCATCTCTTTGCGGGTCGCGACGATATCCTTGTCCATGTCGTCGACGTCGACGTCGCTCCACCGTACGACTGAACCATAAGCAACGCCGTCGGTGAGCTTCACGCGATGCGCCAATCCGATCGGCAGCGCCCCAAGCTGGAGGCTCTTACGCGCCGGAATCACCTTGCCCCAGACCGTGTAGCCGCCCTCACCATCGAGCATCTCGCCGGCGCGCAGATCCTTCTTGGCGACGGCGACGACGTCGCCGCGGAAACCGAGCGGCTGTCCGGTCGGCTCGCGCCGCAGCGCCGCCGACAGCACCGAGACGTTCAGCTCCAACCCGATCAGGTGATAGGGCTTGTACATCGCCGCATAGCGGCCGCTGGCGTCCGTCTTCAGGCCATATTGGCGGAAGCAGTCCGCGGCGTAGTCGTTCGGCGCCTCCAGCACGACATAGACGCCCCAGCGCAGATCGCGAAACACCGCCCGTCCGTCGCGTTCGAGCGATGACACCACCTCGACCATGCCCGATCGTTCCAGCACGCCGCCGCGGTCGCGCGGACGCAGGACATGGGGCAGATCATCGACGCCGCAGGGGGGAAACAGCAGTCCGTCCGTGGGTACGTCGAGCCCGGTCGCGTTGGCGATCGCGGCCATCTCGATCGCCGACTTGGTGCCGTCGAGGAAGGAATTGAACATCTGCGGATTCATGCCGGCGGACTGTGCTTCGCCGGCCGTCAGCCCGTAATGCTGCCAGACGCCATCGGGCGTCACGTCGTGATAGGCCGGCAGATATTTCGTGCCCTTGCCGGCCGCGACCACGTGGAAGCCGGTCGCGCGCGCCCAGTCGACGAGCTCGGCCGTCAGCGCCGGCTGGTCGCCATAGGCCAGCGAATAGACCACGCCCGCCTTGCGCGCCTCTTCCGCGAGAAGCGGTCCGGCCAGCACGTCGGCTTCGACATTGACCATCACGATGTGCTTGCCGGCCTTGATCGCGGCGCGCGCGTGGCGGATGCCGGCAGCAGGGTTGCCGGTCGCTTCGACAACGACGTCAATGCCCTCACCCGTCGCCTTCGACCCGTCGGGGCTGAAATTCGTGCGCGCGATCAGCTCGGCGCTCCAGCCGACCGTCCGGCACGCGTCGCGGGCGCGCTCGGGATCGAGGTCGATGATGACGGGGACCTCGAGGCCCGCGACGTGCGGCACCTGCGCCAGGAACATCGAGCCGAACTTGCCGGCGCCGATCAGTGCGACGCGCACAGGCTTGCCGGCGGCGGCGCGGGCTTGGAGGAGGGCGTGGAGGTTCATTGAAAGATCCAGTGCTTCTTCGACGCAGGTCGATGCGGCCAATACTCACTCGTCAAGCCCGGGCATGACGACCTGTTAGATGGTGGAGTGCGAGCCTCACTCCGCCGCCTCGCGATTTTTCGCGCGAGCGAGCTTCAGCAGCGCGTCATCCGGAAGCATCGCGATCGGGGTGAAGTCGCGATGCGCGATGTACTCCGGCCGCGTCGGGGTGCGGATATGGTTCGAGACGGCGTTGAGCGTGAGGTACACGATCTTGCGCGGGTAAGGCGTGATGTTGCCGGCGGAGCCGTGCACAAGATTGCCGTGGAACATCAGCATGCCGCCGGGCTTTCCGGTCGGCGCGACGATGCCGCCTTCCGCGACCAGCCGCGTCACCGTCGCCTCGTCCAAGGTCCACAACGGATAGGACGTGGTCGCGAGATCATGCGACGCCTCGAGGTCGCCGGCATGCTGGCTGCGCGGCACCAGCATCAAGGGGCCGTTGATCGGCATCACCTCGTCGAGGAAGATCGCGATGTTCATCGCGCGCGGCTCCGGCATGCCGTCGTCGCGCTTCCAGGTGCCGTAGTCCTGGTGCCATTGCCAGACATCACCGGTGAAGGCCGATTTGGCGTTGATCTTGAACTGATGCATGTAGACCTTCTCGCCGAAGATCTGCTCGATCGGCTCGATCATGCGCGGATGCGCCGCGAGCACGCGGAAGGCGTCGTTGTAGAGGTGGGCGGCAAACGCCGTGCGCGGCGCGCCGCTCTTCTCGCGCCAGACCTCGGGACGGTTAGCCGCATAGATCGCCTCGGCCTCGCGGGCGAGAAAGGCGGTCTCCTCGGGGCTGAACAGCTCGGGCAGGAACAGCCAGCCCTCGCGGTTGAAGAATGCGATCTGCTCCGGCGTCAGCTTCATGGCCGTCTCCCTCGCCTTGGTTTCCTCGGATGAGGCGCCCGCTCTTTGCGCCGGGCTGCCCCTGCGCCGTGCTCCCATCCTTTCGGCCTGCCGATGGACATCACGGTGCTTCCGCTGTCGACATTGGCAGAATCCGGGTGGATCGCAACATTCTCCAAGCCTAAGTTGACTGGCAGATGATACGGGGCAGAGCGGCGATGGAGTCCGTCATGTCAGAGCAAAGCTTTGCAATTTTCGAGACCGCGATCGGCGCTTGCGCGATCGCATGGGGAGCGCGCGGCATCAATGCGGTGCAACTGCCGATGGGCGGCGTCGCGCAGATCCGCATCCGAATGCAGCAGCGTTACGAAGGCATCGGCGAAGCCGAGCCGCCGCCGCATGTGCGGCGCACCATCACGCGGATCACGGCGCTGCTTGCCGGAGAGCCGGATGATCTCAGCGATGTCGACCTCGATCTCGACGGCGTCAGCGCGTTCCAGCGCGGCGTCTACGAGATCGCGCGCCGGATCCCGCCGGGCCGGACCCTGACCTATGGTGACATCGCCAAGCAGCTCGGCGGCGTCGAGTTGTCGCGCGAGGTCGGCCAGGCGCTCGGGCGCAACCCGTGCCCGATCGTGGTACCCTGCCATCGCGTGCTGGCGGCGGGCAACAAGCCCGGCGGCTTCTCCGCCAATGGCGGTGTCGAGACCAAGCTGAAGATGCTGGCGATCGAAGGCGCCGCGGTGAACCATACGCCGAGCCTGTTCGATTGACGGGCGCGGTGACCGGCGCCGCGCCCGTGTCTCAGACCGCCTCGCAGGCGAAGCCGTTGCCCTTGCGGGTAATGCGGCCGACCGAGGGCGACGGGAAATGCGCGGTGCAGCACAAGGTCGCCGTGTCGCAATAGCGCTCCAGAAATTCGCGCCGCGTCACCGCCGCCTGCTTGGGATCGACGTCGAACCTGGGTGACAGCTCGGGAAAGCTGAGCTGCAGCGGCGTGTGGATCAGGTCGCCGGCGAACACCGCATCGTCTCTGCCCCTGCCGACGGCGACTGCGATATGGCCGGGCGTGTGGCCCGGCGTCGGCAGCAGCCGGACATGATCACCGATCGCGAATGCGTCGCCGACGATGTCGGCGCGCCTGGCCTCGACCACCGGCAGCACGCTGTCGGCGAATGGAGGCACCTCGGCCTTGGCGTTCTGCGCCACCCAGTAGTCATATTCGCGCTGCGCGAACACGTAGCGCGCGTTCGGGAAGGTCGGCACCCAGCGGCCGTTGTCGAGCCGCGTGTTCCAGCCGACATGATCGGTGTGCAGATGCGTGCACATCACGACGTCGATGTCGTCGACCGATACGCCCGCGGCCGCAAGCGCAAGCATGTAGCTGTCGTCGGTCTTCATGTTCCAGACCGGCCGCGCGCGCGGCTTGTCGTTGCCGATGCAGCTGTCGATCAGGATGGTGTGGTGAGGCGTCCTCACCACGTAGGACTGAAAGCACAGGATCAGCGTGTCCTGCGCATCGAGGGCACCGGCCGCCTGCAGCGCGCTGCGCTCTGCCGCCAGCATCTCCGATGTCAGCTCGGGAAACATCTCACGCGCCGGCAGGAACGTGGTTTCCTGCTCGATGATGCGATGAATGGTCGTGTCTGCAACCGAGAACGTCAGCGTCACGGCAGCTCCTGTTCAGGGATCAAGCCGCCGGCGGCACCGAGATCTTCACCGATTCGCGCTCGAGCATCTTGTCGTGGAACGCGTCGAGTGCCGGAAATGCCTTGCGCCAGCCGCAATCGGCGAAGCGGAAATCGGCATAGCCGAGTACGCAGACGAGTCCGATCGCGACGATGTCGAACGGGCGCGTCATCAAATCGGGCTGCGCATTGAAGCGCGCCATGCCCATCCAGGCCCTGTTCCAATGATCGTCGGACCAGGCCTGCCAGCGGAGGCCCTCGGGCCGCACCATCGCCTCGTAGCGGCACAGCAGCATGGAATCGAGCATGCCTTGCAACATGGAATGCTCGCTCTTGACCTTCCAGCGCGACGGGCCGGAGGCGGGGATCAGCTTGTTGCCGCCGGCGAGCTCGTCGAGATATTCGACGATCACGTAGGAATCCAGGATCACGTCGCCATTGTCGAGGATCAGCACCGGCAGCTTCTTCAGCGGCGTGATCTTCGAATACTCCTCATTGGCCTGGCCCGGCACCACGGCCGCGGGCACGAATTCGAGCCGGTCGATCAGCCCGAGTTCGATGGCGGCGATGCGCACCTTGCGGGCGAATGGCGAGGCGGGCGAGAAGGTGAGTTTCATCGGAAGTGTCCTCTGGCTGGTCATTCCGGGGCGATGCGAAGCATCGAACCCGGAATCTCGAGATTCCGGGTCTGGCGCTACGCGCCATCCCGGAATGACTCACAAGTCGATATCGCGCCTTACGCCTCGATGATCTCCTGGCGCTGCTCGCCGAGGCGCTCGATGCCGAGCGTGACGACGTCGCCGACGTTGAGGAAGGTCGGCGGCTTCATGCCCATGCCGACACCCGGAGGCGTGCCCGTGGTGACGATGTCGCCGGGCAGGAGCGTCATGAACTGCGAGACGTAGGAGATGCACTTCGCCATCGAGAAGATCATCGTCGCGGTGGTGCCGGTCTGGCGGCGCTGGCCGTTGACGTCGAGCCACATCGACAGGTTCTGCACGTCTGGAATCTCGTCCTTGGTGACGAGCCACGGACCTACGGGACCGAACGTGTCGTGCGACTTGCCCTTGGTCCACTGGCCCAGGCGCTCGATCTGGAAGTTGCGCTCGGAGACGTCGTTGCAGATCGTGTAGCCCGCGATGTGGTTCAACGCCTCGGCCTCTGAGACGTATTTGGCGCGGGTGCCGATGATGGCGGCGATCTCGACTTCCCAGTCGAGCTTGGTCGAGCCGCGCGGCTTCTCGACCTGATCATAGGGACCGCACAGCGCGGTGTTGGCCTTGAGGAAGAAGATCGGCTCGGCCGGGATCGGGTTGCCGGTCTCCTTGGCATGGTCGGAGTAGTTGAGGCCGATCGCCACGAATTTCGAGATGCCGGTGACGGGGGCGCCGAGCCGCGGCTTGCCGGCAACGGCGGGCAGGGAGGCCGGATCGAGCGCGGCGAGCTTCTTCAGGGACTCCGGCGCATAGGCCGCGCCATCGAGGTCTTTCACATGCGCCGACAGGTCGCGCAACTGGCCGGATGCGTCGATCAGGCCCGGCTTTTCCGCGCCCTTCTCGCCGTAGCGAACAAGCTTCATTGGTTTCTCTCCCTCAATTCCCTGGTATTCCAGAGCCCTGTCATGGAGCATGGCGGGAGGAAATTCAACCTTGCGGGCTATGCGTCGCCGCTGCCCTGTAATGCCTCGAAGCGGAAGGCGGCGCCGTCCCGCCGGATATGGCCGGCATGGAAATGGCCGCCGATCACCAGCGTCTCGGTGTCGGCAAAACGCGAGAACAGCGCCCGCCGGGTCGCGATCGCCTGCGCCGGATCGGAATCGACCGTCGAGCTCCAATCGAGACGCGCCATCTGGCAGGGATGGTGGGCGACGTCCCCGGTGAGCACGGCCTGCGCGCCATCCGAGCGGATGTGCAGGCTGACATGACCCGGGCTGTGCCCCGGCGTCGGGATCAGGGTGATCTCGTCGGTGATCACCGCTTCGCTTCCGACGAACTCCGCGCGTCCGGCGGCGACGATCGGCTGCACGGAATCGGCGAAGGTCGCCGTCTCGTCGGCGGCCTCGCTGTGATCGCGCCAATGCTCATATTCGGTGCGGCCGAAAACGTAGCGCGCATCGGAGAAAGTCGGGACCCAGCGGCCGTCGACCAGCCGCGTATTCCAGCCGACATGGTCGACATGGAGGTGGGTGCAGATCACCATGTCGATGCTTTCAGGCGGGAGGCCGGCAGCGCTCATCGTCTCCAGGAACGGTGTCGCGCGGTTGTTCCACATTGGCACGCTGCGGCCCTGCTTGTCGTTGCCGAGCCCGGTGTCGACCACGATCCGCATCGTCGGTGTTTCCAGCACCAGGGTGTGGATCGACATCTTCAGCCGACCTTCATCGGTCGCAAAATCGGGCGTGAGCCAGGACAGCTCGCGGATCGTCTCGGGTGTTGCCTGCGGCAGGATGAAGCGGGTGCCGCCGACGGTCTCCAGCTCGACGAATTTGGTGACCCTGACCCGGCCGATCGTCCAAGACATGCGCGCTTCCTCGTCCTATTCTTGATGCCGGTCACGATGCCGCGCGGCTTGTTCCGGCGCAATGGATCAACTGCCCGGAACAGGCGTTGCTGCAGTCCGTCCATGAGGAGAACGCCATGCCAGAGCTGACGATATCGCCCGAGAAGGTCGCCTTCCTGATCGAAAAGGCGCGCGAGTTCGACGTCAAGGAGCAGGCGACCGATGAGGAATCCGGCTCGAATGCCGTCGATGACGACATGGTCGACGTGCTCCAGGATAGCGGCGATGATCCCGTGGTGCGCGAGATCACCGGCTTCATCAACGCGATGACCGAGGACGAGCAGACCGATCTCGTCGCCTTGATGCGGCTCGGCCGCGGCGACGGCGATATCGACGAGTGGGACGATCTGCGCCGCGAGGCCGCCGGCCAGCGCGACCGCCACACCGCGCGTTATCTGCTGGGCGAGCCGATGCTCGGTGACCTGCTGGCGGAGGGCCTCGATGCGTTCGGCATCGATTGGACCGAAGGCCGCACCACGGCGGATTCGTCGAGCCCAAGCCAGCGCGACGAGGACGAGAAGCGGTAGGTCGTTCGGAAAGGCAGAGTCGCTGTATTCATAGCGCGGATGGCAAACAGAACTCACAGCTTTATTAGTTGGATTCGAATTCCTATTGCGCCGGCACTGCGCTCCCTCGCCCCGCTTGCGGGGAGAGGGTTGGGGTGAGAGGGACTCTCCACAGACACCGCGTTCGCGGAGAGCCCCCCTCACCCCGATTGCATCTCGCGATGCAATCCGACCTCTCCCCGCAAGCGGGGCGAGGTGAAAGCCCGGGATCGGCGTAGCAGGTTTCCGCGCCAGACCGCCCAAGGAAGTCTGTCTTACAGCGTGCCCGGGAAGGCGCCGCCGTCGAGCAAGATGTTCTGGCCGGTGATGTAGCCGGCCTTGGCGCCGCACAAGAAGGCGCAGGCGAGTCCAAATTCCTCGGGATCGCCGAAGCGACCTGCAGGGTTCGTCTTGGCGCGGTCGGCGAGGATCTGCTCCGGCGTGACACCGCGCTTCTCGGCCTCGCCCTTTGCCGTCGAGAGCAGGCGGTCGGTCTCGAACGGCCCCGGCAGCAGCGCATTGATCGTGACGTTGTTGATCACGGTCTTGCGCGACAGGCCGGCGACGAAGCCGGTGAGGCCGGCGCGGGCGCCGTTGGAGAGGCCGAGAATGTCGATCGGCGCCTTCACCGCGGCCGAGGTGATGTTGACGATGCGGCCGAACTTGCGCGCCATCATGCCGTCGACGGTCGCCTTGATCAGCTCGATCGGCGTCAGCATGTTGGCGTCGAGCGCCTTGATCCAGTCGTCGCGGGTCCAGTTGCGGAAATCGCCGGGCGGCGGGCCGCCGGCGTTGTTGATCAGGATGTCCGGATCCGGGCAGGCCTTCAGCACGGCGGCGCGGCCCTCGGGCGTGGTGATGTCGCCCGCCACTTCCGTGACGGTGACGCCAGGATTGGCCGCGCGGATCTGGGCCGCGGTCTTCGCCAGCACTTCGGCGCCGCGCGCCGTGATCGTGACATGTACGCCTTCATTGGCCAGCGCGATGGCGCAGGCGCGGCCCAGGCCCTTGCTGGAGGCGCAGACGATGGCGCGGCGGCCCTTGATCCCGAGATCCACGATTGATCACTCCGATATGTCAGTGAGGCTGGAAGAAAGATGGGCGCATTCTAGCCAACCGAATTGCCGCTGATAAGAGCAGCCGGCCTGTGCCGAATTGCATGGCTCGCTATGACCGGAGAGGCGGCGCCGCCGTGTCCGTCAGATGCGCCGTTCCTGCTTCAGCCGGTCGATCAGGCTTGCGAGCTCCGGAGGCAGCGAGCGGAAGCCTTTTGCGCCTGCGAGCGAGAGCATCGGCCGCAGGCGTGATCCCTCGAGGAAGCGCGGCTGACGCTCGGGGGGAACGATCCTGTCGAACACCAGCACCAGCGTGGTCGCGACCATGCCGGTGCGCACGGCGCCCAGCAGAGCGCCGCCGAGCCGGTCGCCAAAACCGGCCTCGGAACCGATCGCTTCGTCGAGCAGGATGCGGCCGATCTTGCCCAGCGCCATGCCGATGACGACGAAGGCGGCGAAGAACTGCAGCCAGTTCTGTGCCAGCGGAGTGCCGTGCACGTCGCGCAGTTGCGGGCTCATCGCCGCAACCGCGCCCATCGCCAGCGGCATCGCGAGCAGGTAGGCCAGAATCGTGATGGCGCTGCGCAACAGCCCGGTCGAGAAGCCGCTGTAGACGGCAACCATCAGTGCGGCACAAGCGGCGAGGTCGAAAGCGTTCATGGTTGCTCCGCCGCGGTTGTAGGCCGGGCCCGGTAAACGATTCCGGTTTGCGCTACTTCAAATCGTCTGTATCAATGCGCCGCAACAAATGAGCAACCGTGGGAGGAACCATGTCCGAGCTGTTCGACGTCAGCCGCGAGGTGATCCTGATCACCGGCGCGAGCCAGGGGCTCGGCCGGCAGTTCGCCCGGGTTCTATCGGCACGTGGCGCCGCCGTCGCGCTCGCGGCACGCCAGACCGGCAAGCTCAAGGCGTTGGAGGCGGAGCTCAAGGCAAGGGGTGGTCGCGCCGCCGCGGTCGAGATGGACGTGACGAGCATGGCATCGATCGTCAGGGGCATGGATGCGGCCGAGGCCGCGCTCGGACCCGTGACGGTGCTGATCAACAATGCCGGCATCGCGGTAGAGAAGCTCGCGGTCGAGCAGAGCGAGGCGGATTGGGACGCCGTGATCGGCGCCAATCTGAAGGGCGCCTATTTTGCCGCAACCGAAGCAGCTCGGCGCATGGCCGCGCGCAAGACCGGCGGCAACATCATTAACATCGCCTCGGTGCTCGGCTTCAGCGTCGTCAAGTTCATCTCGCCCTATGCGATCTCCAAGGCCGGCGTGGTGCAGGCGACCAAGGCGCTGGCGCTGGAGCTCGCGGCGAGCGGCATCCGCGTCAACGCACTGGCGCCCGGCTACATCGACACCGACATCAATCACGAGGTCTGGGAGACGCCGGCGGGCGAGAAGCTGGTCAAGCGGATCCCGCAGCGGCGCGTCGGCCACGAGAGCGACCTCGACGGCGCGATCCTGCTGCTGGCGTCCAACGCCTCGCGCTACATGACCGGCAGCGTCGTCACGGTGGACGGCGGCTTCCTGCTGACGTGAGACCCTGCTGATCGGCAGGTTGATTTCCCTCGATGGCGAGCCGTCTCAGCCTTTCAGCTCGCGCTTGATCATGTCGGCGGCCTTCTCGCCGATCATGATGGTCGGCGCATTGGTATTGCCGCCGATCAGGGTCGGCATGATCGAGGCGTCGACCACGCGCAGGCCTAACATTCCGCGGACCTTCAATTCGGGATCGACCACGGCGAGCGGATCGTCGACGCCCATCTTGCAGGTGCCGACAGGATGGTAGACCGTATCGACGCGGGCGCGCAGGATGGCGCGAATGTCGTCGTCGGTCCTGACATCCGACGTGAACAGGTCGCGCTTGCCGAGGCTACGCATCGCCGGCGTCTGCATCAGCCGCAGCGTGGTCTTGTAGCCGGCCACCATGGTTTCGAGATCGTCGGCCTCGCCCAGGAAGTTGGGATCGATCAGCGGCGCGGCGAGCGGATCGGCATTCTTCAAGCCGACCATGCCGCGGCTCTTTGGCCGGAGCAGACAGAAATGGCAGGAGAAGCCATTGCCGTGGCGCTTGCGGCCGTGATCGTCGGTGACGGCCATGCCGAAATGCAACTGGATGTCGGGCACGTCGAGATCAGGCCGCGTCTTCAGGAAGCCGCCGCATTCGGCGAAGTTCGAGGTCAGGACGCCGCGGCGCTCGCGGCGATATTGGCCGATGCCCGCCAGCAGCCGGCGCAGGCCCTTCGGCGACAGCGAAGAAAAGTTGGGGTTGTCGGAGGTGTAGGCGAAGATGAAATCCGGATGGTCCTGCAGGTTCTGTCCGACACCCGGCAAATGGTGGACGCCGGCGATGCCGAGCCGCGCCAGGGCGCTCGCGTCGCCGATGCCCGACAGCATCAGCAATTGCGGGGTCTGGAACGCGCCGGAGGCGAGGATCACTTCGCGCCGGCAGCGGATCTCCTTGACCTCCTTGCCCTGGCGATACTTGACGCCGACCGCGCGCTTGCCCTCGAACAGGATCATCGACGCATGCGCCGAGGTCTCGACCCGCAGGTTGCTGCGGCTGCCGAGATGCGGCTGGATGTAGGCCCGTGCCGCGCTCCAGCGCTCGCCATTCTTCTGCGTGACCTGATAGAGCCCGAGCCCTTCCTGCGTGTCGGCATTGAAATCGTCGCGGACCGGAAACTGCGCTTCGCGCGCCGCCTGGAGAAAGATGTCGTGCACGGGATTGTCGGTGCGCAGCCGGCTGACCGGCAGTGGTCCCGATTGGCCGTGATACGCGCCGTTGAACTCGGCGTTGTTCTCGGCGCGCTTGAAGTAGGGCAGCACGTCGTCATACGACCATCCGGTGTTGCCGAGGGAAGCCCAATGATCGTAGTCGGCGCGGTGGCCGCGGATGTAAACCATGGCGTTGATCGCGGAGGAGCCGCCGAGCCCGCGGCCGCGCGGCTGATAGCCGCTGCGCCCGTCCAGGCCCTTTTGCGGCACGGTGGTGAAGGACCAGTTGTTGACGGGCCCCGCGACCATCAGGAACAGCATGTAGGGCGTGGTCACGATCCAGTTGTCGTTGCGTCCCCCGGCGTCGAGCAGCGCGACGGATGTCGCCGGATCTTCCGACAGGCGGCCTGCAACCGTTGCGCCGCCGCTGCCGCCGCCCACGACGATGAAATCGACCTCGTCCGTCACGCATCTCTCCCTGATGTTTGTCTTGCTTGTTGTTCGAATGTCGTTCCGGCGGCGCGCGGCAGGTGGCGAAGTCATTTGCGCTGAGCGTCGAACTCGGAATCGAGAGTTTGGTCTGCACCCGATCGTCTCGGGATTCCAGGGGGGGGGCGCGCCCTGCGCCCCCGAACGACGATTGGCTAGGACAGGAATCGCAGCAGCTTTTCGATCCGGGCGATGCTGGCGCCGTAGGGGGGGTAGAGATCCTTCATGCGGTTGAAGGGAGAGCGGTAGAACACCGGCTTCAACTTGCTGAAGCTGTTGAAGCCCCATTCGCCGTGATAATGGCCGATGCCGGAGGCGCCGACGCCGCCCATCGGCTGGTTCATCTGCGCAAAATGCAGAAGGCAGTCGTTGATGGTGACGCCGCCGGAGACGGTGCGCGCCAGCACCGTATCGCGGGCCGCAGCGTCAGTGCCGAACCAGTACAGCGCGAGCGGCCGGTCGTGGGCGTTGATGTGGCGGATGACGTCGTCGGATTGCCGATAGGTGATGATCGGCAGCAGCGGACCGAAGATCTCCTCCTGCATGACCGCCATGTCCGCGCTCGCGCCGACCACGATCGTCGGTGGAAATTTCCGCAGCTTCTTCCAGGCCGGATCTTCCGGGCTGGTCGTGCTCAGCGTCCTCGCGCCGCGCGCGATCGCATCGCGCAGCAATCCTTCCAGCCTGGCATAGTGCCGCTCGGAGATGATCGACGTGTAGTCGCCATTGGCCGGGTTGGTGCCGAACATCTGCAGCATGTGCCGGTGCAGCTTGCTCGCGAATGCGTCCCCATGCTGTTCGGGCACGAACACGTAGTCCGGCGCGATGCAGGTCTGGCCGGCGTTGAGCAGCTTGGCATAGGCGATGCGCTCCGCGGCTTCGTCAATGTCGGCGGAGACGTCGACGATGGTCGGTGACTTGCCGCCGAGCTCGAGCGTCACCGGGGTCAGGTTGCGCCCGGCGGCCTCAGCGACGATGCGGCCGACGCGGGTCGAGCCGGTGAAGACCAGATGATCGAACGGCAGCGCGGCAAAGGTCTCCGCGACGCCGTCCTCGATGCCGGTGACGATGAGCTCAGTCGGGTCGAAATTCGCCGCGATGAGCTCCTTGAGCAGCGCGGAGAAGTGCGGCGTCAGCTCGCTCGGCTTGATCATGACCCGGTTGCCGGCGGCGAGCGCGCCGATTGCTGGCGCCAGCGTCAGCTGCAACGGGTAATTCCACGGCGCGATGATGCCGACCACGCCGAGCGGCTGCGGGATCAGGCGGTTGCGCGCCGGCCAGAACTGCAGCGCGGTGGCGATGCGCCGCGGCGCCATCCAGCGCGGCAGCACCTTGAGCGTGTGCCTGATCTCGGCCTGCAGGAACAGCGTTTCGGCAATCGTCGTCTCGACGGCGCAGCGGTGGCCGAAATCGGCCGAGATCGCCTGCTCCAGGCGCTTCTCGTTGTCCGACAGCATCGCTCGCAGCCGCTTCAGGCCGTCCAGCCGTGCCGCGAGAGCGGGCGGGGGCGCATTGCGGGAGGCCTCGACCTGGGCGTGGAACGCGTCGTCGAGCGCCGAGAGGGCTGGGCTCTTCAGGGACTGGTCCATGGACGTCTCCTCGCGTGTACCGCGGCCGCGTGCAGGGCCGTCATTCTGGTTGGCTTAAAGCTGCCGCGTTGCGGGACCCTTGGCAAGCGCGGCGTCGGTTTTGCGCCGCCTGGGCGCGAGCGTGGAGCCAATCCATTTGGGGTGTGTGTCGTCGGTCCCTGCCGCTGCCCCTCGAAGAACTTGTCCTTGTCCCCAGCCCGGGCCGCGCCGTGGTCCCGGCCGGCAAATAGGTCGCTCTCATATGTATTTGTAATGTTGAGGTAATTTCTGCTGTGAGTCGTGCGACAGGCGGTGTCACAATCCGGCAAAAAAACTTCCCGAAAGGCCTTTCCAAACCGGCCTCGCATTGGTACATACCGCCCGCACCCGACGGCCGGCTAGGCCAACGGGCTCAAGCCTTCTCAGGAAGCCTTTGGGATGGATCGGCAGCGCCTCGGTGTCTGCCAGGACCGCCCGGCGCTTCTCTGAAGGTGACGCACAAGTTAACGCGGGGTGGAGCAGCCCGGTAGCTCGTCAGGCTCATAACCTGAAGGTCATAGGTTCAAATCCTATCCCCGCAACCATTGAGACCGACACTCCCGTAGCCGACGAGGCTGCGGGAGTTTTGGTTTGTGAGCTGCTGTGCAGCTGAGGACAGTGCCGTCTCCCCCTGAAGCGTGGCATCGGAAGATCCGGGAATTATCACCAGGACGGCGCTCAGGCGACCATGCGAGCCGGCAGACAATCTGCGAAGCGCGTGAACTGAAGTATTGAGGCATCGGCGAAATTCACAATCCGTCTGCCTGCGGTACAACCCCATTGCCCTGGCGTGGGAGCGAGCTTGCACATTGCGCGAGCGCAGCCGCCGTCACGATGTCAGACGCAGCAGGTTGCGCACGGCAGGGCGCCATTCGCCGGTCATGGTGTATTCGAGGCCGAGACGTGCGCCGCAGGTGATCGCCAGCATCGTCAGCGGCGCCGAGATCGCCAGCGTCGAGAAAGCCGACAGGCCCTGTCCGATCGTGCAGCCCATCGACATGATGCCGCCGGTGCCCATCAGCAGCGCGCCGGTCATGTGACGCTTCAGCTCACGCGCGTCATCGCAGGCCTCCCAGCGGAAGACGCGCGAAAACATTGCCGCGACGAACGAGCCCAGGATCACGCCGGCGACGGAGCCGATCGCAAAGTCGGCCCGGCTGCCCGAAAGCGTGGCGATGTAGAGCACGGTATTGCCGAGCGGGGCAACGAAGGTCAGGGATGCCACGCGCGCCGGATCGAAATCGTCATTGCCGAGCCAGCTGGTGGCGAACCAGCCGAACGCCACCGCGCAGCCTACGGCGAGGCCGGAGAGCAGCAGGCGCGGCGATCTCACGAGGCGCCCGTCGGCCAATGCCCAGGCCGCGAGCGCGACCGCTGCGACGGAAACGGTTGCCGGCCGCGCATATGAGCCAAGTGCGGGCGACAGCAGCATATCCATGCCCTGGGTCATCGTTTCGGGCAGGCGTATGGAGAGCGGCTCGATCAGCGAGATGCGCAGGAATCCCGTGAGCCCGCGCATCGCGGCCAGGGCTGACACGCCCAGCACCAGAAACACGACGATGGCGCGCAAATCACCGCCGCCGATACGGACCAGTGTCCCGAAGCCGCAGGTGCCGACCAGGGCCATCCCGATTCCGAACGACAAGCCGCCGAGGATGGCGCCGCCGAGCGGAATGGACGACGTCAAGTAGATCGAGCGCGACAGGTCGATCAGGCCGAAGCTGGCGAGCAGCTGGGTTGCGACCAGCGCGACCGCGGCCGCCAGAGCGAAGGATTTGAGTCGCCGGGTATCGGCGCCGAAGAACGCGTCCTCCAGCATCGCGAGCGTACAGAAGCGGCCGGCGCGACCGGCGACGCCGAGAACGGCGCCCGCGAGGAGCCCACACATGAACGTCAGTGCTGATGGGCTGAGCATTCCTCTCCGACATCCTCGTTGGTTTCCTGGCATTGTGCGCCAGGAGCGGCGGGGACGCCAGACCTCTTGCGCCGCTACGGGGCGCGCCGATGCGAAGCCCGAGACCGCGAGGGCCAACCGGTCAGCGGCGGCGCTTGCGGACCGGCTCGCAATAGACGTCGTAGATCGCCGTCAGGATCTTGCGGACATCTTCGCTCGCAAGGCTGTAGTAGATCGTCTTGCCCTCGCGCCGCGTCGTGACCAGCCGGTCGAGCCTGAGACGGGCGAGCTGCTGCGAGACGGTCGACTGCCGCTCGCCCAGGAACTGCTCGAGCTCGGTGACGGATTTTTCGCCTTCGGCGAGGATGCAGAGCAGCAAAAGCCGGGACTCGTGGGACAGCGCCTTCAGCATCTCGCTGGCTTCCCGCGCCTTCTCGATCATCTGCTCGAGCTCGGCAGAGGTTTCGATGTCCTTCAACTTCGGCAGCGGCATGAATTCTGAATCCCTCGGTTGGCGTCAGGAGCGGGCCGGAGCCCCGCTTGTAGCATTCATTATGCGGCCGAGCAGCCCAAAGAAGAACGCATCGCCAGGATAACCGCGGATGCGTCCGATCTCGCGGCCCTGATCGACCACCACGAAGGTCGGGGTGAACGCTCCCGGATCGATACCGGAAAGGTCCGTCGGCAGCGGCTTGGCAAGGTCGACCCGTCGCAGCGGCAGCGCGCGCCCCTCGTCGGTCTTGTCATAGATCGGACCGATTTCCGCGTTGAAGCGGGCGCACCAGCCGCAGCCCGGACGTTCGAAAATCACGAGCTCGGAGGCGAACGCCGGCGACGAGAGGCAAATGCCGGTCACTACCGCTCCTGCGAGCGCTGCGAATCCGCGCGATGCACGTCTGCTGGTCATGCCGAGATCCTCTCTGGACTTGTCGGCCAATCTATCATTAAATTCGAATATGTACTAGTGCGCGATTTCCGAATCCTGCCCGGCAGGCCGGGCACGCGGCGCTGGCCGACCGGGAGGAAAGATGGATATCGACGTCACGCTGGGCGCCGCGCTGGCCGCGGGTCTGTTGTCGTTTCTGTCACCGTGCATTCTGCCGCTGGTCCCGCCGTTCCTGTGCTACATGGCCGGCGTGTCGGCGGCCGACGCGATCGGCGAAACCAGCACGGCCCAGCGGCGGCGGACGGTGCTGACGGCGCTGTGCTTCGTCGGCGGTTTTTCGCTGGTGTTCGTCGGTCTTGGCGCCACCGCCTCGGTGTTCGGACGGTTCATCGCCGGCCATCTCAGCCAGCTCGGCATCCTCGCCGGCCTCGTCATCATCACGATGGGGCTGCATTTCCTCGGGGTGCTCCGGATTCCGCTGCTGTACCGGAGCGCGACGATCGACGTTGGAAGCAAGCCGGCCGGCCTGCTCGGTGCGTTCGTGATGGGACTTGCCTTCGCCTTCGGCTGGACACCGTGTGCGGGGCCGGTCCTTGCCGCCGTCCTGATGATGGCCGGCGCGGAGGCGACGGTGGGGAAGGGTGCGCTGCTGCTCGCCGCCTATTCGGTCGGGACCGGCATCCCGTTCCTGATCGCCGCTGCCTTCACGGGACAGTTCATGACCATGCTCAAGGGCATCAAGCCACATCTCCCCCTGGTCGAGAAGACGATGGGCGGCTTTCTCGTCCTGACCGGCGCGGCCTTTCTCGCCGGCGTGATCCCGCGGATGTCGGAATGGATCTTCGAGCGCTTTCCGTCGCTCGCCACCATCGGCTGATCAGCCGAAGCGGAAGTCCAATAGATTGACGAAGGACTGCAGTTCGATCTCATAGCGATGCACCAGGCCGGCGTCGCTCTCGCGCGCCGCGCGGCCGATCTCGCCGGCACTCGTCGTGGCGCCGTCGATCAGGCGGCGGAACTCGGCCTGGCTCGCCACGTCGGGCGCGGCGAGGCCGTTGCAGCGTTGCAGCCGGTCGCGCAGCGCTGTGCCGGCCTGGACGACCTCGCCAGGCTCGGCCTTGCCCGCAGCGAACCGCGCAGCTGCGTTGCGCAACGCGTCCATGACGGGTGACAGGTCGAACACGCAATCGCTGAGCTCGACCACGCCGGCGTCCTGCCTCAGGGCGTGAAGCGACCGGCGCAACGCGGCAATGGCCGCCGCAGCGCGTGCCCCGTCACCTGCGGTCAGCGCTTCGTCCGCCTGCTTCAGGCGATCGTTTCCGGTGGCGATCAGTTCTGCAAAGGATTTGGCCGAATAGGGCGCATTGGAGCGCTCGGCGAGCCGGCTGAGCCTGCCCCAGGCGATTCGGGCGTCGTCGAGCTCGATCTGCGCCAGGCCCACATTGCCGGTGCGGCCATAGCTCGCGGCTGTGCGCAGGCTGGCCATCGCCGAGCGCATGAAGGCAGCAACGTCCGCGTTCTCTTCGGCGTGCCCACGGACGCCATGCGTGAGGCATGACAGCACGAGCGACAGCATGATGACGCGGCGCAGCATCGAATGTCCTTTTCACATTCTGTTATTCGAATATCATGTATCGAAATTCCGTGGACTTGGCAAAGTGGACTTGGCAAAGCGCGCGAGCAGGCTGATGACGACGAACCGGACGATGACGCGGCGCGATCTGGTTGCGCTGCTCTCTGCTGCTGCGGCCGTCGGCCCGGCGTCGGCGCCGGCGCAGGCCGACGCGGCGCTCGGCGACGACGGGCTCTATCACCAGTCCTGGTTTCTCAACAGCTTCCTGGACCTGCGCGAGGATCTCGAAAGCGCGGCGTCGGAAGGCAAGCGGCTTGCGATCATGTGGGAGCTGCGCGGCTGCCCGTATTGCCGCGAGACGCATCTGGTGAACTTTGCCGATCAAGAGATCACGGACTACATCCGCGCCAATTTCGAAGTGCTGCAGCTCAACCTGCTCGGCGCGCGCAAGGTGATCGACTTCGATGGCAACGAGCTTGCCGAGAAGGAGCTCGCCGAGCGCTACGCGATCCGCTTCACGCCGACGGTCCAGTTCTTTCCGCCATCGGCCGAGGGGGTCTCTGCGAAGGAGCCGCTCGCGCGCGAGGTGGCGCGCGCGCCGGGCTATCTCAAGCCGCCGCATTTCCTCGCAATGTTCCGCTTCGTGCGCGAGAGGGCCTATGAGCGCGGCACCTTCCGCGACTATCTCGCTTCGACCAAGGGTTGAGTGCAGTGCGGCATCGAAATACGCTTGACACCAATCACATTATCAAATCATAATTCTTGAATATGATGGATCGTAAGTCCGTCGTGTCATCGTAAGGCGAGGGGACGCCTCGTCGGTCAGGGTGGAAACATGCGCCGTTTGATTCCGGCCGCCTTGCTCTGCGTGTTGCTGTCGGCAGCCGCGCGGGGTGACGAGCCGATCAGGCTCGATGTCGTCGACTATGCCATTCCGAAATCGCTGACGGGCGCGCCCGGCAATGCCGATGCCGGCAAGAAGGTGTTCTTGACGCGGACGCTGGGCAATTGTCTCGCCTGCCATCAGGTGTCGTCGCTGAAGTCGGAAGAGTTTCACGGCGAGTTCGGTCCGTCGCTTGACGGCGTCGCGACCCGCTACAACACGGCGCAATTGCGCCTGATCGTCGCCGATCCCAAGCGCATCTTCACCGATACGGTGATGCCCGCCTTCTACAAGAACGACGGACTCAATCGCGTCAGGCCGGAGTTCGTCGGCAAACCCGTCCTCACCGCCGCGCAGGTCGAGGACGTCGTCGCCTTTCTCGAAACACTGAAGTAACCGCCTCTGGAGGATGATGCATGGGCGCAATCAACAGACGACAGGCGTTCCTTCTCGGCGGCGGTTTCGTCGCCCTGACGGTGCTGCCGATGGCCGCCAACGCCGAGCCGAGCAACGACGCGGCCGAGATGATCAAGAAGTTCACCGGCGGCAAGGAAGCGGCCAAGGGCAAGATCACGCTCGATCTGCCTGAGATCGCCGAGAACGGCAACACCGTGCCGCTCGCGCTCTCGGTCGAAAGCCCGATGACCGCCGAGAACTACGTCAAGGAAGTGCTGTTCGTGGCCGACGGCAATCCGAATGCCGGCGTCGCCACGCTGATGTTCACGCCGATGTCCGGCAAGGCCGAGGCATCGATCCGCATCCGTCTGGCGCAGACCCAGAACGTGATCGCGGTCGCGAAGATGAGTGACGGCTCGCTCTTCACGGAGCGCAAGACCGTCAAGGTCACCATCGGCGGCTGCGGCGGCTGAGACAGGGGAGAGACGAACATGGCAGACAAGCCGCGGATCAAGCTTCCGAAGGAAGCCAAGAAGGGCGAGATCATCCAGATCAAGACGCTGGTCTCGCATCTGATGGAATCGGGTCAGCGCAAGGATGCGCAGGGCAAGCCGATCCCACGCAAGATCATCAACAAGTTCACCTGCGAGTTCAACGGCAAGCCGGTGTTCTCCTGCGCGCTGGAGCCGGCGATCTCCGCCAACCCGTACATCCAGTTCGACGCAAGGATCGACGAGGAAGGTACGTTCAAGTTCGCATGGACGGATGATGATGGCTCCGTGGTGACGGCCGAAGAGAAGATCGCGTTGAAGGCCTGATCGGCAGCGTGTGATCGCTAGGAGGAGTGACGGATGTCCATTCGCTACGGTTCTCTCGCCGTCCTGGCTTCGGCCGCGCTGGCCCTGTCCGCAGTCGCGACGTTCGGCCAGGAGGCCGAACGGAAGGGCATTCCGGCGCCTCCCGGTCACGTCTTCAAGACCATCATCTCGGGCTATCAGTTCCGCACCAAGGAAACACGCGCGCTCCAGGATGACGACCTGGAGAATCCCGGCTTCCTCGCGGTGGAGCGGGCCGCCGACGTCTGGAAGACGGTCGACGGCAGCGAAGGCAAGTCGTGCATGAGCTGCCACGGCGAGGCGGAAAAGACCATGAAGGGCGTCGGCGCCGCCATGCCCAAATGGAGCGATAAGCTCAACAAGCCGGTCAATCTCGAGCAGCAGATCAACATCTGTCGCACCGAGCACATGAAGGCGCAGCCCTGGGCCTTCAAGTCGAAGGAACTGACGGACATGACGGCGTTCGTCCGCTACCAGTCGCGCGGCATGCCGGTGGCGGTGAAGACCGACGGTCCGATGTCGCCATGGTTCGAGAAGGGCAAGGAGATCTACTATACGCGGGTCGGGCAGCTCGATCTCGCCTGCGCGTCCTGCCACGAGAAGAACAACGGCAAGTTCATGCGCGCCGATTTTCTGAGCCAAGGCCAGACCAACGGCTTTCCGACCTACCGGCTGCGCGATCAGCGCCTGATCCCGCTGCACGAACGCTTCGAGGGCTGCATGTTCGACGTTCGCGGCGTGCCCTACAAGCCGCTGTCGGACGAGTTCCTCGCGCTCGAAGTCTACGTCGCCTGGCGCGGCATCGGGCTGCCCGTCGAGACACCGTCGGTCCGCAACTAGCCGCGGACACAAGGAAGATACATCATGATATCGCGTCGCGAATTCGTTCAGGTCGCATTGGCGGCGGCTGCCCTGGCGGGTGGCTCCGGTCTTGCGGGTGCGACCCGCGCCTTTGCTCAGCAGAAGCTGACCGAGAAGGAGCTGCTGGCGTTCGATCCGGTCGGCAACGTCACCTTGGTGCATGTCACCGACATCCACGGCCAGCTGATGCCGCTGTATTTCCGCGAGCCGTCGACCAATCTCGGCGTCGGTGACGCCAAGGGCCAGCCGCCGCATGTCACCGGCAAGGATTTCCTCACCCGCTTCGGCATCGCGCCGGGCTCGTCGTCGGCCTACGCGCTGACCTCGGAGGATTTCGAGGCGCTCGCCAAGACCTACGGGCGGATCGGCGGGCTCGACCGCGCCGCCACCGTCATCAAGGCCATCCGCGCCGAGCGCGGCGACAAGGTCGTGCTGCTCGATGGCGGTGACACCTGGCAGGGCTCATGGTCGTCGCTGAAGACCCGCGGCCAGGACATGATCGACTGCATGGCGCTGCTGAAGCCGGATGCGATGACGGGGCATTGGGAGTTCACCTACGGCACCGAGCGCGTCAAGCAGGCGGTCGACGGCCTCGGCTTCCCCTTCCTCGGCCTCAACATCCGCGACACCGAATGGAACGAGCCGGCGTTCGAAGCCTCGACGATGATCGAGCGCGGCGGCGTCAAGATCGCAGTGCTCGGCCAGGCCTTCCCGTATACGCCGGTCGCCAATCCCCGCTGGATGATTCCGAACTGGTCGTTCGGCGTGCGCGAGGAGGATGTTCAGACCCAGGTCGACAAGGCGCGCAAGGACGGCGCCGGCCTCGTGGTGCTGCTGTCACACAATGGCTTCGACGTCGACCGCAAGCTGGCCAGCCGCGTCAAGGGTCTCGACGTCATTCTCACGGGTCACACCCATGATGCGCTGCCTGAGGCAGTGAAGGTCGGCAAGACGCTGCTGATCGCGTCGGGCTCCTCCGGCAAGTTTGTCTCGCGGCTCGATCTCGACGTCAAGGACGGCGAGGTGAAGGGCTATCGTTACAAGCTGATTCCGCTGTTCTCCGACGTGATCACGCCGGATCCGGCAATGGCGGCCAAGATCGCCGAGGTGCGCAAGCCGTTTGCCGCCGATCTCGCCCGCCCGCTGGGACGGACCGAGACGCTGCTGTATCGCCGCGGCAATTTCAACGGCACGTTCGATGACCTCATCTGCCAGGCGCTGCTGCAGGAGCGCGATGCGGAGATCGCGCTGTCGCCGGGCTTCCGCTGGGGCACCAGCGTGATGCCGGGCCAGGAAATCACCTTCGAGGACGTCACCAACGCCACCGCGATCACCTATCCGGCCGTCTATCGCATGGGCATGACCGGCATGCGGCTGAAGGAGATCATCGAGGACGTCGCCGACAACCTGTTCAACGTCGATCCTTACTACCAGCAGGGCGGCGACATGGTCCGCATCGGCGGCATGTCCTACGCCATCGACGTCAACAAGCCGCAGGGGCAGCGCATCTCCGACATGCGCCTGATCAAGACCGGGGCCGCGATCGATCCGACGCGCGAGTATCAGGTCGCGGGCTGGGCCAGCGTCAACGAAGGCACGCAGGGGCCGCCGATCTGGGAGGTCGTGTCGAGCTATCTGCAGCGCCAGAAAACCGTTCGTCTCGAGCCCAACCGGGCCGTCAAAGTCTCCGGAGTGTGACGACGATGTCCAAGGACAAACTACTTCCCTCAGCTACACGCGCGTCGCGCCGTGGTTTCCTGACTGCAGCCGGCGGTCTTGCCGCCACGGCGCTGGCCTCGCAGGCGCGTGCCGGCGCCGGCAATCCCGCCAACCAGCCGCCGAACGTGCCGGAATGGACGCGGACCCTCGGCGAGGGCGTCGCTGTGCGCCCCTACGGCAAGCCGTCGAAGTTCGAGAAGGACGTCGTCCGCCGCGACGTCGAATGGCTGACGGCTTCGCGCGAATCCTCGGTCAGCTTCACGCCGCTGCATGAGCTCGAAGGCATCATCACGCCGAACGGGCTGTGCTTCGAGCGCCATCACGGCGGCGTGGCCGACGTCGATCCGGCCGATCACCGGCTGATGATCCATGGCCTGGTCGAGCGGCCGCTGCTGCTGACGCTCGACGAGCTCAAGCGCTACCCGCGCGTCAACCGCATCCACTTCATGGAATGCGCGGCCAACTCCGGCATGGAGTGGCGCGGCGCCCAGCTCAATGGCTGCCAGTTCACGCATGGCATGATCCACTGCGTGCAATATACCGGCGTCTCGCTGCGCACCCTGCTCGAAGAGGCCGGCGTCAAGACCAACGGCAAATGGCTGCTGGTCGAGGGCGCCGACTCCGCGTCGATGGATCGCAGCCTGCCGATCGAGAAGGCGCTCGACGACTGCATCATCGCCTACAAGATGAACGGCGAGGCGCTGTATCCCGAGCAGGGCTATCCGATGCGCCTGGTCGTGCCGGGCTGGCAGGGCAATCTCTGGGTCAAGTGGCTGCGCCGTATCAAGGTCGGCGACCAGCCCTGGCACACCCGCGAGGAAACCTCGAAATACACCGATCTCTTGCCGAACGGAAAGGCGCGGCGCTTCACCTGGGCGATGGATGCCAAGTCGGTGATCACGAGCCCGAGCCCGCAGGCTCCGATCAAGCATGGCAAGGGCTTCACGATCGTCTCGGGACTGGCGTGGTCGGGCAACGGCAAGGTCAAGCGCGTCGACGTGTCGCTCGATGGCGGCCGCAACTGGTGGCCGGCGCGGATCGACGGCCCGGTGCTCGACAAGGCGCTGACCCGGTTCTACTACGAGTTCGACTGGAACGGCGAGCCGCTGCTGCTGCAGTCGCGCGTCCAGGACGAGACCGGCTACGTCCAGCCGTCCAAGGCCGAGCTGCGCAAGGTCCGCGGCTACAACTCCATCTATCACAACAATGGCATCCAGACCTGGCATGTGCAGGCAAACGGTGAGGTCGAGAATGTCGAGGTCGCCTAAGCTCATCATTGCCGCCGCAGCGCTGGCAACGCTTGCGGGCTCGGTGGCGTTCGCCGGCGGTCCGAGCGAGAAGACCGAGGCCAAGTCCGATGCCAAGGCGCCGCAGCGCTTCAACATCGGCCGCGCGCCGAGCGCTGAGGAGATCCGCGGCTGGGACATCGACGTGCGTCCGGACGGGCAGGGGCTGCCAGTCGGCAAGGGCACTGTCGCCCAGGGCGAGAAGCTGTTCATGGACAATTGCGCCAGTTGCCATGGCGAATTCGGCGAGGGTGCCGGCCGCTGGCCGGTGCTCGCCGGCGGCAAGGGATCGCTGACATCAGACAATCCGGTCAAGACGGTCGGTTCCTACTGGCCCTACGCCTCGACGCTGTTCGACTACGTCCGCCACGCGATGCCATTCGGCAGCCCGCAGTCGCTGAAGGTCGACGAGTACTACGCGCTGGTTGCCTATGTGCTGTATCTGAACGACGTGATCACCGATCAGAACTTCGAGCTGAGCAACAGCAATCTCGCCACGATCAAGATGCCGAACGAGGGCGGGTTCATCATGGATGACCGGAGCACGAGCGAGAAGGCGTTCTGGCAGAAGGATCCTTGCATGAAGAACTGCATCGCGCCGGTCAAGATCACCGGACGCGCGACAGCGGTCGACGTCACGCCGGAAGACAAGGACGGTAAGCCGCGAGGCGTCGAGTGAGGATTGCCGGATGCAGCCGCCGCCAGATGCTGTTGGCGGCCGCATCCGTCGCCCTGGCCGGAAGCGGGGTTGCGTCCATCGCCACTGCAGCCGAGCCACATAGGCTCGCGCTGCAGATCAGCGACGAGGATCCGGCCAAGATGCGCGCGGTGCTCGACGTGGCCGCGAATGTCTCCCGCCACTATTCGGGCGAGGGCGCGGAGGTCGAGATCGTGATCGTCGCGTTCAATGGCGGCCTCGACATGCTGCTGGCCGACCGCTCGCCGGTGAAGGAGCGGGTGCTCGGCTTCGCCAAGTCGATGCCCAATGTGAGCTTCATCGCCTGCGGCAATACCTTGGAGACGCTCGCGAGCAAGGAGGGACGGCAGCCGCCTCTGCTCGACGGTGTCACGGTCGTCAAGACCGGGGTCGCGACCCTGCTGGAGCTGTCCGAGAAGAACTGGACGATCGTGCGTCCCTGAGGAATTTGCGATGCGGTGGTGGCTCGCTCTTGTCGTCTCGTTCATTGCGTCGATCGCCTTCGCGGCCGAGGAGCCGCGCGAGCTCACGATCGGCGGGCGTACGGCGCTCGGCACGCTCCGACTGCCGGCGCAGTCTGGACCGGATGTGCCGCTGGTGCTGATGACGCACGGCACGCTCGCGCACAAGGACATGGAGACCATCCAGGGCCTGTCCAAGGCGTTGGCCGAGCGGGGGATCGCCTCGCTCGCGCACAATCTCGTGCTCGGTCTCGATCGCCGCACTGGCATGTACGATTGTGCCAAACCCCATGACTATGTGACGGACGATGCTGTCGTGGAGATCGCCGCCTGGCTGAGTGAAGCGCGCAAGACGTCGTCGCACGTCTTCGTCCTCGGTCATTCGCGCGGCGCCAATCAGGTCGCGCGCTATCTGGCCGCCAATCCCAAAGCGGCGGTCGACGGTGCGATCCTGCTGGCGCCGGCGACGGCGAGCATCGAGGCCGGTTTGAGAGACGCCTATGCGGAGAGCTACGGCCAGCGATTGGCGCCGCTGCTCGACAAGGCCGAGGCTGCGATCGCCGCCGGGCGCGGCGGTGACTGGATGTCGGTGCCGGGCTTCATCTATTGCCGCGATGCCAAGGTGACGGCGCGCGCATTCGCAGCATTCTATCGCGCCGACCGGCGCCAGGATACGGCGGCGCTGGTCGCCGATGTGAGCCTGCCGGTTCTGGTGCTTGCGGCAGCGCAAGACAAGACGGTACCGGACGTGGCAGCGTCGTTCGCGCCGCTGGCGTCACGCGCCGGCAGCCGTGTCCGACTGGAGACGATTGACGACGCAGATCACTTCTTTCGCGATCTCGCGGCCGAGGATGCCGCTGATCGCATCGCAGGATTCATTGCAGCCGCGCGTTAGGAGCCACCATGGAACGTCGATCTTTGATGCAAGCCGGTCTTGCCGGCCTGTTTGGAATCTTCGGTGTGAGCAGCGCACGCGCGGCGACGGAATCTCCGCGCCAGCGCGTCGCCTATCATCTCGCCGATCAGGACCGCGCCCTGTTCGTTCTCGGCAACCTCCAGAACCACGTCGACGGCACCGGCGGACCTGGACGCGCAGACATTCGCCTGGTGATCCACGGTCCGGGCTTGCGGGCCTTTCATGCGATTTCGGCCGACCAGACCATCGCGGCTCTGGCCGAGCGCCTCATGAAGGCCGGCGTCGGCTTCGAGGCCTGTGCGAACACCATGAAGGCGCAAGGCGTGAAGCTCGACGATCTCTTGCCAGGCTTCGCGGTGGCGGAGAAGGGCGGCGTCGTGCGCCTCACCGAGCTGCAGCAGAGTGGATACGCCTACCTGCGCCCGTGACGGGCGCATGCGTCCTTGCCGATGCCGCCCGGTATGTTGAGCGGCAGGCCTGAACGACGGGAGCGCCTGTGCTCACCGCATTGATCGACCTTCTGGGTGAGGAGCTGGTCTCGCTGCTGTGCGGGCTCGCGGCCGGCGGCGCGTTCGGCTTCTTCGCCCAGCGCAGCCGCTTCTGTCTCCGGGCGGCCACGGTCGAGTTCGCGCGCGGGCAGGGCGGTCCGCGGCTGGCGGTGTGGCTCCTCACCTTCGCCTCGGCGCTGCTGGGCACCCAGGCGCTGGTGGCGATGGGCCTGCTCGACGTCTCCGAAGCGCGCCAGCTGGCGCAGCAGGGCAGCATTTCCGGCGCGATGATCGGCGGCACGCTGTTCGGCTCCGGCATGATCCTGGCGAGAGGCTGTGCCAGCCGTCTGCTGGTGCTCTCGGCCAACGGCAATCTGCGGGCGCTGCTGTCCGGCCTCGTCTTCGCGGTGACGGCGCAGTCCGCCTATCGCGGCCTGCTCGCGCCGGCACGCGAGTGGCTCACCAATCTTTGGCTCGTCGACGGCGGACCGTCGCGCGACATCATGAGCCTGTTCGGCGGGGGTACGCCCGAGAAGCTCGGCTTCGGAATGCTGTGGTTCCTCGCCGGGCTCGCCGCCGTGTCGAAGTTTCAGGTTGGCCCGAAGATTCTGCGCTCGGCGGTGGCCGCGGGCGCGGCGGTCGCCGGGGGCTGGCTCCTCACCTATCAGCTCGGCCAGGCGTCGTTCTCGCCGGTGCCGCTGAAGAGCCTGACATTCAGCGGTCCTTCGGCGGAGCTGCTGATGCAGGTGCTCGCCAGCCCGCAGCTGAAGCCGGGCTTCGATCTCGGCATCATTCCGGGTGTGTTCATCGGCTCGTTCGTTGCGGCCGCGCTGGCGCGTGAACTCAATCTCGAAGGCTTCTCGGATGGGCGCGGCATGCGCCGTTACATGATAGGCGCCGTCCTGATGGGATTCGGCGCGATGCTGGCGGGCGGCTGCGCCGTTGGCGCCGGTGTAACCGGGGCATCGGTGTTTGCGCTCACAGCGTGGATCGTGCTCGGCGGCATGTGGTTGGGTGCGGCCGTCACCGATTTTGTCGTCGACCGCTGGCTGTTCGCCACCAAGCCGGCGCAGAGCCCGGTTCAGTCGCCCTCCGTCATGCCTTCTTGAGGCATCCTGCGGAAGCGAGCCTGCTTCTGCTGAGCGGCGTTGGACATGCACCGTCAAGGCGCAGCATCCATGAATCTCCGGGACCTGTCTGTCACAGGCTCGTCGACGCCTGGCGTGTCGGCGCACTTCAAGCTTCTGACGAAGAATATTGTCTGATCAGTTCGGATCGAACCTGAAGACACGCGTCCTTGCGTCGTCACGACGGAGCGCGGATTGCGTAGTCCGCGGATCGGCCACGGGAGATGCGTGCCGAACACGGCATTCGGACCATCGCGCCCGAACATGACGTTGCTAGATTCCAGTCTGGAGATCCCGCCCGTTAACCAATTTGCGAAGGTCGGGTGTTACCGTCGCGAGGGGACGACGCAATCATGCGGCGGACCGATACGAATCGCCGGGACTACGAAAGGCACGCGTGATGTCGCAACTCTCCATTCGAGCAAAAATGGCGGCCGTCATTGCGCTGCTGCTGGTGGCGATGACCATCGTCGGATTGCTGGCCGTCCGCGGCATGCAGACAATCAACACGCATACCGAACAGATCGCCAAGAACTGGCTGCCGAGCGTGCGCGTGCTCGGCGAGTTGCGTTCGGCGATCAATCTCAATCGGGCGCAGCTGCGAGCCTACATGACGGCTGATACGACTGAGGAGAAGGACAATCTCGACCGCAATATGAAGGCAACGCTCGCCGTCATCGCGACGGCGCACCGCTCCTATGAGGCGATGATCTCGTCGGCCGAGGAGCGCAGCCTGTTCGCGAGCTGGTCGCGGGGTTGGGAGCAATATGTCAAGGCCGCCGATGGCGTGCTCGAGGTGCTGCGCGCAGGGAACGGCAACGCGACCAAGCAGGCGAGCGATCTGTTCAACAAGACGGTCCGGGGCGTCGCCAATCAGTCGGACGAATATCTTCGAAAGCTGATTGACCTCAACAATCGCGGCGCCGACGCCGAAACCAAGATCGCCGCGGACGGCTATGCCGAGGCATTTGCACTGATGTCGACGGTCATCGTCCTTGCCGTTCTCGCCGGCATCGGCGTCGGAAGCTGGTTCGTTCGCGACATTTCCCGGTGCATCGCTTCCATCATCAGGCCGATGCAGGCGCTCGGTGAGGGCAACCTGGCGACGGAGATTCCCTATCGCGGTCAGAAGACCGAAGTAGGCATGATGGCCGACGCCCTGGAGGTCTTCAAGACCGCCTTGATTGCGAAGAAGCAGGCCGACGATATCGCTTCGAGAGAGGCAGAGGTGAAACTGGAACGCGGCCGGCGGCTCGACGAGATCACTGGCCGCTTCGAGGCCGTGGTCGGCGAGATCGTCGACACCGTGTCCACGGCATCGAGCACTTTGGAAGGTCACGCCGGCGGCCTCAGCAACACGGCGAGCCGTGCACAGAACCTGGCCACATCCGTCACCGCAGCTTCCGAGGAAGCCTGCACCAATGTGCAGTCGGTGGCATCTGCGACCGAGGAACTCTCGGCGTCCGTCAACGAGATCAGCAGGCAAGTCCAGGATTCGGCCCGGATGGCCAATGAGGCGGTGGCACAGGCCCGCAAGACCAATGAACAGGTCAGCGAGCTCTCGAAGTCCGCTGCCCGCATCGGCGACGTCGTCGAGCTGATCAATACGATTGCCGGACAGACCAATCTGCTCGCGCTGAATGCAACGATCGAGGCCGCACGCGCCGGCGAGGCCGGCCGCGGATTTGCGGTGGTCGCATCCGAGGTCAAGGCGCTGGCCGAGCAGACGGCGAAGGCCACGGGCGAGATCGGCCAGCAGATCTCCGGCATCCAGTCCGCCACCCAGCAATCCGTCGGTGCCATCCGCGACATCAGCATCACCATCGAGAAATTGCAGGAGATTTCGTCGACGATCGCATCGGCCGTGGAGCAGCAGGGCGCTGCCACGCAGGAGATCTCGCGCAACGTCCAGCACGCGGCGGCGGGAACGCAGCAGGTCTCAGCCAACGTTGCGGATGTGCAGCGCGGCGCCGTCGATACCGGAACCGCCGCGTCCCAGGTGCTGTCCGCCGCGAAATCGCTGGCCGACGACAGTGCCAGACTAAGCATGGAAGTGAAGAAGTTCATCGCCGGCGTGAGAGCCGCCTAGGAACTCGCGGCGACTGAGACCCGCGCAGATCCGATCTCGCCGCCACTCGCCGGGCCCTCGCTTCTGCGTTGGCCCGTGAGCCTCATCTCGAGGACTTCTCCCGCGGCCGCGGCAAGCTGCGCGACCGAGTCGTGTGGTGACGGTGGATCTGCGAGAGGCCGGGCCGACATGAACAGCGCGTCGGGCTGCGGCGGATCATGCTCCGCTGCGGTTTGCTCGGGCCTGCGATCCCCGAGGTCGTCCGTGCAGCTGGGTCCTCGCCGTCACGCTGCCGCAGGACCTCGCCTTTCACGTATCGGCACCGGCTGATTTATAATTGCATAAATTCGAATATATGCATATGGTGGCGTGCGTCGGTCGCGCCGTTGGACCGCGTCAGCAGGGAGGATCCGTCGTGGCAATGATGAACGATGTGATGGTCAAGGATCTGGGCCAGTCCGGGCGCATCGACTGGTCGCCTTATCTGGTCGGCGCCGGCATCGGCATCCTCAGCTGGGTGGCCTTTGCCGGGTTCGGCGACCCGCTCGGTGTGACGACGGCGTTCTCGCGCATCGCGTCGCTGTTCGCCGTGCCGGTGATCGGATCCGACGCCGTCGCCGCCAACAGCTATTGGAAGTCGATGCCGTTGAAATGGGACTATGGCGTCTGGTTTCTGGTCGGCATTCCGCTCGGCGCATTCTTGTCGGCGGTTGTCTCCGGCACGTGGCGGCTCGAGCTGGTGCCGGAGGTCTGGAGGGAGCGCTTTGGTCCGTCGGTGTTCAAGCGCTTCGTCGCTGCGTTTCTCGGCGGCATCGTCATCATGTATGGCGCGCGTCTGGCCGGCGGCTGCACCAGCGGCCACGGCATTTCAGGCGGTCTGCAACTGGCGCTGTCGAGCTGGCTGTTCCTCGCCGTGATGTTCGCGACCGGCCTGGTGGTGTCGCGCGTCATGTTCCGCAAAGCATAGGAGAAGGGCCATGACGTCATTGATGAGCATCGCCGGCCCGCTGTTGATGGGCGCCGTGTTCGGCTATCTCCTGCAGCAGGGCAAGGTCACGAGCTGCAACGTGATCGAGAACCAGTTCCGGCTGCGCGACTTCACCGTGCTGAAGGTGATGGGCACGGCGATCGTGGTCGGCGGTATCGGCGTTCTGCTGCTGGTCGATACCGGCAACACCAAGTATTACGTCAAGGACGCCAACATGCTTGCGGTCGCGCTCGGCGCGGCGCTGTTCGGCGTCGGCATGGTGGTTTACGGCTACTGCCCGGGCACCGCGCTCGGCGCCATCGCCAGCGGCAGCGTGCATGCCGCAGTGGGCGCTTTCGGCATGATCGTCGGTGCGATCCTCTATGCGCTGAGCTTCGACTGGGTGAAGGCCCACGTCCTGAACGTTTGGGCGCTCGGCAAGGTGCGGCTGCCCGACATCACCGGCGTGCCGGATGGCGTCTGGTTCGCCGCGCTGGCGATCGGTGCAGGTGCGTTCTTCTTCTGGGTCGAAGCGTCCGGGGCCAAAGCGAAGCGGACACAGGGCTAGGCTGAGTCGCCCGAATGCCCCTATGTCAAACAGTGAGAGGTTCCTCCCATGCTATCAGGACTGTTCAGCAGGTTGACCGGGTCGACCAGCGTGCCGGCGATCGAGCATGATGAGCTGGTGCGGGCGCATCAGCAGCGGAGCTGCGTCATCGTCGACGTGCGCGAGCCGCATGAGTTCAAGGGCGGCCACATCCCTGGCGCCGTCAATCACCCGCTGTCGCGTTTCGACCCGGGCAGCCTCGTGCACGACAAGCCGGTGGTTCTGATCTGCCAGGCCGGCGGCCGCTCGGCCACCGCCCTGCGGCGGGCGCTGTCGGCCGGGCGGCAGGATATCCGCCACTATGCCGGCGGCATGAGCGGCTGGCGGGCGCGCGGCGGTCCTGTTGCCTGAACGCGCCCTGCCGGACAGGTCGGACGTTCTGCTCTGTCAGGACGTTCCGAGCGGATCCGTTCTGGTTGAGATGAAATGATCTGCAACCAGCATGGATTGCGGCAGGTTAAGAGCAAAGTGTGCGGCGGAAAGCTTCGATAGCCGTTCTCGCCTCGCAGCAGCTAATCTGCTGTTGGTCCAGTCCATTGGTTGACTCGTTCAGGAATAATTAGTTGCAACGCTGCAATACTCGAACACCGGTCGACGTTCGAGGATTGCATGTTGAAGTTTGTTGGCTTGAGAACCCGGATCACCCTTTCTCTGGTGATCGGTGCGGCAGCGACGGCCCTCTTCGTGCTGCTGGTCGCCATGTGGATCATCGGCGGTATCATCGACCGCGCCAATGAGCGCGAGCTCCACGCCCAATATGACGCCTTCAATTCGCGCCTGCAGCTGGAGTCGACCCGCGCGGAAGCGATGAGCGCGGTGGTCGCCAAGATCCCTGCTGTCCAGGACGCCATGGCGCAGAACGACCGCGACGCCTTGATGCGGCTGTTCGGCGCGGGCATGGCCAGCCTGAAATCCGATTACGGCGTCGACCAGTTTCAGTTTCACACGCCGCCGGCGATGTCCTTCCTGCGGGTGCACCAGCCCGCCAAGTTCGGCGACGATCTGTCGGGATTCCGCAAGACGGTGGTGGCCGCCAACACCGACCGCAAGCCGATCGTCGGGCTGGAGGGCGGCGTTGCCGGCCTCGGCCTGCGCGGCGTCGTACCGATCGTTTCCGCCGGCAAACATCTGGGTTCGGTCGAGTTCGGCCTGACCTTTGGCCAAAACTTCTTCGACGAGTTCAAGCGCAGCCGGAATGTCGAGGTTGCGTTCCGCCTGGCCGGTGACACCGGCTTCAAGCTGTTCGCGACGACGATCGGGGAGACCTCCTTCTTTGCAAGCGGCGACTATCGGGAGGCATCGGCCGGCAGCTTCCTGTCGCGCCAAGGACAGCTCAAGGGTGTTCCGGTCGTCGCGCTGCTGGGCCCGATCAAGGATTTCTCCGGCAAGCCGATCGGGGCCGTCGAGATCATCATGGACAACAGCGAGTTCATCCAGGCCCGCAATCGCGCCGGGGCGTTGGCGATCGGGATGACGCTGGCCGGCCTCGTGCTGATCGCGCTCGCCGGGCTGTTGATCGCGCGCAGCATCTCCCGCCCGATCGTCCAGATGACGAGCGCCATGCGCGAGCTCGCCGACGGCAACCTGGACGTTCGCGTCCCGGCCGACTGGCGCAAGGACGAGGTCGGACAGATGGCACGCGCCGTTTCGATCTTCAGGGACAACGCCGTCCGGATGAGGGATCTGCAGGCGGAGCAGGAGAAGGCCCAGGCTCGTGCCGAGGAGGACCGGCGCCGCATGCTGATGGAGGTGGCCGATGGCTTCGAGGCCAGCGTCCGCGGCGTCGTCGACGCCGTGTCGGCTGCGGCCATCGAAATGGAGGCGACCGCCCGTTCGATGTCGGTGACGATCGATCAGTCGAAGCAGCAGGCCCTGACGGTATCGCAGGCGTGCGGCTCCGCGTCGGACAATGTCAACACCGTTGCCTCGGCGGCCGAGGAGCTGTCATCCTCGATGAACGAGATCAGCAAGACGCTCGAGCGTGCGTCGTCCGTGGTTCGCAAGGCCGCGGACGAAGGGCAGCAATCCAACGACAAGGTGCAGCGGCTCAACATTGCGGCCAGCAAGATCGGCGAGGTCGTCGCACTCATCACCCAGATCGCCAGCCAGACCAATCTGCTGGCGCTGAATGCGACGATCGAGGCCGCGCGCGCCGGCGAGTCGGGCAGGGGATTCGCCGTCGTCGCCAGCGAGGTGAAGACGCTGGCGACCCAAACGGCCAAGGCGACCGAAGAGATTGGTGCTCAGATCGCCGCGGTTCAGGCCGAAACCGCCGCCGCGGTCCAGAGCATCGGCATGATCTGCACCACGATCCAGGAGGTCGACGAGATCTCGACCATCATCGCCTCATCGATCGCGCAACAGGACGCCGCGACCCGCGAGATCGCCGGCAATGTGAACGTCGTCGCCGGCAAGACCCAGGACGTCACGCGCAACATCGCGGGCGTCACGTCCGGGGTGGTGCAGACCGGCCACGCCGCCAACGAGGTGCTGTCGGCGGCCGGGGAGCTCGCGCAGCAGTCGACCCGGCTGCGTAGCGAGGTCAACCAGTTCCTAGCCCATATCAGGGCGGCCTGACCGGTCGTTGGGTGGCTGAAGTACAAGCTCGCCGACACGCCGATCACTCCGGCGTATCCGCCACGGGCGCGAGCCGGGGCGGGGGCTCCTGTCCCGTGGCTCATCCCTGCTTCGCGGCCGCCTTCTCGAGCCGCTTCGCCATCACGCGCCAATAGGTGGCCGGCATGAACCGCTGCAGGAGATCCATGAAGCGCGCATCGCCGCCAATCAGGATGCGGGGCTCATTGCGCTCGATGCCCTCGATGATCCGCAACGCGGCGTCGCGCGGGCTGGTCCTGGCAAGCCGCTCGAACCGCTCGATGGCCTGCACGCGGCGCGCATTGTCGGTCATGCCCTGGCCGGCGCGGGCATTGCGCGCAATCGCCGTGGCGATGCCGCCGGGATGCACGACGGACAGCCGCACGGGACTGCCGGCGGCTGTGAGTTCGTGACGCAGGCTCTCGGAAAATCCCCTTACTGCGAACTTTGCCGCGGCGTAGGCCGATTGGCCGGGCGGAGCGATGATGCCGAAGATCGAGGACAGGTTGACGACGTGCGCTTCGCGCTGGCGCGAAAGATGCGGCAGGAACGCGCGCGTGCCGTGCACGACGCCCCAGAAATTGATGTTGAACAGCCACTCCATCTCCGCCTGATCGATCTCGGCGAAGCTGCCGAACAGTGCCACGCCAGCATTGTTGACGACGATGTTGAGGCCGGGATGCGCGCGGGTCGCGTCTACTGCGAACTGGGTGACTGCAGCCACATCGCTGACGTCCAGCCGGTGCGTGGTCACCTTGCGGCCGCTTGCGGTGAGTTCGGCGGCGAGGCTTGCGAGGCCCGCCTCGTCGCGGTCGGCGAGCGCGAGATCGCAACCGCGGGCCGCCAGCTCCTGCGCCAGCGCACGGCCAATGCCGCTGGCTGCGCCTGTCACGGCGGCAGATGCGCCTCGAATGATCGTCATTGTCGCTTCACTCCCCTGATCGACCGGTTCTGCGTGCCTGTTCCAATTGCAGCTGGGTTTTCGGCCACTTTTTCTGATTGGAACCGAACCATCCGGCCGTTCAGCTTTTAACTCACATTACTTTGCGAGCACACATTCGTGGAGGACCTGCATGGGACAGTCGCAACCTTTTCGCGCCACCGCACTGATCGTGGAAGACGATCTGGCGCAGCGCGAGATGATCACGCTGCTGCTCGAAGAGAGCGAGTACGACGTGATCGCGTGTGAGAGCGCGGAGGCCGCCGAACTCGTCCTGAACAAGCCGGGTCATCGCATCGTGCTGCTGATGACCGACGTCAATCTGGCGGGCCGCATGAACGGGGTCGAGCTTGCCCATCTCGCCAAGGCGCGTCACCCCCACATCAATGTGGTCGTCACTTCTGGCCGGCCGTTGTCGCAGCCGCTGCCGGGCGGCACGAAGTTCTGGAGCAAGCCGTGGGCGCCGCTGGACGTGCTGCGCGAAGCCGAGGTGACGCTCGAGCGCACGCCCGATATCAGGTGAGGCGTGTTGCGTGGCAACCGCCGACCGGTGGAGACGTAGGATCGGCTAGCGGGTCGAGCTGACTGAGAGCCGGGTGGAAGCCGCGCTCCCACCCGGGAAGTGCAACTACTTCTTCTTGGCAGCCTTCTTGGTCTTCTTCGCAGCTTTCTTGGTGGCCTTTGCGGCCTTCTTCGCCTTCTTCGCCATGGAATCCTCGTCAGGAGTTGATGGATTGCAACGCGACTTTGAGGCTTCGCTGGCGCACGCCAGCCATGCATCAGCCTCGGGTGTCGATCCCAGCAGATTCGCGAAGCTCTGCCTCACGCTGTCACCAGCGCGGTTGCGCTTATCCACAGCTCGATGCATTCGCCGGCCAGTTGCGCCGCTGGCGCTCGGGGTGTGACAAGGTTAGCGGATCGTAAAAGGTGTCTTCATTGATTCAAAACCAAGGCGCAACCTTGGTTGGGCCCTTGAGGAACCGTTAACTGCGCCGCGCCCATGTTGCCTCGAGCAACAGGGTAGCTCATGAGCGCGGCGTTATTGAACATCGAGGACAGGACCTGCGGCGTCCTGCTGTCGGGATGCTGAACGTTCCGACGCTGTGGACCGCCTTCGTGGTCAATTTCCTCGCGTTGGGCCTGATCTGGGCCTACGTGATGCGCAGCTATCCCAATCTGGATTCGGCGCGGTACTGGACGGCATCTGCGTTCATGTGCGCGCCGGCGGCGGCGTTCGCGCTGACGCGGTTCTATTTCGGCTCGTTCGTTCCGCTGCTGGTCGGCGGCTCGCTGATGACCTTCGCGATCTGCCTCGCGGCGATGGGCGTCGAGCGCTTCTATGGCTCCAGGGCGTCGTGGCGACTGAGCTTGACCGTCGTCGCGATGACCTGCTCGTCGATCGCATTTTTCCAATACGGATACGACCACGGCCCGCTGAGGATCCTGTGCTACTCGATCGGGCAGGCGGTCCCCATGGCGATCATCGCGCGGCTGGTGCTGGATGCGAGGCGCGGGCCCGTCAATCCGGGAGCGCGGCTGGCCGGCCTGCTGTCCGTTCTGATCATCGCGGTGTTTGCCGCGCGCTCGATCGGGGCGTTCATCGGCGCCGATTTCAATTTCAGCCGCTCCACCAGCGGTCAGGCCGCCGCGGTGCTGCTGCTGATCTTCCTGTCGATGTCGCTCAATTTCGGCTTCCTGCTGATGGCGGTGGACCGGCTGCGCAACGAGGTCGCCGACCTCGCGCTGCTCGACGATCTCACCGGCGTCGCCAACCGCCGTCACCTGATGCAGCGCCTGAGCGAGGAATGCGCGCGCGCCGAGCGCTCGCGGCGGCCGTTCGCGCTATTGGTGATCGATCTCGACGGCTTCAAGATCATCAACGACACCCATGGCCATGCCGCCGGCGATGCCTGCCTGCAGCACTTCACGCTGATGGCCCAGACCCGGCTGCGCCCCGGCGACATGCTGGCGCGCACCGGCGGCGACGAATTCTGCATCGTGCTGCCGGCGTCCGCCTTGCGCGAAGGCGCGATGATCGCGCGGCGCATCCTGCAGGTCTGCCGCGACGATGCGGAGGCCTGTGCCGGCGCCGAGGTGCCGATCGAGGTCTCGATCGGCGTCGCCGAATGGACCGAGGATGTCGGCGCATTCCCCGACCGGCTGATGGCGCGAGCGGACCAGGCGCTCTATGCCGCCAAGAAGGAGGGCAAGAACCGCTATGCCGTCTTCGCCGCCGACCACGAGACGCCGACACTGGCGCCGGACCAGATCGAGCCGATGATGGCGCCGCCGCGTCGGCAGGATGCCGCCGCCGGGTAGCCGGTGCTATCGTTGCCGACCATGAGGCCGGTCCTGTTCTCCCTCCGCGCAGCGCTCGCGCTGCTTCTCGTCGCGCTGTCTCGGCCTGTTGCGGCTGAGGATCTCACGTCGCTCGCCCGTTCGTCCGGCACCCCGGACATCCCGGGACTGAAGATGGTCTGGCTGGCGCCGTGGGGCGATCCGGCCAAGGCCCATCCCTGGACCAACATCATCGTCCACCAGACCGAGGGTCCGGCCGGGTCGGCGCGAGCCGGGGCGCTGGCGCAAGCCAAGAACCCGAAACGGCGCGGCGTCACCGTGTGGGTGGAAACCGACGGCACGGTGTATTGGGCGGTGCCGGACACCCTGGTGACCTTGCATGGCGACGGCGCCAACCGCAACGACAGCCGCTATATCGACAACGGCCCCACCTATCGCAAGGTCGTGCGCGACAATTCCATTGGCGTGGAGTTCGCCGGCAACTATCCCGACGTCACCACGCCTCCTACGGACGCCCAGGTCGCCGCCTGGCGCGTGCTCTCGAAGCTGCTCCGGCTGCGCTATGGCATCGCCCGGGAGCGGATCTATGCGCACAACTGGATCGACTACAAGGACGCCCGCTATTGCGAGGGCTGTGCGCTTGCCGAGCTCGCCCGCGCCGCGCCCGACTAACTGCACCTAACAAGAAGCCGGCGTCTCCGCCGGCTCCGATCGCATCCAAAAACCACCTTCAAGCAAGCCGCGCGTCTAGTGCGCGGCCTCCAGGGCCGCCGCTTCCTGCCTGGCGATGGCGCCCTTGACGGCGGACTGCACCTTCTCGAACGCGCGCACCTCGATCTGGCGCACGCGCTCGCGCGACACGCCGAACTCGGCCGCCAGGTCCTCGAGCGTCATCGGCTCGTCGGCCAGGCGCCGCGCCTCGAAGATGCGGCGCTCGCGCGCGTTGAGCACGCCGATCGCGCCGTTCAGCGCCTGCCGCCGGTGGTCGTATTCCTCGTGCTCGGCCATGATGGCTTCCTGGTTGGGCGTATTGTCGACCAGCCAGTCCTGCCATTCGCCCGCTTCGCCGTCGTCGCGGATCGGCGCGTTCAGCGAGGCGTCGCCGCCGAGGCGGCGGTTCATGTCGACCACGTCCTGATCGGTCACGCCGAGGCGCTTCGCGATCAGCTTGACCTGATCCGGATGCAGATCGCCTTCATCCAGCGCGTTGATGCGGCTCTTGGCCTTGCGCAGGTTGAAGAACAGCTTCTTCTGGTTCGCGGTCGTGCCCATCTTCACGAGCGACCACGATCGCAGGATGTACTCTTGTATCGACGCCTTGATCCACCACATGGCGTAGGTGGCGAGGCGAAAGCCCTTCTCGGGCTCGAACCTCTTCACAGCCTGCATCAGGCCGACATTGCCTTCCGAAACGACTTCGGATATCGGCAGGCCGTAGCCGCGATAGCCCATGGCGATCTTGGCCACGAGCCTGAGGTGGCTGGTCACGAGTTTATGCGCTGCGTCGCTGTCGTCATGCTCGCGCCAACGCTTGGCGAGCATGTACTCCTCCTGCGGTTCCAGCATCGGGAACTTGCGGATCTCGGCGAGGTAGCGTGAAAGTCCCGATTCTCCGTTGAGAACCGGCAGTGTAGCTGTACGGGCCATCGAGCGCCCTCCAGTTGGTTCAGGCCCCCGATAGCGGCGGGCCAGGCAAAGCGGTCGCTTGGTTAAAGCCGGCCGGTTTGCGACGTTCCATGCGTCGACCATTCGACGCAGGCGCAACATACACCATTTTCGCCCCCCGGTGGAAGGATTCCGGGGGTCACGTCCCCGTGTGGCTGCCATAACCTGTTGGCATGCTTGCGGTTTTCTGAAGGCGCTGCGTCATAGCGCCGCTCGCAGGGCGTCTCTCAAAAGCATGAGATCCTCCGGCAGCTCCGATTCCCAGTGCATTATTTCTCCCGTCCGCGGGTGCTCGATGACCAGCAGATAGGCGTGCAGCGCCTGCCGCCCGAGCGCCTCGAGCGCTGCCCGCGCGGGCGGGGCGAGCTGGTTCGCCTTGGTCTTGAAATGCGGGCCATAGACGGCATCGCCGAGCAGCGGATGGCCGAGATGGGCCAGATGCACCCGGATCTGGTGGGTGCGCCCGGTCTCGAGATGGCAGGCGATCAGCGACGCCACCGGCTTGCCGTCGCGGCCGGTAAAACTCTCCTGCACCTCGTAATGGGTGATGGCCTCGCGGCCTTTTGCGCGCACCGCCATCTTGTCGCGGGCATGCGGATGGCGGTCGATGGCCGCATTGATGGTGCCGTGCGGCCGGTGCGGCACGCCCCAGGCAAAGGCGAGATAGCCGCGCTCCATCGCGCCGGTGCGGCCGTGGTCGGCGAACTGCGCGCTCAGCGAGGCGTGCGCCTGATCGTTCTTCGCCACCACCATCAGCCCGGTGGTGTCCTTGTCCAGCCGGTGCACGATGCCCGGGCGCTTGACCCCGCCGATCCCGGAAAGACTGGCGCCGCAATGCGCGATCAGCGCATTCACCAGCGTTCCCGTCTCGTGCCCGGCCGCGGGATGCACGACGAGGCCGGCCGGCTTGTCGATGACGACGATGTCGTCGTCCTCGTAGATGATTTTCAGCGGGATCGCCTCGGCCGCGGGCTCGGCGGCGACAGCCTCCGGCACGTCGATTGTGATCGTGTCGCCGGCGGCGACGTGATAAGCGGGGTCCCGCACCGCCTCGGCACGGAGCGACACCTGTCCGGCCAGGATCAGCGCCTTCAGCCGCGACCGCGACAGCTCCGGCAGCCTGGCCGCGAGCACGCGATCGAGCCGCGGCGAGCCTTCGTCGCCGGCGACCGTGACCGTCATCAGACCGTGGGATTGTGAAGTCGAGATGTCCATGAATTCTACCGTTGCGCCCGAGCCGTCCTCGCCCGAGCAGGCCCAGCTGATGGCGCGGCTGCGGCGCATGATGATGATCGCGGGCGTGACCACCTCGATCGCGATCGCAGTGCTTCTGGTCGCCATCGGCTACCGCCTTTTCCGCGGCGATGGAAGCACAGCTTCGGGCCCCGACCTCACCGCCATGCTCCCGAAGGGCGCCCGCATCGTCGCCACCGGCACCGCCGGCGACCGCCTGGCGGTGACGCTCGATGTGGGCGGCACCACCGAGATCCGCACCTTCGACGCCAAGACCCTGAAACCCACCGGCCGCCTCCGCTTCGCGGTGGAGCCGTGAGGGCAGGGCGGTTTCGCCCGGCCATTTCGGCCCATCTCTCTCGACACGGGCAGTCAGCGCCTCCCCCGCCTGCGGGGGAGGTCGCATCGCATCGAAGATGCGATGCGGGTGGGGGAATTCTCTCCATTGGCACCGTCGCCCGCGGCCGCCCCCACCCCAACCCTCCCCCGCAAGCGGGAGAGGGGGCGCACCGTCGGTGCGGCTGACAGCTCGGCTTCGTCCCGGGAACCATCGCCAAACCCGCGAAAGCCGGCCCATCTGCCACTCCCGGTATCGTTGTCCGCCGGTTCCATGTCTGCTCTAAAGACCCCCGGGGAACTCTGGAGTGGGGTGGAATGACCGGACATCTTTCGCGCGCGCTGAGCCTGCTGGCGGCGGCGCTGCTGCTGACCGCCTGCGCCGCCACGACGGCGCTGGAATCGCAGACCAAGCAGCGCGACGGGCGGATGGCGCGGATCTATTTCCTGCGCGAGAAGGGCCTCGTCGGCGCCATGGGCACCACGGCGGGCACCGCCGACGTCAAGGTCGCCGGCAAGACCGTCGGCGCGCTGCGCAACGGCTATTATCTGTTCGTCGATCGTCCGGCCGGCACCTACGAGCTGTCGGTCAATTCCGGCATTTCGCTGCCCTATGAGACCGAGATCCAGGTCGAGGCCGGGCAGGTCTACTATCTGTGCCTCGGCGCGACGCCCTATGGCCCGCCCGGCCAGGTGCTGCTGAACCAGGCCTATGCCGGCGGCAGCGGCACTTTGATGCCCCCTAGGTCGGGTCTGTCCGGCGCGATGTCGGGCACCGTGCTGTATCGCATGGACCCCGGCCCGGGCGCCGCGCTGATGGCCCAGCTCCAGGCGCCGTGAGGCCGGCGGCGAAAACCCGTCCGCAACATCGCATGCGAAATTTGCCTCTTCCGTCTTGCGGCGCGGCGCGTTCAAGGCTATGCGGTTCACCTCACGCTCCCTTCGTCTAGCGGTTAGGACGCGGCCCTCTCAAGGCTGAAACAGGGGTTCGATTCCCCTAGGGAGCGCCACATTCCAAGCTAAGCTATTGATCTTTATAGCTTCGTCGGTGGGGTTTGCCACTTCGCCAATTTGCGGTTTGCCACTTTGGTTTTCGGACTGCCGCTGGATCGCCTGTCTCGCCAGCCGTTCTTGGTCCGCCGCGCGTGTGTAACGCTCGACTTCTGCCAGCGTCTTATGCCCGGTAATCGCAGCGATCTCGCTTGCAGAACATCCGGCCTCGGCCAATCGCCGCGCGGCCGCTTTTCGGAGCCCATGGGCTTTGCAGCGCTGGGGGAGCCCTGCCTCCCGGATCGCGGCCGAAATCATCTGGCCGAAGCCCTTCACTGAGAACCGCTCGCCGTAGGCTGTGGCCAGGATTGTCGGGTGACCACGGTTCGCGGTCGAAAGCACACGCTCCAACGCTTCATGGATCGGAACAGTGAGTTTGGTTGTGGTCTTCTGCTGCGCAACGCGAATTGCGCCATCCGCAATGTCCGCCCACGTCATCCGATAGACGTCCGACCCGCGTTGACCAGTGTACAGGAGCAGCGCAAACGTTAGGCGCTCCCGTGTGCCTTCCGGCCAGTGACGCTCGAAGACTGCTATCTCGCTTTCATTCCAGGTGTGAATTTCCTTCGACTTGTATCCCCGCACGCCGGCAGTCGGATCTCGATCTGCCCAGCCCAGCGCCATGGCGTAGCGGATCAGGGTTCGGATTCGCTTCAGCAAAATTATGCCGGCTCCCGGCCTGTCGGCCATCTTGCCGATGACGATGTCGACATGTTCTCTCGTCATTTGATCGACACGTCGGTGGCCGTGTTCTTCCAGGAAGCCGTCAATCACTCGCCGATAGTTGGTGCGGCTGGAAGTGGACAGCGATCGATACTGGGGAGAGCCATAATAGAGGATCGCAAGTGCGGCGAAGGTCTTGGGAGCTGCCGCCCGTCGTAGCTCAGCAGGCTTTGGCCTGTTGGCCAACAGCGCCCCGTATGCGTCCATGAACTCACGACAGCCTGGCAAGCCGGGAAGGGGCGTACGCCTTCCATCGCGGCGGAAGTAGTAACGCATGCGGCCGGTACGATCACGAAACGCGTGAACATATTTCAACCGAATTATACCACGTCCGCCCATGTGTCGGATCCTTCGCTCTCTCCTTCATGAGGAAGAGCCTTGAACGCCGCGCGCAGCTCATCAACGTCCCAGACAGAGCGCCGGTCAATTCGTCGAGGGCGCGGCATCCGAGCTTCTTTGACCAGCGCGCGGAACTTACTCGCGGAGACGCCGATCGCCGCGGCCGCCTCGATTTCGCCAAGGCCAAATACAACTGGCAAAAGTGGCAAGATGTCGATTCGCGGGGGCGCACGTTTCATCGTTTTGATCGAGGTGCTCAAGAGTTGGCGGAATGGTCTTCTGCCAATCTGGCAAACCAGCATTCTGAGGTGAAGCTGTCGACTGCTTTGATCGCAAGATCGAGGAGTATCGAGTGGAATTTGGCCGAGCGTCACCGAGTCCGGTGGATCGTTTGGCAAGCGCTGCTGACGGGACTGCCGGCAATGCGCGCTCTTGCGATGTTGATCAATGGATCGACAAATGCGGGCGATCATCCCAAGATCAATTCGTCAAACACGGTCCAGGGAGGCGACTTGTTGGCCTGGATACAACAGGATATCCAGATCGCAACGGTGACAGTCGACACCTTCTCCCTCAGTCGGCTGGGTCCGACGATCGCCTCGAAGGCGGGCGCTCGCTAGTGCGAGAATGGAAGCACAATCTGCTTGGCGGCAAACCTCTAAGTCATCACAATATCTCCCAGCTCCGATTCGGCCTGGGGCAAGAAAGGGGCGGGTGTGGAGGCCAGAGATCATAAACCAGTTTTCATCGATGCTTTCGCAGGTTGTGGCGGCCTTAGCCTTGGCCTCCTACGCGCAGGATGGAGGGGCCTCTTTGCGATAGAGAAGGACGCGTTCGCGTTCGATACCCTGAGCTCCAACCTCACGGGCGACAAAGCGCGCCACGCCTTTGACTGGCCCGAGTGGCTTGAAAAGCAACCATGGACAATCGAGGCGCTCATGGAACAGCACGCCCTGCACTTGTCAGCGCTGCGCGGCCGGGTCGACCTGCTGGCCGGAGGGCCTCCCTGCCAGGGATTCTCGAGCGCCGGGCGGCGGCGTACAGCGGATCCCCGTAACCAGCTGGTCGAGCGATACCTCGAGTTCGTAGAGTTGGTGCGCCCGAGGTTGGTGCTCGTGGAGAACGTCCGCGGCATTACTTATGATTTCGTCGCAGGCGACAACGTTGCGAGCAGGCGGAATTTCGCGGGCGAACTCGTGGAGAGGCTCAGTGAGGCGTACCACGTCTACGCAGATACGATCAGATGCTCGGCCTTTGGCGTTCCCCAGGAGCGACCCAGGTTCTTCCTCGTGGGAATGCTGAAGTCCGAGTTCAAGAAGCTTCCCGACGGAGAAGATCCTTTCGCCAGGCTGCGGGCCGCAAAGGCTCGCTTTCTCGAGAAGCGGGGGCTGACGTCGAAGGTTACCTCGCGGCAGGCGATATCGGATTTGGAGAAAGGTATGGCCGGAGTCGGCCCAAGCCCCGACACCAAGGGCTATCAGGCAATCCTGACGGCGCGGCCTCGATCGAATTTCCAGCGCTTGATGCGCGACGGCCACAAGGGTCAGGTCAGCGACACAAGGCTTGCGAACCACCGCCCCGATATCATAAAGCGCTTCAAGAAGATCATTGCTGAGTGCGTTGCTGCCGGCCGCTTGAACGTGCAGCTCAATCAGACGATGAGAGAGCGCCATGGCATCAAGAAGATGGCGACGAGGGTGCTTGATCCCTCGGCTCCGTCCCCGACGATCACCAGCATGCCGGACGACTTGCTGCACTATAGCGAGCCCCGGACCTTGACGGTGCGGGAGAACGCCAGACTCCAGACTTTCCCCGACTGGTTCGAGTTCAAGGGGAAGTACACCACGGGCGGCCATCTTCGAGCTCGCGAGGTGCCAAGGTTTACCCAGGTAGCAAACGCCGTTCCGCCGCTCATTGCCGAGATGTGGGGCGAGGTCCTCATCACGTACGAGAAGGCGCGTGCCGTTGCGCGCAAGCTGGCGGCATAGGCATGTCCAGCGGCAGCACCAGCGTGCCCAACATCGCCTCGGAGGAATTCCCGCGGGGGCTCGTCGGATGGTCTGGAAACCGGGGCGGGGGTGTCCGCCGGCTCTTCGACCGGGCAAGCGGCCGCCCTGGAGCTGGGGTCTTTGAGACCAACCTCCTTCACCGCCTCCGGGACTGGGCCCGTCGGCTGGCCACTGGTGACGAAGATGCGCCGAGGGTCGTACTTCTTGTCGGCGGACCCGGCAACGGCAAGACGGAGGCCGTCGAGGCGACGATAGGCGAGCTGGATCTGGCGCTCGGCTCCGCCGGCGCTTTAGGTCGTGCGCTGGCGGCCCGCTTCCATCCACCGGAGGGCATGCCTGTAGGGCGCCTCGTCGAGGTGGATGCTGGAGCTCTGGCTGTCCCTGCGCGCGAACTGCGGCTGCAGGTGGTCCAGGACGCGTCGGTTGGTGGGTCCGCGGCCTGCCCTGCCGCCCGGCTACTGGTCGAGGAGCTGGAGAGGGCGACCTCTAGCCAATCCTCGACGGCCTACCTGTGTTGCGTAAACCGCGGCGTGCTCGACGACGCGATGATCTACGCCATCGACAACCACGTTGTCGGTGCACGGCGCGTGCTCGAGGCGGTTGCACGTGCCGTCAGTCAGACCGCCGGGGCGCCGTCGTGCTGGCCGCTGGATGGCTTCCAGGGAGTGGCTGCATGGCCGATGGATGCGGAGTCGCTGGCGGAGCGAACGAGCTGGGGAGACCGGCCGCCGGCCGAGGCGATCCTGAGCCGCGCTGTCGACCCAGCACTATGGCCACAGGCGTGCGCGGCTGGCCCAATGTGCCCCTTTTGCGGTTCACGCAAAATGCTGTCCAACAAGAGAGAGGCTGGATCACTGCTGAAGATGCTTCGCTGGTTCGAGCTCGCCACCGGGAAGCGCTGGGCGTTTCGCGACCTCTTCTCGTTGTTCTCGCACATTTTGGCGGGATCTGGGTTGCCCAAGGATGGCGCGCTTGACCCGTGCCAGTGGGCGGCGGCGCAAGTCGAGGCCGACAGCGCCGCTGTCGGTCGGCCAAGGAAGAACACATCGACCGCGCTATATTGGCTGGTGTCCGCGCAATACCAGCACACACTGTTCCACTCGTGGGACAAAACTCTCGTGGCGTCCTTGCTTAAGGACGTGCGTGAGCTGGGTTTGCACGAGACCAATAACACCGCCATGGGCCTATATTACTTCCTGCAGTCGCGTTCGGCAGGCTATCAGCCGGCGATGATCGGCTCGCTGCTGGACGACCTCGACAGGCTGCTCGACCCTGCCATGGCCTCGCCGGACCAGCAGGTTCTGGCGTGGGGAGGCGCTGTCACCCTTGGCGACCTTGATGCGCGGTTCAGCAGATCGGTGAGGGAGGGCCTCGACTTTGCGGTCCGCATCCGTTCGATCAGCGTCGCAGAGCGCACACTCCTTGAGCGCCTCGCGGAGCTCGATGAGCTGCTGGCCACCCCACGCCTGCGCAGCCGCCGGCCAACCGCCGCGACACGGATCCAGAGGGCGACCCGCGACTTCGCTTGCCGGATGGTGCGCCGGAGCATAGGGGCGCGCCAGGCAGCCGTCCCGGATGGGGCACTCCTGGATCGTTTCCATCGGCTAGTTGTCGATACTGGCGGCCAGGGTCATGAGCTGCACGAGGTCGCGATACAGGTCGAGAACCTCTTGAACAATGGCGCCAACTTCGATGTCTCGCTGACCACCACGTTCGGCCAGCCAATGCCGCCGACTAGGGGCCGGGCGATCCTTGAAGTTCCGAGGCGCAGGGTCTATGCGCGCGACGCGTGCGTAGCTGGCCGGCCGGCGCCGTCCATTTGCTTCCTCGATGTCGAGGCAGGTGGGAGTTCCCAGCCTATCGCAGTGACCTACGACCTCTTTAAGGCAATATCCGACTTGGAGCGTGGCCTTTCGCCAGCATCGCTGCCCCACAGCGTCCAGGCCCTTCTCGACATGACGCGGGCGAAGATGGCGGGGTCGATCGTCCGTGACCGGCATGTCCAGGAGCGCCCGACAATCCACATTGGCGATACCCTGACAATCGAGCGGCACCGCGGCAAGTTTATCGCGACCAAGAGGGGCCAGCGCTCATGAGCCTCGCTGAGTTTCTGTCGTCGCCGTGGAGCAAGTCGCATACTGCCTACCAGGCGTCTGCGCTGTCCATCGCGCCGGCGCCGGAGTACGCGAACGCCGAGGTGCTACTTGCCGGCCTCTATCGGACCATCGGCCTGCCCGGAGTGATGGAACGCGATGTGCCCGGCAATGGCAGGCAGCTAGACAAGGTGATCACGAAGGCCCGCGATGGGGGAAGGCCGCCGCCTGACGCGGCGCTCGATGGCGAATCCGCGCAAGCGCTCATCAATGGGGTGCTTCAGAGTCCCAAGCTCCAGAATCAGTCGGCCAAACGCTTCATCCAGGTGACGCCCCTTGTCGGTGAGACCGCTTGGTTCTCCGGCTCAGCGCGCCTCGCCGGAAATCCCTGGCGCGCTGGCGCATTGCTCCGCCGCATGGTTTGGCTCGGGTCGGAGACGGCGGAGCGAGCGAGCGCGACTTGGGAAGCCCTCTTCGAGGCACTCTCGGTCACTGATGGCGACGACGTCTTTGCGAGGTTCCTAAGCCGCGAGCTTGCCGCTTGGACTGGCCATCGCTTTAGTAGTAGTGCCGAGATGCCGGCAGGGGGCGAAGTCCTGCTTCTGCCTCCCGGGGAACTCGACGGCAAGCCCTTCCCGGCGCGGACATTTGCGGGCGACCTGAAGGCAGTTGTCGCGGCCAAGCCCCTCATGACTCGCCGGCAGTGGACGAGCATGCTGGAAGCGCTGGTGAGGATCGCTGCTTTCGCCCACGTCGCCTGGCTGTGCGAGGTTCAACGGCGAGCGTGGGACATCCTCCGCCGCGCACTCTCGGGCGAGACGGACCCAGCCCCGCTGCGCGACCAGCTTTATCCATCCTCCCTCGCGTTCCTTACCTTCGGCATGGGAGCACAGGCCGAGCTGAAGGACCGAACTTCCGCGTACCTGCGCGCGCGCCTCGGCGTCAACACCGTGCTTTGGTCCTTGGCTGATGCAGGGATCCCTTTTGAAGGCACGTTGGGGTCGTCATCCGAGCTCGAGCAACTCCGAGACCTTGTAGTCAAGAATGCCGGCAAGCTCGGCGCCGTTCTCGACCATGTGGATGACCTCCTGGAATCGGAGGCCCGCACTCTCCTTTGCTCGAAGGGCATCGGGTCCAACCTCAAGGAATTTGCGCTGCACGTCCTTTACCAGCGCATTCCCGGGGACACGCTGCTTAGGGGGTATGACAAGGGCTTCGTGCTTCACCGGAAAGGTGCAGGCAGGACGGGGCGGTGGATCTGCGCGCCCGGCCCCCTCGCCCTCCTGACTCTCGTCCATTGTTCCCTGGCAGGGGTGGCGGGGCCAAGGTCGGTGCAGCGTCTGGCCCAGCACATGGCGGCCTACGGCATCTCGGTGAATCATCGTGACATTGCGCGAAACGTATTGGGCCATCAACTGCGAATGCTCGGACTCGTCCTCGACAGCCCAGACGCCGAAACGGGAATGCTGCTGGTTGCTCCCTTTGACGCCGCCGATGAGGCCTCGACATGATGGAGCTTGCAGCTTGGCTTGCAAATGAGGTTCGGCGGAGGGTCGCCGGGACGACGCGGGGCTCCACCGAGGTGCGCCTAATCTTCCACGGCCCGCCGCTTGAAGTGCTAGCTGCGGTCTACGACGACCTTGCGAAGGACGGAGAGAGCATCCCGGTACCAATTGTCCTACAGGTGCCGTCGCTCGCGCCTGGACAGGCGAACCCGCCGATCGGGGCGTCCGGCAGGTGCGAGGAGGGCCACCTCCTTGACCTCCGCAATTCGCCCAGTAACCCAAGCTTTCTCGCCCTCGTGCCTCCTGGGGTGCGTGCGATCATGTCGGTGACATCGACTACCGACGAGTTTGGGTTGGCGGCGACAAGCGACGGCAGCGACGTGTCCTTTGGCAACTGGTGGGCGGAGCCCCTTGTGCAGGACGCTGTCGGCGCCGCCCTCGACGCACTCCAGCTCAATGACCAGCAGCGGGCCGAGGCCTCGGCGCTTATCGAGCGCGCTGCCGCGGCCGCAGATGCTGTCGACGCAGAGCAGGGAATGCGGGCCAACGTCTGGCGACTGCTCGCTAGAATATTCTCAGTATCCGCAACCAGCCTTGGGGTGGCAGAGGGACTAAGCTTGGCCTGCGGCGTTCCTCCAATGGATGCCGGGACACTGTCCGCGGCTGAGCAGCAGGCCAGCCTCGACGGAGTCGTGGCTGCCTTGTCTGATGGGTTTCGGTCAGGGCTAGAGGGGCCCATGCAGCTCGCAACCCTCGACCAGCGCGTATGGCTGGAGGCTTTCCTGGGCCATATTCGCAACGTGTGCGATGTCCCCACCGCCCTGGAGCGTGGAGGAGAGCCATTCTACCAGCCGAACAACGACTGGCTACTGGGGGCACCCCCGCAATGGTGGACCGGCCTGACCGTGGAAGTCTGGGCTTCGCTGCTCTCGGACGAGCCCGAGATCGCGGGCGACATCCAGATCGAGGTCAAGAACGCTATCTTGCCGCCCGCTCGGGGCGTCCCCTTGGTTGTCGAGAGTACAATCGAGCTCGCGATTCGGACGGCGGTCGGGCGGGATGGTCCCGTCACGGTTCGCATTGAGCGGTCGCCCGGGAAGACTAGCGACGGCTTTCCATTGGAGCTGGAGTTCGTCAGCGAGGCCGAGCACGTGGACGCCACACCTCCACGCCACAGGTCGCCCATCCAGTACAAGGGGGTTGCCGACGGCCATCGCCCGGCATCGACAAAGGTCATTTCCCTCGCCAGCTGGGCGCCCGGCATTGTTGTCGCGTGCCGACTCGCCCGAAAAGTTGTTCCGCCAAAGGCGCCCAGTAGACGGGCTCGCGACGTGGCGCTGGAGACCAGCATCGCGCTGCCGGGGCCAGGCCGCTACGAGCTCCTCCTTTTGTTAGCAGATGGCGTTGAGCTCGCGCCCCAGGCAATTGGAACTGGAGGCGAAGGCACTGCATCGGCTGAAGCTGTTGCTCTCTCAGTGCGAGAGCTGCAGGCTGGGCGGCATCAGCTCGAAGTCGATGTGGATGGCGCTTTCCAAGTCGACCTGCAGCTCTCCAGGACAGATGGCGGCAAGGCCAAGCCGGAGACCTGCCGAGTCTACCTGTCTGTCGACGACGTTGCCGAGGATGGCTGTGGCAGCGAGTTTGAGCGGTTGATCAAGCTAAACCGGCGTCTAGTCGAGACGACCGGCGCCAAGCCGGTAGTCCAGGTGAGCCGGTCGCGGGCGAGCACCCTGCAGGGTTGGATGCTTCAGTCAGTTGCGTTGTCGTACCTGCCACTAGTGCTCGCGGACGACTATGGCGACCACTGGTCGGAGCCTGCCTGGGCTGAAGAGTGCGGGCGAATTTTGTCCGGTGCCCGATACCTTCGCGACCCCCGCCCACCCGCGAGCGCCTTCAGCCCTCCGGCGGCATTCCTAAGGTCGCGCGCCGCCCTCGCCGAAATGATCCGCGGCGAAGAGCACTCGAACCTGACCGAAGCCGCCCCTCTGGGCGAATGGCTGAAGTCCCGCGACGGATTTGGGCCGGCCATCGAAACCTACGTAGACTCCTATGCATCGTGGCTGAAGGCGAGCCCGGAAACGGCGCGGTGGGCCGACGTCACTTGCATCGCCTCGCTGGAGCCTGGCGGCCGGACAATCTCCCGAGTACCCGACGCCATCCTGTTGTCGCCACTTCATCCCCTGCGCCTAGCTTGGCATGCTGTTGCCCAGGGGCTGCTCGTCTCTACCGCAGCCAGCAATCGGCCTTGTCCGGCGGCGGGGGTGCTTGATCCGGGCGTTGTTCCGGACATCTTGCACCTGCCCCTGACCTCCCCGGAAGGGCTTGACGAAGTGCCGTTTCTCGCCGTGGAGGCGAATTCTGACTACTGGTCGGTGCTCTGGAATGGGAACAAGCTTTCTAACCTGCCGGCGCGCGCTGGGAAGGAACCGTTCGGCGCAGCCCTCGGTCTCTCGATTGGGGGCATTTCGGCCGGCTTCAGCTCCAGTCAGGTAGTGCGAGCGCTCGACGACGTAGCCAATGTCCTCTGCGCAAAACCCCGTCTGACGGTTCACGTGGCGAGCGCTGGCGGCGCGACCGAAGCGTGCAACGAGGGCTTAATCGCTTGGTCCTCGCAGCGCTTTGGCGAGCCGGAAAGGTTTGACCGGAGGCACTGGCTCGGCGCACGCCGCCTCGACGTGTTCGACGGCAGGCGCGCGGGCGAGATGCCTGAGGACTCTGCCATCGCGAACCTCTCCGAGGACACTGGCAATCGCGTGCGGTGGCTAGTCGGCGCCCAGCCAGACTGCACGCTGGACCTGGGCATCATTGCGCAGCTCGAATCTTCGGAGCCCGAGGCATCGCCGACCACGTTGCGATCGGCACTGGGCCTCGGCGGCTTGATAAGGCACCGGGTACGAAAGCAACTTCCATCTGCTTTCCTTTCCGAATCTCGTCAGTCTCTCGCCGCTCCTGAATGCGGCGAGGTGCTGGCCGATAAGGTCGCAGCGCTCCTATCAGCGCTTGAAAACACCGGGCCGACACTACTCGGGCTCCGCTTCGCGCCAGACGTCCATGCCATCGGGGAAATGCTGGAGCAGAAAAAAGCCGACTACGTGGCCGTCTCGTCTTCAGCCGTCGACCCGGCCTGCTTCCTCGGGGATTGGCTGCCGAATTCCTACCTTTGGGACTACGACTTGCCGTCCTATTCCCACCGCGCGGGCGATACCAACGGCTACTACCTCCTCTCGCGCATCAAATCGGAGGACCGGGACGGACTAAAGAAGGTACTATCGAGGCTTCCAGGTGGATCTGCTCTCAACGATGATCAGGTCGCCGCAATTCTGCTTGAGGTCGCGCGCCGGGGCATTCCTACGATTCGTGGCCTCGCTGGCGACGACACGGGAGCAGCTGGGGACCTTGGACTATTCGTGGCTGCGCGGCTGCTGCAAGATCGCTTCAGGGGCGAGGCTAGCGCCGAGAGCTTGCTGCCCGTCGTTGGCGGTACGATCGTCGACCCGAGGATCGCGCTAGTTGTCCCAGTGGATCCCTTCCGGCGGTTCGTGGATGATCTCGCCCGAGCGCTGCACAAGGAGCGACCCGACGCCACTCTAGCGCGCCCAGACCTAATGGTGATTTGCGCTACCTTCAAAGCAGGAAGTGCAAGGATTCACCTGACGCCGGTCGAGGTTAAGTGCAGGCTCGGAGCAGTATTCCCGCAAGGTGAAGTTGAGGATGCACTTGGGCAGGCGAAATCTCTATCGGGGTTGCTCTCGACGCTTGCGGCCGATGACGGCGAGCTGTCAATCTGGCGGCTTGCCTACCAGCAGCTGCTGTTGTCGATCGCTGGCTTCGGAATGCGCGTTTACAGTCAGCATCACGATCTTTCCGGCGGGGCGGGAGTCTGGTCGGCCTTCCATGAGCAGATAGCTTCGGCAATCCTGACGGACCCGCACGCCGTGAGCATCGACCTTCGAGGCAGGCTCGTCATTGTCGACGACTCGCCCGTCAGCAATGCGTTCGACAAGGACAAGGACGGCTTCGATGAAGTCATTGTCGTTAGCGGCAAGGACGCGGGCCGGGTGGTCGCCGGCGATGCCCAGCTCTTCTATGACGGTGTGAAGGCTAAGGTTGGGGATTGGGGACTGATGCCTCCGGACCGCGAGCCCGCTACGGCCATGCCTGTTGGCTCCAAAGGCTCGGCGGGAAACGCGAACGACGGGGTCCTTGGCGGTGGAGAGGCCGACGAACCATTCCTGCGGCCAAGCTCCGGAGGTGGAGATGTGCAGGTTATTCCAGCGAACGAGTCGACGATCGAGCCGCAGCCTGCCTATGAGACCGACGCCGGCGTTGCCATCGAGGTCGGTCGAACGATTGATGGGTTCCAGCCCCGCGAGGTAACGCTGGCTCTGTCGGACACGCGGCTCAACCAGCTCAACATGGGAGTTGTCGGCGATCTGGGGACCGGAAAGACGCAGTTGCTCAAGTCGCTGATTCATCAGATCGGCTCGGCCGCGCCGGCTAACAGGGGAATCCGCCCCCGGGTCCTGATCTTCGACTACAAGCGAGACTACAGCAGCGATGACTTTGTCGAGGCAACGGGAGCAAGGGTCGTGCGGCCTCGACGCCTTCCGCTCAACCTGTTCGACACGCGCGATATCGGCGATTCTGGTGTGCCCTGGCTCGACCGGTTCAGGTTCTTCGCCGATGTGCTCGACAAGATCTACTCGAACATCGGCCCCGTGCAGCGGGACAAGCTCAAGAAGGCCGTACGGCAGGCCTACGCCAGCGGGCAAAGCCCGACGATCTACGACGTCCATGCCGCCTATGGAGAGCTGCTGGACGGGAAGTCGGATTCGCCGATGTCCATCATCGACGATCTCGTTGACATGGAAATCTTCGAGTCCGATCCGGCCAAGTGCCTGACGTTTGGCGAGTTCTTGAACGGCACAGTCGTTATTTCCCTGGACGCGCTCGGGCAGGACGACCGGAGCAAGAACATGCTCGTCGCCATCATGCTCAACATGTTCTACGAGAACATGCTGCGGACGCCCAAGCGGCCGTTCATTGGCACTGAGCCGCAGCTTCGTGCCATCGACTCGTTCCTGCTGGTGGACGAGGCCGACAACATCATGCGCTACGAGTTCGATGTCCTTCGCAAGCTGCTCCTCCAGGGCCGCGAGTTCGGCTGCGGCGTGATTTTGGCCTCCCAATACCTCAGGCACTTCAAGGCGGGGGCGACGGACTATCGCGAGCCGTTGTTGACTTGGTTCGTGCACAAGGTGCCGAGCGTGACCGCGGCAGAGCTGGCAGCGCTTGGCCTCGGCCCCTTGGCTGCCGAACTTGCGGACCGCATCAAGACGCTCCGCAATCATCAGTGCCTCTACAAGTCATTCGACGTCCAAGGCGAGATCGTGCGCGGCCTGCCATTTTTCGAGCTGCGCGCGCGCGAGGCCGGCGACTAGCCTATGCCTGATTTCCTGACGCCAGAGCAGCGGTCGGAACGAATGTCGCGCATTCGCTCCAGGGACACAAAGCCAGAGCTGGTGCTGCGGCGAGAGCTCCATCGGCTTGGGCTCCGCTATACTTTGGGAAACAAGCGGCTGCCAGGAAAACCCGACATAGTCCTCCCGCGTCACAAGGCGGCGGTCTTCGTCCACGGCTGCTTCTGGCACCGCCATGCCGGCTGCAACATTGCGACGACGCCGAAGTCGAATACGCCGTACTGGCAGGAGAAGTTTGACCGGAATGTCAGCCGTGACGCCCGCGTTAGGGCCGAGCTCGAAAGCCAAGGCTGGCGCGTATTCACCGTGTGGGAATGCGAGCTGCAGTCTGGTAAGCGAACTTCACGGACTGCTTACCAACTAGCTGATGAAATCCGCGGCGCGGGTACTCGCCAGAATCAATCTAAGTATCGACCACGGAAGGCGCCCAAGCCGTAAGCTCCCGGTGACCGCCGCCTTGCACCGGAGTGCACGCTTGAGAAGCCATAGGACGAATCTTGGAGCGAGCCGTATGAGAAAGAGCAGGTATTGGAGTTGATGATCGCGCCGTATCCGCGGCAGGCTTACGTTGCGATAGAGTTATAGCTGAAGACAGAACTGGACTTATAGAATAGGTCCAACGCCACTGCTCCCGCCGTGTCCTTACTCAGCTGCCGACGCCTGTTGGCCTAAACGCGAGCTGTCAAACAAATTTCCGGGCTGAGTTCATACCCAATCACCGTTCTCCAGGTCCCAAGTTCGCCTTGGACCGTGAGGTGGCCAATCGCGCGCCAGAGCCAGGCCGTCTCCTTGCATCACAAATTCTTCCCCAGGGGCGCCTGCACGAGCCGGGGCTATTGGAAGCTCGACCGTGTGAGGCGGGCCGAACCGGTTATTCGCAGCGGCTCTAAGAACCCTGCGCGCAGAGGGTTCATAGATTCCGAATCGGAATGGCGGCCACCACAGCCAGTCATCGGCAACGAGTATGTCTCCGGAGGAGCCGACAGCCCAAAAGTGTTGATACCGTTCGTGCGGTTCGGTGCCGCCTTCTTCGCCGCCGGACAAGATGCGTCTCAGGAAAGCGGATGCATTTCGTGCACCGCACATTAGGAATACGTTCTCGTAGTTCGCAAAGGCGATGCGCCCGCTAGGTTCACCGCGTTCCCCTTCGCCACCCCGTTCGCCGCCGTCACCGTCGCCGCCACGACCATCTCGCCGCTGCTGAACTTGCTCAATGTGCACCCGATCAAGCTGATGTTCGTGTCCCTCTTCATGCCGCTTTTGAGGCTCGGCATGAAGTAATTGAGTAAACATGGGCCCGGTCGCTGCCGCGGAAAGCGAAGCAAATTGAGCAGTCTTCTTTGTGCCAACCGTCACCTTTTGAGGACTGGCTATGGAAATTCTCGACGTCTTATTGCCCGGGATTGCTCCGAAAGCTACGGCGAACCCATTTACGATGGTTAGCCCCTGCGCGGTTGTCCCGATGAAATCCTTCACTTGCCTCTTGTAAGCTTCGTGGGCGCGTCGTTTGACGGGAGCTTCCTTAGCTTGAACTGGCGAAAGGCTACCTTTCGCTTCAAGGATGACTATACTTTCCTTCTTGAAGCCGTGTTTGGTCCCGGGATCATAGACGTAATCTGGTGTCTTCTCTTTCTTCTTATTGGCCGGATTAGCGTTCGCGGGGATAAGCTTTAATTCGGCCGCGTTCGCCCGCCAGTGAAAGCCGAGACTTTCCATGACCAAGTCGGCAACGGCTGCGCCTATCTTGCCGGCATACGAAGGGCGTTCATCGTCTGCGAGAATGTCCAATGCGACGGTAAACGAGAATTCTTGGGTTGCCTCGTCGACAAAGACGTTGATCGCGTCGGCTGTGAGAGTGCCGTACTCTGTAATGAGGACTTGACGCTTCTCGAAGGACAAGCCGTCGACCTGTACCTGCATGGAGCGGGTCCGGCTTACCGACATAACGAATTGCTCCCACCCAAAATTGACGGTTTTCGGCAGGATCAATGCGTTGCCGGGATCCTTCAACTTCTGCCTGACGCGGGTAATTCCGACGTGGCGGATGAATTTCTCAGGTGGTGTCCACGCCATTGTCTGGTCCTAGCAAGTAATATCAACTAGCCTGCGGGGGGTAGCACCCCGCTCAATCCCGCCGACCTTCTCGCGCTCATCGAGATAGGCCTGCAATCCATTATTACGCCAATTGGCTATATTGCCTTCGTGGTCCCGCTGCGCTTTCTCGCGTAGGTTTGCCTACATCTGCTGATGCTATGGGGTGAGCTGCTTTTCAGCCATATCCCACTCCTTGTGTTCGGGGGCGCGCTGCGGCCGGTCAAAGACTGAGTCCAGCACCCTGAGTCTGTCACGTTGCTTTCGAACCTTCCAAGGAAAATGAAGATAGCATAAGGGAATCGAATAAACCTCCAGTTTTATCGTTAGGCAACTTTCGCCACGGGAGGGTGGCGGAAGCCGTCGTCTTGGGAGGAGTTCCAGAGATGTCGGTGTACGGCTGGAGCTCGTTTGGCCGACCGGGATGACTATAAAGTGAAGCTCGTTCGCAACGGGCCCCCTGGGGAATTTCGTGAAGGCTTAATGGTCGGCCTGTGGTTCGAGGACCGGTACGACTTCCCTCCTATCGAGTACAACGGCGACTTGTTCAAGCGTCGCGACAAGGTCAAGACCTGGGGACTGGCGGTTGCCAAGCGCTCTGGGCACCGCAAGGCGGTGGTGCGCAAACTGGCCGTGATCCTGCACGCGACGTGGTGCGACGGCACGATATATTGCGGCGATCAGGCAGTCAGCTCCGCCGACGCTGCGGCGCACGCCAAGCGCAAGGACCGCAGGCTGCTGGGAGCCCTGGCATGAACCAAAGCAACAATCCTGCAGCAAACGATAGGTGTCGAGGACGACGCGCGAATTGATGGAGCTCCGCTGTCAGCGGAAGAGGACCGGTGCAGATCAGAGACGACGGAACGCACGCTATCTTGCCGGCGACGACAGCCCGATCGAGGCTGCGAGCGCGCGTGAGTGCCTGTGTTGCCCCGCGATCCTGACGACGACATGTGCGCCCGCATGGCGAGCGGGGCTGAGCACCGACTCCTGCATGGACCACCAGATGTCATCACCGCGAGATCACGACAGAAAGCCGGACCATTGTCATGCTGTCGACCGCTCCGGTGCAGCCGTATGGTGTGAAGCAGAGGAGACGATCATGTCGAAGAAGAAGGCAGAGAGACGCCCGATTACTCCTGCCGTCCGTAATCGGCCTGACCGTCCGTCTGCTGGCGGCAGCGGCGGCCATGCAGAATGAGCGCTCTCACCAACACAGGCGGCGCGCCATGGAGTTCTTCTGCGGGCTGGATGTCGGCATGGATCAGACCGCGACTTGTGTGGTCGACGACAAGGGCGAAGTGCTGCTGGAGGTCGCGGTGATGACCGACCCGGACGCGATCAAGGGAGCACTGTCGCCGTATCTCGGCCGGCTGCGGCGGGTCGGCCATGAGGCCGGCGCGCTGTCGCCGTGGCTGCATGGCGAATTGCTCCGTCTCGGCCTGCCGGCGATCTGTCTGGAGACCCAGCACGTGCGCGCCGCGCTGCATGCGCAGCGCAACAAGACCGACCGTGCGGACGCGCTCGGTATCGCGCACATCATGCGCACTGGCTGGTTCCGGCGCGCGCACATCAAGACCGCGCCGTGCTATCGGCTGCGACTGCTGCTGACGCATCGCCGCAATCTCAAGCGCAAATTCCTCGATCTCGAGAACGCGATCCGGCACTCCTTGAAGGCGTTCGGCATCCGGCTCAACCGCATCGGCCGCGGCGCCTTTGCGCAGGCCGTGCGCGACGCGGTGGCCGGCGACGCGCTGATCAGCGAGCTGATCGATGCCATGCTGAACGCACGCGCGGCGCTGTGGAAGGAGTACTGTCGGCTGCACGGCCTGGTCGTCAAGCTGGTCGCCGGACACGAGCTGTGCCGGCGCTTCATGCAGATTCCAGGCGTCGGGCCGATCGCCGCGCTGAGCTTCATGACGGCGATCGACGATCCGTCGCGCTTTCGGCGGTCACGCGATGTCGCGGCGTATTTTGGCCTGACGTCGCGGCGCTGGCAGTCGGGCACCTCGATCGATGTGCAGGGGCCGATCAGCAAGGCGGGCGACGCCGATGTGCGGCGCGCGCTCTACGAGGCGGCGAGCGCGCTGCTGACGCGCTTCAAGCGTCGCGACAAGGTGAAGACCTGGGGACTGGCGGTTGCCAAGCGGTCTGGACACCGCAAGGCGGTGGTCGCGGTGGCGCGCAAACTGGCGGTGATCATGCACGCGATGTGGTGCGACGGCACGGCGTATTGCGGCGATCAGGCCGTCAGCACCGCCGACGCGGCCGCCCATGCCAAGCGCAAGGACCGCAGGCTGCTGGGACCGCTGGCATGAACCATAGCAACAGCCCGGCAGCAACGAATAAGCGTCGCGGACGACGCGCGAATTGATGGAGCTCCGCTGTCAGCGGATGAGGACCGGTGCAGATCAGAGATGACGGAACGCACGCTATCTTGCCTGCGACGCGGTACCCGAAAGGGCGGCGCGATCGCGCGAAATTGCCTGTGACGTGGCTCCGTCAGACCGATGGAAAATTGCGCCGCAACGGCTATGCTGCTGCCATCGTGCAGCCGCGCCACGCCGTCGCTGAGCGCGGAAAGCTGCACGGCGCACTGGGACTCCTCGCTGTCGAAGAGCTGCAGATCAGACCGCGCTGCAGGCGTGTTTTTGACGATGAAGATGGAGAGCACCGATGGCGAAAACGACGAAGACGATCGCGGCTGAGAGGCAGAACATCCGGCCGATTAAAGCGGCAAGATAAAAGCGCCTCTCCGCGGCGTAGAATCGGCGGTCGTAAGTTCTTGTGTCCCCTTCTTACAGCGTGGCACCATTCCGAGAATGGTGGTGTTGCTAACAGAAGAAAGCGACGAGAATTCAAGCTCTCTAGCGGCACTCGTAGTAGATTGGCGAAGTCGGGCGTACATTGGTGCAGATTGCTCATTGGAGCGCGAAACGGCCGCTCACATTTCACATAGATCGTTCATGGTTCGGATCTTCAGCGCAAGCGGCATACGTTCAACGGCCGCGGCTCATTGAGGTCTGTGGCAACCGAGCCGCCTCAAGGGATCACCAGCAATGAAACAAAAGGAGTCGGCTGGCCCATTCGCCTTCTGACGTAACCGGCGCAACGGGGCCGTAGCCGATGCCGAGCGGCCAGTGCGTCACGCTCACTTTCTATGGTATGAGTGGAGCGTTGTGCGCGCCGAATGCAATCCGCCGAGGTCTATGCCAATGGAATTTGTTCTTGTGCCAGGACCAATGGTTCGTGCGTCTAGCCTTGAGCCAACCGCGCGCCATTTAGAGGGACTGGGATATCGTATTCAGCTGCCCGATGTTCTGGCGCATCGGCATACGCCACCCGCCTGGAGGGAGTGGACCTCCCATTTGGCGGCCCTCGTGGACCTCAGTCCCAGGGCCGTCCTCGTTGGGCACAGCTCCGCCACCGCATTGATCGCTGATCTGGCAGCGAAACTGCCGTGCCGCTGCTTGATCATGGTCGATGGCGAAGTGCCGCCGTCGAAGGGAGCGGCCGCCCCGGTTAGACCGGCATTGCGAGAGTTCATCGAGAGGTTTGCAAGACCAGATGGGACGCTTCCGATCTGGTCCAGATGGCAGGGGGATCAACGACGCGAGGCTCTCCTTGGGCTCGACATCTTAGGGCGTGCCCCCTCCGCGCTAGCTGCCTTCGAAAGCGACCTGCCTGAGTTTTCGATCAAATGGTTCGACGATATCATCGAGCTTTCCGAGTGGGACCACATCCCGGCTGGGTTCATTCAAACGTCAGCGATCCATAATCATTCGGCTGCTGAAGCCCGGCATCGCGATTGGCCGGTCGTACGGCTGGACGGGACGCATCTTCACCCGACTCTCAGTCCGGCCGAAACTGCAGACGCCATCGTTGCCATGTCCAAGGCACTGGTTCAAAACTTCGATCCCTAGTGCAGTGTTGGGTGATTAATCCGTCAGCTGGTCAGGGCGATTCTCCAGCATAGCAGGCGTCCTTCTGCACCGGCCGACGCCAGCAATCCCCGCGGCAGCTCCATTTCGATTGGTCCGACGTCGGGCTGAGGCCGCGCAGAATTTGCGGTGCTGTTAACGACTGGAAAGTGTCAAGAGTTCTGAGCTTGAAGTAAAGTCGGTCAGCGCCTTTGTAGTTTGAATGGCGCCGTAACTGTGGCCGGGAGAGCCCATGGAAAAGACGCGGGACGCTCAAGGAACAGCACCGGCACAGAACCCGCCGGAGGACCAACTCGTCACCCTTAATCGGTCGGCAAAGGGACGCCCCGGCCGCCTCACTCCGACTCAACTCGCGGCCCATCTGGCTTGTCCCCACCTCACTCAACTCGAGCGCCAGAGGCGTGAGGGGCTCCTGTCTATCGAGTACAGCCCCGACCCACGCCTCGAGGCGCTCCGCGAGCGAGGCCGCCAGCACGAGTCGGCCTATGTCGAGAGGCTGCGGAGTGCTGGCCGCTCGATCTGCGACCTGCGTGACGAGCGAGATCCTAGGGCAACCCAGCGAGCGATGGAGGCCGGCTTCGACGCCATCGTGCAGGCTACATTAGCCAATGATGTCTTCAGCGGCATTGCGGACGTGTTGCTGCGCGTCGGCAGCACGACTTCGTCATTGCCCGGCTACGCCTACGAGCCAGCCGACACTAAGCTTTCGCTTCAGACCAAACCAGGCACGATCCTGCAACTGTGCACTTATGCTGAATTGCTTAAGCCGATGCAGGGGCTGGAACCCGAATTCATCCACGTCATCACGCCGCTTCAGCAGGAAACCTACCGCACCGCGCAGTTTGCGGCGTACTACCGTCTGGTACGTACCCGCCTGTTGACCGCAGTAAGCGCAGTTCCGGCGCCGAGCACGTATCCGCAACCTGTGGCTCACTGCGACGTCTGCACCTATTGGCGCTATTGCGAACAGCAGAGGCGCGCCGACGACCACCCTTCCTTGGTCGCAGGCATCAGCGGCGCTCAAGTGCGTGAGTTCCAGCAGCAGGGACTTCCCACGGTTACTGCCATTGCCCAAGGAGAGGGGCGGCTTCCTGACAAGCCCAAGCGAGGCGCTGAAGAAACCTACCGACGGCTCGGACAACAAGCCCGGTTGCAAGTGGCAAGCCGAGGTGCCGAGATGCCTCAGATCGAGGCGCTTGCGCTTGAGCCAGGCCGCGGGCTGGCAAGATTACCAGAGCCTTCGGCCGGCGATATTTTCCTCGACTTTGAGGGCGATCCATTCGTTGCCCCGCACGGCCTGGAGTACCTCACCGGGGTGTGTTTCACCAATAAGGCCGGAAACGTCGAGTTCAAGCAACAGTGGGCGCTACATACGGGTGAGGAGAAGGTTGCCTTTGAGGCCTTCATCGACTTTGCGCTGGCTCGCGTGCAGGAGCATTCTGGGACCCATGTTTATCACTTCGGCGCTTACGAGCCCGCGGCCCTGAAAAGGCTCTCAGCCCGCCATGCGACCCGGGGATCTGAGCTGGACCAATTGCTACGCGGCCGGCGATTTGTGGACCTGCACGCCGTTGTGCGCGAAAGTTTTCGCATAGGTGTGGAGCGCTACGGTCTCAAGGAGCTGGAAGCCTTGCATGGCTTTCAGCGCCGGCTGGACCTTCGAGACGCCGGCATCGCACGGCGTAACCTCGAACTAGCACTTGAACTGGGCAATATCGAAGTCCTCCCAGACGAAGTTCGTGACCGCGTCGCCGCGTACAACGCGGACGACTGCCTCTCCACGGAGAGCCTGCGTGGTTGGCTCGAGCGCCAGCGCGACGATTGTCTCGCGCGCGGCCAATACATTGATCGGCCGGTGCCCGGTACGCTGGCGCCAAGTGAGGACGTCGGCGCCCGCGATCAGCGCATTTCGTCGCTCCGAGACGTCTTGCGGCAGGGCTTGCCGGCGGACCTCGAAACCTGGACGGCGGACGAAAGGGCGCGGGCGCTCCTCGCTGCGATGCTCGGGTACTTCCGTCAGGAAGAAAAGAACGCCTGGTGGGAGTTTTTTCGGCTTCGCGATCTTCCCGACGATGAACACCTCGACGAGCGACATATGCTCGCCGGGCTTGAGTTCGTCGAACGTCTTCCAAAAAAAGGGCGCGAGCGGAATGCGCGATGCCGTTTCCGTTTCCCCATCCAGGAAACCGCTGTCGATGTCGGTGACACCGTCGTATGGCCGCTGCCCGCAGAGTCGGGCCAGGAACCTCGCACGATGAAAGCCACGGTCGAAGCGCTCGATCTCGACGACCGAACCATCGTATTGAGCATCAGCGAGAAGGCCATGCAGTCCCTCCCTGCCTCGGTTTTCAAAGATCCGGTGGTCGGTGCCAAGCCGCTCGAAGAAGCCGTGCTGGCTTTCGCCGAGCATGTCTGCAACAGCGGGTTCGATCACGACAGCCCCTACGCCACTGCGGGTGAACTCTTGCGAGCACGTCCGCCGCGCCGGATCGCTGGCGTCGGCTACGAGCTCCGCCGTGCCGATGAAGAGGCTGGCCGGGCGCTGGTGCGCCTGTCTAACGAAATCGATGGCGGCGTGCTGCCCGTCCAGGGGCCGCCCGGAGCCGGCAAGACGACGCAAGGCGCCAATGCCATCCTGGTGCTCGCCGCGGCGGGCAAGAAGATCGGTATTACAGCGGTTAGCCACAAAGTCATTGACAACCTGTTGGTTGCCGTGGGCGAAGCTAACAACGATTCGCACAGCCTCCAAAATCTGCACTTGGTGCACAAGGATGATGAGCACGACGGTGTGGATGGCATTGAGTTTGCCAAGTCGTCAGGCGAGGCGCTCGATCGCATTGCCCCGGGCACCATCGTCGGCGGCACCGCTTGGCTGTGGGCGCATCCTGATGCTATCGGCCGCCTAGACGTGCTGGTCATCGACGAGGCAGGACAGATGGCTCTGGCACAGGCGCTCGCGGCCGCGCGTGCGGCCCGCAATTTGCTGTTGCTCGGTGACCCGCAGCAGCTTGAACAGCCCACGCGGGGCGCCCACGAAGACGGCGCGGACGTTGCTGCACTTGTGCACCTGCTAGGTCCCGGGCAGGCGACCCTGCGCCCCGACCAAGGTCTGTTCCTCGACCGCACTTACCGGCTGCACCCCGCCATTTGCGCGTTCACGTCGGAGGCCTATTACGAAGGGCGGCTGCAGTCTAATCGCGGTTTAGAGCGCCAACGTATCGATGGCGCCACGCTGTTCGCCGGTGCAGGGCTGTTCCTGGTGGAGGTGGCCCATCAAGGCAACCAAGCCCAATCCCTCGAAGAGGTTGAGGCTGTCGTTGCGATCGCTCGTTCGTTGCTGCAACCCGGCAACACGTGGACAAACGCCGATGGGGAAGGCCGCTTTTTGGAGCCGGAGGACATCCTAGTCGTCGCTCCCTACAATTCTCAAGTAAGTGCGCTAAGGCGTGCACTCGCCGGCTTTGATGTAGTCCGCGTCGGGACTGTTGACAAATTTCAGGGCCAGCAAGCGCCAGTAGTGATTTATTCGTGCGCAAGTTCCTCACCTGAGGACGCGCCGCGCGGAATGGCGTTCCTCTATGACCCGCATCGATTCAATGTGGCGACTAGCCGGGCGCGCGGCATAGTCATTGTTGTTGCGAATCCACGTCTCTTCGAACCCGATTGCCGCACGCCCGACCAGATGGCCTGGGCGAGCGGGTTCTGCCGGTTTGAAGAATTGGCAACGAAGATCACACTACCCGAAATCGGAGGGGGTGGTCGTCTTCAAGGCGAGTAGCGGTGTAGAGATTGTCTCAGGGCAGGGCCGACCGGCGGGGAGCAACGTCAGGCGAGCCGCCGACGGCGACTCCGCCCTCCTCATAAACAACTAGCCGCCTTGCGGATGTTCGCTATGCCGCGGCTAGCCAAAGACGAGGAGACAGGCGGCGCTATTCGCCGAAGTTCGGCTGGCGAATGTCTACGGGCACGTGCGCAATCTTACAGATCTCCTCAACGAGGAGACGTACCGCTCGCCCTTGCCAATCAATTTGATCGATCGGATATTCCCAATACTCTGATAGGACGTAGGCCAAATGGCGCGCCTTTATGCTCAGGCCTTTCAAAGTGCTGGCGGGCGTCTCCATGATCGCTCGTTCGACAGGATCAAGGCGGGCCAGCAACGCCTCGTCATGTGCCGTAACGTACTCGTCAGCTTGCTTCGATAGGTCGGAAACGCTGCGATCGAGTTCTGCCGCCAGCGCAATAAGCTGTTCCTCAAGAGCTGTGAGACCAGCGTCTGGGTCCGACGACGTCACAGAATCAAGACTGTTAAACGATGTTCGCGTGTCCATTTGAGCTCCGAAAGAGTCGCGGGCGGCGCACAGCCTCACAGTCGTGTATCGCCCCTAGCCGCTGGGCCCCTGCGATTCCGATGATGTCTAGTATTCGCTCAGGCTGCTGTTGCTTGCTGCTGTCGGGCCGTTGTGCCGGCCCCCCCGGTCTCCTCCAGAGTCTAACTTTTTGAGCTTCGCGCCTCTGCATCATCGCTCTGTCTCCGAAATCCAGGGGCATGCGCCCATTCGGAATCCGCCCCACAACTCCAAAAGAGGTGGCGGTATTTTCGTATTATAGGTTATAACCTATAGAATTTCCAGCCCTGCTTTGGTCCTACCGTCCAGATGATCTGGTCGGACCCAAAGGCGGCGCGCGGCGTTCTCGGGGAGAATGTTAGGCGGCTTCGCAAAGCAAAAAGGTTTAGCCAAGAACGCTTGGCCGAGCTGACCGAGCTCGACCAGCCGCACATCAGCGAAATTGAGGCAGGGCTGATTAATCTCACCCTCGATAACGTCCAGGCGCTGGCCGTAGCGCTGGGCGTTGAGCCCTCCGATCTGCTGAAGCCGCCTTCCTAAACGAGAACGTTTGGAATTGCGGTGGACGAGCCAGCTAGGCAGCAAGTCGATCCCTCTCCGAGCAGTACGCGCGCCGTAGTTTGAGGCTCGTCCGGCCACTGACGCGGCTATTCGTCTTCCCGCTCACCTTCTACGCACCGGCCTCGTCCCGGCTGCCTTCAATGCGGCTGATGCTGTTCGTATCCCTCGGTTGGACGTGGACAGCCCAATCGCATAGCGGCGGAGCACAGCGAATACTCGGCGATATGCCAGCCCGCAATGGATATGGCACAATCGGCTTATGTTGCCGCGCTGCCATTGCAGGAGTGAGTTGCGCATATCGGGGAATGCGAGATCCGGCAGACTCCTGAAAGAGGCGAATACTCGTGTAAGCCTCGCACGCCATCCTGCAGGGAGAGTGGGGTCCCCCCGTCCGGCTGAAGATTGCAGCGATCCGGACGGGCACCCCTGGATGGTCAACCGCCAGTGACGATCGTCCGTCGCGAGCACAGGGCGCAATTCACCATCGTCCCGAACGCTGTCTTCGCGGATCCCCGCCTGTCTGTCGAGGCGAAGGGCGTGCTCGGCTATCTGCTGTCGCGTCCCCACAAATGGCACGTCCGCCTGGATCACGTCGGGCGGACCCTGGTTGTTGGCCGCAAGAAGCTGCAGCGCATCTTTCGAGAGTTAATCGCCGCCGGCTATGTCGCCCGCGAAGCGCAACGATTCGTCGACGGACACCGGTTCGGCGAGCTCGACTATGTCGTCCATGACGTGCCTGTGCCTGTGGATAAGTCGTTGCGTCCGCGGGGTCGAAACGGACCTGCGGCTCCGCGGGTCCAAAAGGGACCTGCGTATAAAGACTCGCCGCGGGGCCCTAAGGGACCTGCCTATAAAGAACTAGATAAAAACAGACCCTCTCCACCAGCGGCCTATGCACCTGATGGTTGGTCGAACGCCATCGGCGTGACGCAAGATCGGCTTAACCAGCTCCAGGACGACGAGGCTCGGCTGGATCCGGCGATCGTGGGGCTTTTCGACGACGTCGCTGAAGGTTGGGAATTGGTAGCCGCGCTTCCGGATCAAGAACGGGCTGAGCTGCGCCAACGCTTCAGACGGGGGGAGCTCGATCGGTCGGCGATCATTGAGCTCCGGAAACGATACCTGCATGTGCTGGGTGGCCGTCGGGGTAAGAGGTGATCGCTGCTGTCGGGCTCCAGCGCCCCCCGACCGGTTCTGACCGGTGCGGAGTCGGCAGATGATCCACGCCAGGCAGAGCGCGGGGCGAGGCCGTCGAGTCTGAAACGAAATTTCATCCGACTTGGTGTCTCGCCTCAATGCCCCTGACCATATCCCTAAGGCCGTAGCGCGGGCCTAGGAGACGGAAGCGGCTCTGGCGGGTGTGGTCTTTGTCGCCAAACTCCGTTGAAGCCCCCAGAGGCGCCGGAAGGGCTCAAGAGCCATGGATCCGAGAGGAGGGCTGAGGGCACAGCAGTCTGCTGAGATCCGCTGCGTCGTAGGTTGCCTGCGCCTGGGCCGGAGTTGCGGCAAACCGGGTGAGATCGCCGAGCGAATCTGTTTGCCAATCGCCGAAATAGCCGTTGTGGCTCAGTGGCGGAACTCGTGGCTGGAAAATTGGCAAACGCCTTGAATTGTTGGCTTTTTCACTCTTCCCTAGGGAGCGCCACTGCTCTATTTCATCGTTGTAATTCCTCACTTATTTTCGAGTTTCGTCCCACTCGGCTTTTCGGTGGGACACTATGTGTGCGTGATGTGTTCACGTGCGCTGTCGCGCTTTTTGCCTCGTCATTTCAATTTTGACATAGCGGCATCGGCGGTCTTCTTGCGACTTGCCGCCTTCGTGTAGCGTTCGACCTCCTCCAAAGTTTGGTGTCCTGTGATTGCCATGATCTCATGGGGCGTAGCTCCAGACTCGGCGAGGGCCGTCGAGGTTGCTTTGCGAACGCCGTGCGCCGAGCAATGCGGAAGATCCGCTTGGCGACACCAGTCCTTGAACTTGTTTCCAAAGCCGTTGGCCGTGAACGGATTGCCAAATTGGGTAAGCAAGAACGTCAATTGCGTACCAACCTTCGCGGCAGCGATGCTCGCCGCCAGTTCAGGATGCAGCGGAATATCGATGTCGATTGGATTGCGATGTTCGTTCTTCGCCTGCCGAAAGCGAATCCGATCGTCGCGAATGTGCTGACGACCAAGACGTGGGGCGTCTTCGCGCCGGCCTGTTGTGTATCGCAGTAAGTCCAAAGCGAGCCGCGCTTGCGAACCGATCGGATGCCGCTCGTAAAATTGTTGAATCTCGTCGTTGGTCCAAGTGTGATGTCCGTCAGATCGGTATTTCAGCTTTTTCACACCGTTTGTGGGATTGACGGTGGTTTCCTCGGCTTCGTTGGCCCAGGAGAATAACGCGCGAAGCGCCTTCAAAAGCTGATTGGCTGCCGCCGGTGTCGCAGATTTCGCGTCACGCATCCTACGAACGTGGCGAGCTTGCATCATCGCGACCGGCTTGGCCCCGTGATCTTGCGCAATCTCGTCGAGCGCGCGTCGCTGCCAGCTCTGCGTGCTGCCGTCCAGAGCCTTGTACGCCGCGCTCGCATAGTATCGAATGCAGAGATGGCGAAACGATCCGTTTTTCGCTTCCTTAGCCTGTCGAACCGCGTCAGGAACTGCAGCAGAAACTGCGGCATGATACTCTTCCATAAATTCCGGAGTGCCAGGCAGTGTCCGAATGCGTACTTTAGGTTTCCCCGGCATTCGAACGTAGCAGCGGATGTTCCCGTGACGATCGCGATCTTCGCAAAGGAATTTGAGGCGGATACGCATCAGTTCAATCCCAAGGATTTCCATCAGCATCGCTGAGCGCTTCAAAGGCGCGATCGACTCCTTTGAGATCCCAAATAACGCGACCCCTAATTCTCATCGGCGCCGGCATCTCACCTTCAGTAACCATCTTGTCGAACGTCGATACGCTCACGCCAATGTACTCCGCGGCCTGCAGGCGCGACAGTCCGCGTGGCGGCAACGACACTGGCAGCTCGCTGTGGCGTTGTCGCTGACGACTCGTTTCGCTCATCATTAGCTCGGAAGCTCTGCAAAGACTCATCTCGCCTGTTCCGGCGAAGTGGCCATTGGTGGTTGCGTCTAGCCAATTTGCACATGCAAACGGCTCCATGGATTAAATGCATCAGGCGAAGAGCTTCGCTAAAGACCAAAGCGTTAGCATCCCGAATGATCGCTCTTGCGCGAAGTCAATTTGCCTGTCGGAAGGTGCGATCTGCTCATCCTCGGCAGCCCGATAGTAATGGAGCGACTCTGATAGATCAGGCTCAAATGAATTTTTGGGAGTTCGCTCAATTCTTACAGTCGCTCTTGCTATAGGCGCATAGAGAACAACGCTGATGCCGATGTGATAGGGGTACGCTCCTTGAGGAAGCATGCCTTCGCTGTTGTCCGGGAGCAGCGTGCCTTTTGCCAGGCACCCGATTATTCGCGAAAGTGCTTCCACCAAGGTGTGTCCATGAGCGAGTTCGCGCAGCGACTCTATCTGCTGCCAATTGCCGAATCTTCCCGGCGGAAGATGTACGGCTCGCAAGTTCGCGTACGATTGGTAGCTAGCGATGTTGATCGCCGGTCCGGCGATCGGTGTGGCAGCGACGGCCACAAGAAGCGCGGCCGCGTCGCTTGGCTGCGCAGTCGCCGATCGGCCACGCCCCGAGATCCTCCGCTGCCCGTTGACCACCAGCAGCCGATCGTGCTGCGCGACGGTCTTTTTTGGGAAGGCGAATCTCGTTGAAATAACGTCGATAATGTCGGCAGGGGTTGGCAAGGGAATCTCCTCATTTGAGTAAAACTCAGATGGAGAGAAATGTCCAGCCCATTTTAGAAAAACTCAGATGGAAGTTTTGACCGGACTCTCCCGGTCTGGCCGCCGGGGCGGCATTGGCCGTGTTGGTCTTCGTTTGGCCCGAGGTTCGCCGTCACGGTCGAGGCTCTCTCGGGCAGCTAGCAATGACCAGTCGTAAGACTCGAACCCGCAACCCGATCGCTATCGATCGCGCGACCCCTACCGTGAGTTCGAGTCTCTCGCTCTCCGCCACTGATTTTTAGCGGCGAAAATGAGGTGTTTCCTGAGCCGCCGGCTTGGACTGGTGGAGCACTAGGGTGTACCACTTTTAGCCCACCGTTTAGCAGGTCCGAGCGGCAGTCTCGACTCAAAAGGCACCGTCGGTCGGCGCGGAAATCGGACGATCGGCTCCCGTTCTCGTCACCGTCTTGCAGGCCCACGCACGATCGCTCGCGGCTTTTCCATGCGAAAAAACAAATCATTGCGGGAGCCGTCCTTGAAGAAAAAAGCGCTGAAAGGATTTCAGGTCCCGGACGGCAACGAGATCTTGCGGACGGACATTCCCGCCGTCGCCGAACTCATCGCGCGGACTGCGCGATGGGTGCATCCCGAAACGTTTCGCGGCTTGCCCGTCTGGGCGCCGCATGCTGCGCGCGGGATGCCGCTGTTCGATGCTAGTTGGTCACGCCGATACACCAACACGAAGAGGGCCACGGGAATCAGATCAGACAAATTCGAAGGCAACGTGGCGGCAGCGTTTGCTTTGTTCGCCGCGCTGGATGTCGCTTCGCCGAGACCGAAGAACTGGGCTGTCTGTCATATCTGGGGGTACGATGATCCGGCGTTCGCTCAGCACAGTGGTGTCGTCCAGGACCGGCGTTATTTTTCTTGCGTCGCCAACATGGTCTGGCTGCCGACTTCGTTGAAGGGGTTCACCGACACGCTTCCGGAGATCAAGGCGATGCTACGGGTGTGCGCCTTCCATCTCTATGGCTGGGCTTGCGAGCACGAGTCCGTTACCGCTCAGGCGGCCGAAGTCAGGTCTGGACGCATCCCACCCAATTATCCCGCCGAGTGGCCCGACGGTAAGAATCCGGGACGGCTACCTCCGGGGACCGCGCCGTTTACGGAGAGGACTCAACTCGCTATCGCCAAGAGGAGGGCGAAGATCAAGTCTGATCTCGAAAACGCAACCTACATTCACTATCCGAAGTCCGAGGTCGAGAAGGTTCTTGAGTTTTGGAATGTCGATCTCGGCTAGGAGTCGGCCGTGCCGCGCTTTGCCGCAGTGCTGACGTTATCGTTCATCTGCAGTTCAACTCCCAAATGTTACCCGCGAAGTCCTGGGTCAGGATCTTCGAGCGGGTCGACCGTGTCTGCGAGGAGCGCTCCAACATGAGAACGCGTGTCCAGACTTATTCCCTATGTTTTGCTTCGGTAGCCGCGCTTGCCGCGGCTGCAGGCTGGCTGACCTACGAGCACGACTTCGTAGTAAGAGAAAGGCTCGCAGGGCAGTGGAGCGCGTTGACGCTCATGGACGAATTCCTGGAGAAGGGGCGGCGTCCTCAGGATTCCGATGCTGCGGCATTCTTATCCAACAACGCGCTCGACAATGCCTTGCAGCAATTGGTCGGCGCGACGGTCGACGTGCCGGCGGAGAAAGTGGGGGGCGTCTCTGCGACGATCGAAAACGTCCGAATTCGGCCAAATATTGGCGTCGCTGGCGCCGCTATGGATATTCGCGTCGCGAGCAAGAACCACGGCGCAGCCGTCAAAATGCACATTGAGGGTGACCTCGCCTTCCGTGGCACGAAGCTCGTCGATAGAGCGGGTGTAAGTCCGCAAACCGTCGCCGAGTTTGCGATCTCCATCGCGAGCGCGGAGCCGCGGCTCGATTGGGGCTTTCTGGATCTGCCCGGGCGGCGCGTGATCGGGGACGCCATCGCGTCCGGTCTCATGCTTGCGCTCGATCGTCATCTTGTCGTGGAAATCCCGATCGAAAACGGCTTGGCGTTCGACACCGGTTACAGCAACGACAGCACCGTCCCTACCAGTGTGGGCTCAGTTACGCTCAACAGCTCTCTGCCTGGCCAAACCGTGCGACAGAACTTCGCTTTGTCGATGCCGCTTTTCGTGAAGTCCGGCGTTTGGCTGATGGCCACGCGATCGGTGCCAGGCGAGAGGTCTGCCGCAGTTTCTCCGGTGGTGCCTGACGTTCCCCGGCGCGATCTCGCGGCGAAAGTCGCCACGCTGCGGACCAAAGTTGGCGACGAAGCCAAAGATTTGGAGCGGAAGCACGATCTCGTGCTCCTTCTAAAAGGTAGCGCCATCGTCGGGCTAGCGGACCAGATAGCCAAACTGCCCGTCGAAAACCGAACCGCTACGATCCGTTCGGTGGCGACCACGGGGCAGCTGGTTTCCGACGGAAAATCCTACGTCGAATTGAGGGATCCGACCTCGGCGACCGCTCATCTCGTCATGTCCAATGTCGCTGCACGGTGGATACCGAACCAGGGCGCCGCGCTTGCAGTCGATCTCAACATGGATATGGAGGCGAAGGTTCACGTCCACGCTAATCCGTTGCCCGTCGGCGGGGGCGCGGGCACGACCGTGATGTTGCAGGGTAGCGCCGGCAAGCACGTCGACGGCACCCTCCGACTGGACCGTATCGCGACCAATGGGCACTTTCTGCTTGTTCTCGACGCATCCATGCCGTGCGGCAGCGTGACGGCCGATGTCAAGACCGACGGCCGCATCGAGATCAGTGATTTCAGGACCGATCTATTTCCCGTCGGCCTGCGATGGAGTGTCCCGGTGCCGCAGTCCATCGGACAACCGACCCTCGTCATGGACGATCTTCCGAAGCGGTTCGCTCTCAAGACGACGCATCGCTTCGACGACGGCTCTTCGTTCCGAATGGCGCACGACGCCATCGAATACCGCGTCAGCGTTGCCGACGTCGAGACGAGCGAGGATGGTTACATCGTGTCCGCCGACTTGGACACTCATCCGTCGGATGGCACGATTTCGCCGTCCAAGACCGAGGCTCGGAAAGCGGCAATCTCGGCTGCCCTCAAGTCCGCGAAGCATCCGGCTTGCCCGGCTACGGAAGCTGACATGAGGGTGACCATCGGTGACATCGAGATCGGCCCCAACGGGGAGATCATGAAGGCGCTTCGAAACTTTGTGCATGATGTTACGAAAGGCCCCGGACCGAACAACGAGGTAGTCAAAGCCGTCACGAACGCTGTCAAAGACGTCACGCAAGGGCCGGGACACAGCAACGACCTGCTCGGTGGGGGTGGCTGGGTGGCCAGAACATTCGGGTGGTGAGACGCCGAGCCGCTTCAGAGCGTCGAGCAGGGGAAAGTTCAATCGCTTCTGGCGATCCTGCCTTTTGATTTTTTAACGAAGACCGTTTTGCATATGGATCACGACGAACCAGGTTCAAAAAAGACGGATCCCAAGCGCCGGGACTTCCTCGTACTTAGCCTCTGTTGCATCGCAGCTTGCGCGATCGTGCGCGCACCGTCGGTGCTCGATGAGATCACGGTACCGTTGATCGATCTGAAGCTGAAGCTCAATGCCGGGTATCTTCTCGTGTTCGGGCCGTTGCTGATCGTGCTCGCGATACTAGCTATCCATTTCCTTCGGGAAGATACCCCGCACACGCGGGGGAAGAAGGACCTCAAGAACGGGCTCTTTCGGGCGATACCTCCCTTAGGAGCGGCCTTCTTGAGTCTGCAGTTCTTACTTTTGCTTGCGCCGAAGGGCGAGTGCGACAGCTTCCAGAGAAGCCGCCTCCTGTTGGAGTGGCTCCCTGCATTCAAACCCGAATATTGCATGTATCTGCCCGCGGAGACGCAAGAGCATATGCCTTGGCTTTTCGAGCCGCCCATGCTTCAGGCCTGGATGCAGATCCTCCTGCCGATGGTTGCTCTCGCCGTCGTCATCAAAGATTGGCGAACCCTCGCCGGATAGTCGTTGCATATCCCGCGACGAATTTTCTCACCGCGGCCGTCAAAGGGCGCAGATCCTTCCAGTGCCGAAACTCAAGCCCGAAAGAGCGCAGCCGCGCTTTCGAAAATTGTGCTGGCCGTTTCCCTCACAAACGCCCGGGCTTAGAATGCCGCGTATCGAGCCTTAGCGCCGTTGCTCTGTTTCTCCAACGGCACCAGCGTATCCAACGGGATGCTCAGGCTCACGTCCAATCATTTCGGATAGGCCTCGATCGCCCCGACGGCGATCAGCGTGAGATCCTTTCGACGCTCCTCTTTCAGGCAGATTGACGGAAACAGCGACACCTCCACTCGATCAGTCGTCAGCGCCGTCGGCCGCAGCAGCCGGCCCTTGTTCTCCACGTGGCGGTGGTCGTTGTAGGGATCGAGCGCATTCCGCACCGTGTTGAGCGCCAGCCAGTAGCAGATCCCAGTCGTAGATCTCGACGATCTAGTCGACGAATTTCTCCGCCGCGTCACTGGCGCCTTCGTCTTCGGCTCGGTGACCATCGCAGGCTCGACTGATCATGGGGGCGCAACGAGACTATCCAAGTCTGTCGTCCTGCGGCGGATCTCAAGATCGCAGAAACTCCGTGGCATATATATAATTGATATATACGAGTTATTTGACCTTCCGACAGGCGCGACATAGGGTCCGGCGCATCAAGTTCGCGCATCAGCGCGGTGTCGTTTGCAAGAAAAGGAATTTTCGATGACCGAATATTTTAGAAGGAAGTACGTCCAGGCCGACGAGGCTTTCCTCGCGCCTTCCGCCGCCCTGATGGCGCCGCGCCTGATCGGATGCGTGCTGCACCACGATTACCGTGGCGCCGAGACCGCGGTCATGCTGATCGACGTAGAGGCGTACGGAGGAGGGAGCGACCGAGCCTTTCACCTCCATCCCGAGAACCGGTCGCGACGCAACCGCTGGGCCACGAACCTGACGCCGCACGGGACCGTGCGCATTCATGGCTACCGCGACATGTGGGCCCTGGATATCGTCTGCGGAGAGGGAGGTGCAGGAAGCACCGTTCTGGTCCGGGCTGGTCTTCCCGTAGCGGGTATCGACCTCATGGCCGAGCGCCGCAGCCTGCCCAAGGGCGCCGACGTATCCATCAAGCAGCGCTTGCCGGGCTACGAGAAGAGGCTCTGCAACGCTCCCTGCAAGCTGGCAGAGGGGCTCGGAATTTATCCCGAGCTCGATGGCGCCTCGCTCCTGAAGCACCCCTTCCGTCTGCTCCGTCCCGTGGAGCCCGTGACGAACCTGCTCAACGGAAAGCGCGTGGGCGTCACCCAGGACAGGGAGCTTCCCTGGCGCTGGGGCCATCCCGATTACCAGGCATGGCTCGCCAAGAAATTTCCGCCGAAGGACCCGAAGTGAGCGCGAGCATCCGCGTCCTGGCCGATTTCGAGCCACATGCGCGCACGATCGTGGCATGGGCGATCCACCGGGGAGTGGGGCGGCGACCGCGATAGAGTCGAGGGCGAGCTCGAGACGGTGGTCCGCGCCGGCGGTCTCGGTGACTTTTGCTATCGCAGTTGCCAACACGAGATGCGCGTTTACTACTGCGGATCGCCATGCTCTCGTTTCAGAGGCGAAAATTCAGGTCGCGACTGTGCGATTTGTTCAAGGATCATTCGGCCTTCGTCATCTTCGCCCGCTCTCAATCGGGCAGGGATCGCTTCTCCGTGTAGCTGTGCCCGAAGGTCATCCCACCGTTCCTGCAGAACCTTCCAATTGTGCTCGTCGTACGTACCCCTAAAGATCACGGGCCGGATTTCGATACGAGGCAGGTCGGCGCCTGTCTTCCCCTCAGCTATGGCTCGGTTGAGCTCCCTGGCCCAGCGGCAGTTGACCCGGTCGACCCTGCCGATCTGCTGCTCGACCACGCCTGGATTCCACTCGGGGTGCAAGAGAACGACGATCCGGCAGCTTTCGTGCAGGTTCAGGCCTTCGCGCCCGACCAGCGACTGGGTGACAAGGACGCGTGGGAAGCTATTGGACCGGTTGAATGCCAACTGCATCATGCGGCGCGCCTGAGGCTTGGTCTCGCCGTACATCAGGCGGGCGTAGCCTCCCTGACGGTTTGTGTAACCTTCTCCGAGATGCTCTTCCAGGCCCTGCCAAGCATCCCGGGCAGCCTCGTCGTCTAAGTGATCATCATCTGCATCGTCCTGATCGCCTGCGGCGTTCACGAGCGCAATGAAAGCCGACGCAATCTCGGCGTCGGACGCATCGGTGCTGTCGATGTTGGCCGTGATCGCTCGCGCAAGCAGGGTCAGTTGACGATCGTCATCGTCTGGATTGTCGGCCGCTTGTTGCGATTGCAGTTCAACAACACGCAGGATGGCTTCGTATTTCGTGCTGTTGTTTGTCGCTTCCGGGAGTCCTGCGCGAATGCGCGGGATCACGGCGTCGCGCATTTTGGCGCGGAGCTCGGTGTCTCTGCGATAACGTTCGGCGAGCACGTCGTCGAGCGTATCGAGATCGACCGGCGACGATAGTTGGTGATGCGCGGCGAGGACGGCCGGCCACTCGCTGTCGCCGTAAATTCCATTCCGGTCGCCATGTACTTTTCGCTGCGGCCAGGCTTCGCCCTTGCCGACACGCAAGAGCATTTGCCGGGCATTCAACAAGCTGACGAGCGCGCGAAGCGGGCGCGTGAACCGCCCAAAAACAAGCACTTTCTCGCCGATTTCGGTCTGATGTTCGATGTACTTGACCGCAGCGAGGATGGCCGGATGCTCGAAGAGGAGTTCCCGGTCGTTAGGAAAGGCGCGGCGAAGGGTGTCCATCCACCACGCGGTTCGATCCGTAATGGGGGCTTCAGTCTTCGGGTCAAGTTCCGACTGGCTGGCTTCGAACGCGTCCTGCTTCCGATCGTCTTCGGCGTCGTGCAGATTTTCATCGATCACGCTTGCTATGCCATGCCCGTTGCCGATGGTGAGGCGGAGACGTCTGGTCCGGCCGTCGATGGCTGCCCCGGCGGTCAGCGACAGGGCTTCCGCCGCACAGACTGCCTGACGCCATGCCGGGGATAGGCCGTCGAATTCGACCGCTATCTCTTGCTGGCGTCGATAGTCATGAATGGGCAGCCGGCTGACGCACGCGAACCTCAAAACGTCTTCGTCTTCGCGCTTGTCACGCCGGATCAGATAGGGCGATAGAGCGCGCTGGAATTCCCGCGAAGCATCCACGTATTTGCTTCGCAACTCCAGGCTTGCTCTCCAGCCGAGCCGCAAATGGCGGATAGCTTCGGCATAGTGTTCGGTCGCGGTCGTTATGATTTCCATCTGATCCGACCGAACGGCAATGCGTTTGAGCGTCGATCCCCACTGCGCAACATCAAGTTCGATGGGTGTCGCTGTCAGAGCAATGCGGCGGCTTTCATTTCCTTTCAGAACGATATTGTCGAGGACGCGTGAAAGGCCGCTCTCGTCGTCGCGGCTCTTATGAGCTTCGTCAACGATGATCAGATCGAAAACTCCCATTCCGAGGCCGACGACATTTTCCAGCAGCTTGCGCAGCACGTCGTTGCGTCCGTATCGCTGCGGGTCAAGCGGTTCCGGCCAACGCACCTCCAGCAATTCTTGGAGAAGTCGGCGCGCAGGATGGCCGGGGCTGCGGGGTACCGCCTGTGTCATCGACCTCGCAGCGGTTACCACGCGTTGAACCCTGGCCTGATCGGCGTAATCGTTTGCGTCACGATAGAAGCGCGGCAGCCGTCCTTCGGTCAGTTGACGGGCTACTGCGTACACTTCCGGAAGAAGCCACCAGCGCCAGGGATGGGGATTCGATCCAAGCCGCCAGTCCGAAAACCGGTGCGATACCATCACCACGGATTCTCTGAACCACGGCACCATTGTCTTGGTGTCGTCTTCGGCTTCGTCCCAGGCATCGTAGTAGCCTTTCAAGCTGCGAATGACCGGCGGCACGTCGGTTCCGCATGCCCGGAATTCCGCTTGCCACTGGAAGCCGAGGCCTGGCGGGATAAGGACTACGCATCGTCCGCCGCTGCGCGTGACGGCGTTGGCCACATAGGCGGCGATCCGGCTTTTGCCCATGCCAACTTCGTCAGCAACGACAATTCCGTTGCTGGCGATGCGTGCAGCGATAGCTCTGAGACTTGCGCGCTGGCCATCGTTGAGCGGGGCAGCCGAAGGCGGTGACGATGAAGCCATTTCTTCGAGATGGCTTGCGACTTCATCCCATCCTCTAAAAGTGCTCTTCACGGCAGAACTCCGAGCGCGGGTCGGTCGGTGAGTTGCCAGGCCTCGGTCACCCGATGCAGCGCCGTCTCGTAGAGGACACCTTCGGCGGTTTGAATGTCAGTGGCGAAGTGCGGTCGGAAAGACGCCTGGAGAAGAGGGTAAAGCGGGTTCAGCCCGATTGCCCTGAATTCCGTGACAACCGCGCTGTCCTTGGACTGGATCAGGACTTGTTCGAGGCGGTTGCACCATGCGGTCCAGTCGGCTGGATCGACGTTGACCTGCTTGCGAGCAATGTCTTCGACCAGCGTCATCATTCGCCGCACTGGATAGGCGGAAGAGCGCCCCTGCGCGGCGGTCTCACTTGCCGCAACGCCGTCAATCGAGGTCGTCGCATCGCCGCCGGCCAGTTCCTCGTCGTCTGGCGGCATCGGGAAATTGGCAAGTTGTATCCAGGCGTCTTCAAGATCGAGCGACGGAAGATCGGTCGCACAAAAGCGGCCATAGTGATCGATGACGGGTACGTCTGCGCGACGCGGGCCGTCCTCCGCCAACCAGGCAATCGTGACCTGGCGCGGGCGCGCTGAATTCCAGGCCAGGCTGCCATCCGCAAGGCGGTGACAGGCATGGCCGTGAGGACCGAGTATCTCGAACGGGCTTGTCGGCTCGCCTTGCGGAACGAGGATTGATCCGTCGGGAGTTTCTCGCCACAGAAACAGGGCAACCGGCGCCGCCGCGAAGGCGATATCGCGCTCCGGCATGTCGTCGCCGGGCTGCAAGGGCGGAAGCGGGAGGCTCTCGTCATCCCAATGGATGGGCAGCAAATTGGTGACGATGCTTGCAAGCTCGCTATCGCGATCCTTTTCCCATTTCAAACCTTCGGGAGCGAGGATGATGCCGGCTTCCAAGTTTCCGTTGCGACCTGCTTTTTGCTTGAAACCCGGATTGGTGAGATTGCCCGAGCCAAGATAAATCCACGGACTCGAGCAGTTGTTCGAGCCGCTGCGCGAGGTGCAGCTGAACACAAACTTCGCATGGAGGTCCCGTGGCGCGCCGCCAAAATATTCAGGCGCGCGCGCGGGTCGGATGGTCCAGCCTTTGCCTTCAAGAACAGCACGCCCCGTCGCGATCGCTTGGCAGGCCCGTGGATTGACAAACAGGTTTCGATCGGAGCTCGTGGTCAGCAGATCGTGCTGCTTGAGATCAGAGACAATGCTGTCTGGAACATCAGGCGTGCCTGCCTGGGCGCTCTCGTAGTAGCCGGAGCCCAATGCCAGATAGTTCCGGGCCGTCGACCCCGCGTGGTGTTTGATGAGGTCCGGCAGCTGCCGCAGCAGCGACGCTTCGCGACTGTCGAAAAATCGCGTGCGGTATCCCCGGTGGCGCGTACCGAGTTGAGTTGCCCATGCGGCAATCTTCTCGACTGCGCCGGCTGATACGTTGCTCGGATCGATCGCGAGGTCGAGAGGACGGGTGTCGAAGTGTAGGCGAACCCAGGTGAGGAAAGACCAGACAGCGGCAAGGTCGGTTCGGTCCTGCCGGGACGACTCCGACGGTCTGTCCTCGACGTCGGTGCGCCAAGCAAGGTCCAGGCTTTCCTCGAGGGTCTGCCGGGTCCAGTTTCCGGTGGTGACGATGACACGAAGGAGAAACCGGCCGGCGCCCTGGAAGCCGAGAATGGCGACTTTGGCGTGCAGGAGAAGAAACGGCAACGGAGAGGACTTGATCGGCAAATGCAAGACAGCGGGAACTTCGGAGGGCAGAATCTGGGGGGTTCCCGGATCGAGCATCACGGCAAGCATAATCCGGCCTTGATGCTCGCGTTGAGCCTTGGTGAGTCCGGAAAATCGTTCGACAGCATCCTCAAGGAAGCCGGCGTCCGCAGAATAACCGCAGATCCAGCCGAAGACTCCTTGATAGTCATCGGGAGGGTCGAACAGCTGAGCAAGCGAACATGGTTTGAAGTTCATGCCGTTTCCTCGTCAGCAAGTGGGTTGAGGAAGGTACCGAGCCGGTCGTTGAGATCGAGTTCAAACAAATACAGGTTCTGTACCCGCGACGAAATTCCCTCGGGGAGAGGAATGCGGCTCACATTCTCGGTTCCCGGACCCGCGGCATCTTCCTCGGCATCCTCTGCCTGCGGCCGGCCAACGAATGCCGAGCCGGGAACGATATTGTTGTTGCGGAGCTGAAGAACCCGGCGGTCTCGCGTCACTAGGTTGCTGATGATCTGCGCGGGGTCGGCAACGATGCATTCCCGGCAGAAACTGGTTGCTATCCTTGCTTCGGTCGGATCGTCCTCTTCATCCAGAAAACGCTGGGCCGAGTTGCGCAGCTTGCCGAGATGCTTCTGTATCGCGGGAATTTCGGCAGCAGCGCTCGAGGCCATTGCCTGAGCATTTGTCCGGGCGACTGCTATTTCTATTTCGATGAGCAAGTCGATGGCTATATCGCGGGCCTGAAAGAACAGCGCGCCGCGGCGAAGGTCGTTCCAATGATCAACATCGATGGTTGGCGGTCGGGCCTTCCAACGGGCGGGTTTTTCCGGATGAATGGATGCGACCCAGGCAAGGCCATTTTTTCGACGAGCCGCGTCCTGGTTCGCGCCCGCCCCTTCGCAGAGCCTGCTTCGAACAAGATCACGTGCGACGGGTGCTAAGGGTTCGATCGGCGACAAGGCTCGTTGCAAGTCTCGTGTAACCGTTATCGGCGCGGATTCGATCGCCAGGCGGACGAGGCAATCTTCGACGGTCAATCTATATGGCCTGTACTCGCTGGTTGCCGCTTCCACCAGGTCGCGGCCGGACTCGGTGCATCTGAAGCTGTTGAAGCGCGTGCTGCCGGGATGCACAAAGCCGAGATCGACCAGTGCCTCCACCGTCGCCATTCGCATGGGCTGAGTGACGTAAAATCGTGACTGCCGAAGTTTGGCAAACGTCAGGCCGACCTTTCCCGCAAGTTTCTGCACGCCCCGAAGACGGGCGTCTCTTCGCCAGCCGTTGCTCTCAAACGCTCCCCAGCACGCGAGGGCTTCGACGGCGTTGGCCACTTCCAGCGTTTTGACGTTCCGGCTGGTCTGCCGAAGCCGCTCGGCGACAATCACGCCAAGTGTTGCAAGGACCAACTGCTTGGCGAACCAGACACCGCCCAGACCGGGTACGGCCAACTGATTGAATTTTCGCACAGCGGCGCCAAGTCCAAGCGTGCGCGTTCGCCGCGACCCGGCTAGTTGCTCGGGTCCCAATAGGCCCCAGTCCATTTGTAATCCCCCCGCTCCCTGCAGCAGAATGTCGTCGGCAATTTCCACCCGATCATACGACGCGTGTGAATGTAACCAGACCTGAAACGATTCTCGGATCTCGCTTGCGATGATCGCAGACCGTCGAAATTGCACGCCAAGAACATGTTGACCTACTCATCAGGCGCGCCTTGAGGCGCCGAGCCCGCGGCTGCTCCATTTTGCGCATTCCCCGCCGGAAGCAACAGCATTTCAGGGCGAGCGACTGGGCGCGCAAACAATTCGGTGCTCTGCGGCAAATTGCGTTGGAAGTGGTTAGCGAGGCGTAGGGCTGTAGCGGTGGGATTCGTCGCGGCCGGGGCCCCCGCAACAGATGCGCGGCCGGGAGAGATACGATTTAGCAGCTGCAGCAGTTCCCAATCGCGCAGGATCATCGGAGCGATTACGGCATCGCGGATTCCGAAAATCATCCGGCGCACTGAAGCGCCAGTTCCGGTGATGCCATCCTCGACCACCATGATCAAAATGGGAGCGTCGAGGTCCAGAAACGAAGCAACGTGCGTATCCGCCTCCAGTGCTTGTGCCAGCGCAAGATTCACGAGCTGATGGCCAACGCCCAGGATGCGACCAGTTGCGCCTTCGTCTTTAAGCGTTCGGTCGAAGACAAGCCTGCTGTAGTTTTCGGTAACGCTCCAGGATTGTTTGCGCCAACCATCCGGCGCTTTGAACGTGATGCCCTCGGCATCTCGAGTGACGCGACGGCCGTTCGAGCGCAGGGCACCAATAAAGAAGGCCTCCAGGTCCGGCAGATCCACCTGGGGAACGTCCCGGCCGACGCCCTGAAAATCAAATCGGGCTACGTTGCCGTAGAGATCTCGCGCTGTGTCGATCACATCCTTTCCGCCAAGGGTCGCTGTCTTCTGGTTGAACCAGTGCTTCAAGCCGTCGTCGCTGCGCCCTTGGGCGCCAGCGTACAGATCGGTGAAAAGTGCCTCGCCCGCGATACCGATGACAAGATTCGTTATGTCTTCGCTCTCCTCCATGACGTTCGAAAGAGCGGCCTGAATGCGCTGTAACTTCGCATTGAGTAAGTCCCAGATGCGGGATTCGACGGTATCCGGATTGCGAAGTAGGAAGACGGTGACCTCCGCCTTCTGGCCGAAGCGGGAAAGGCGTCCGACCCGCTGGTGGAGCCGCATGGGGTTCCATGGCATGTCTACATGGATAAGGATTGAGCAGCGCTCCTGAAGGTCAATACCTTCACCTCCCGCCTCGGTCGAAATCATGAAGCGGACTTTGCCTGAATTAAAATTGTCCGCTGCGGCGTCACGCGCGATGCTTAGCGCGACGGTCTGCCCAGAGGGGCTGATAACGCCCTCGAGCCGCTCCTCGCCATTAATGAACGAACAGCTGCCGTGCCCGAATCGAGCTTGCAGGGCATTTACCACAAGCGCTTGTGTCGCCTTGTATTCGGTGAACAACAGGACCTGTTCACCGGACGGAAGCTCGTCGTCGAGAAGCTTGACGAGCCGTGTGATTTTCGTCTCTGCCGACACCCGTTTCGCCAACGCGATCAATTCGTCCAGGCGCTCGATCTCGTCTGTGACAAGTTGAACATCGGTCGCGGCAATATCTTCATCCAACAGCTCTGTGTCGCCGTCCGGAAGGTCCTTGAGTGTAGCGGTAGCCCCAGCAACCAGGCTGGATAGTTTATCGCGCCGCTTCGTCAGTGCGCTCCGGATTGCGGCAATAGAGCTCGCGGCAAGCTTCTGTAGCGTGATCAGAACCAACATGCGGGCTGTCTGCTGCCGGCCACTTAGTGCGCCTGCATAAGCCTTGCCGTCGACGATAAATGCGCTAATGGTCTGGTAGAACTCCTCTTCGGCGAGACTGTATCGGTAGTCACGAGTTGAAACCGTGACCGGTTTGAACAGGCGGTCTCCCTTGAGATCGGTGACAGTTGCCTTGTTATTGCGGATAACGGCCTCACGCAAATGCGGCAGTTGCTCTGCGCGGTCCTTCTCGCGATCGAACAAGTCCGGCCGCAATAGCTGCATCAAGCCGAAGAAGCCGTAATCCTTGCCACGATGCGGCGTTCCGGTGAAGAGCAGCAGCGAGTTGATTTGACCTCGTTGTTGCATTTCCGCGAGCAAAGTGTACGCAAGGGTGTCACCTATTCGTTCATCGCAATTGAGATGATGCGCCTCGTCCACGATAACGAGGTCCCACGGCTCTGCTTCAAGAAGACGTTCGCGTTTGTCGCCCTCATGCCGCAAGGTGTGAAAAGAGGCGACCACCGCCGTTGCCGTATCCCAGAAGCTATTGCGGACACCGTCGATAGACGGCGAATAGCGCTGTAGGCGGATGTCAAACATTGCCTTTAGCCGGCCTTGCCATTGCGGCACCAGCTTGGCCGGGGCGAGGACGAGGAGGCGTTTTACCTTGTCACGCGCGATCAGGGGCATCAGAATCAACCCCGCTTCGATCGTCTTGCCTAGGCCAACATCGTCGGCAACCAGCCAACGGAAGGGCCAGGTTCTCGTCACTTGCCGGCAAACCCATAGCTGATGTGGAAGGATCTGAACGCGAGAGCGCGAGAACACGCCCCACTGGTCGTTGATTGATGTGATCGCAAGCGCTTGGGCGCGCAGAAGCGTGGCAGTGGGATCGTCGAGACGCGCAGCAGCCAGTGCGGTGGAAAGGCTCTCGATTGGCGTAAGCGAACTAGCCTCGACGCGCTGCAATTGCCCACCAAAGTCGACCGTGACCAAGTCGTTGCGTTGGTATTCGACGACGCCGGCTCCATGCTGTGGATGGCGTACCGTCGCGCCCGGATTGAATGCGCTGGTCATTCCGCTGCCTCCAACGAATCGTCTTCAGAGTCGTCGCCCTCCCAGCGTCCGACACCCGGAACACCTTGGATGCCACCCAACGCGAGGCATCGCTCCAGCGCCGGCCAATTGCGCTTAAGGGTGACCAACTGGAGCGGTAAATCGAGGTCCTTCTCTAGGTACTCCCTGTGTTTGTCCGGAACACGTGCTTTAATGAACTGCGATACTAAAACGCTCGCATCCATCGACGGTCGGTCCTCAAGCTGAGCGCCAAGCCGCCGGATCACCAACGCACGGAGCCGTCCTGTGGTAGCCCAACTGTAAGACGCCGCAAGTCCGGCTGCACCGTCTTGGTAGATCCCAAGTCGAATACATTCGCGTAGCAGCCAGTTGACGCCAATCCCGAGCGTACGGACGAGCGGAGCCGCGTCGATGCCAGCCTGCTGCCAAATTGGAGAGAAGCTCGGCGTAAACACATCCGAGAGCCGAACCGAACGATGTCTCTCCAGCACGCGTGGGAGAAGCTCGAGAATCCTGGTGTACTCTGGAAGCCAACGCGCGATCGTGTATAGATCCAAGAGGGCGCGACGCCAGCGCCAATGCGTGATATCGGCCAATGTCGAAGCAGACCATGAGTTTAAGCGGGCCAGCCAAATCTCGGGATTTTCGGGTGGCCGTGACTGCGCCAGCTCGGCCCACCAACCCTGCTGCAAACCTTCTTCCACGAATTTCCTGTGCTGTCCGTCCTGAGTGCCTCCAAAATTCTGAAACGCAGCTAACGCGAACAGAGTGAACCACGCCTGTCGATCGTGCCAGCCAGCGAGCTTCTGTCGTTCCCAGGCGGAGGGATAGACCGCACGTTCATACTTCGCAATTTCCTCGATACGATTTTGCTCCCACCACGACCAGATTGCGTCGAGCACCCGCTCTGGCTCAAGCCGCTGCGTTGGAGTGTCGTCAGGCGGCGTAACCAGCTGCGGTTCACGTTCGAAGTTTCGCAGCACCGCACGGAGCTTGTTCTGATCATCTCGGTTCCAGCCGATCGTGAGCGGGCCGTCCGCTATGGTGTCCAGCGGACAGAGCCATGTAGGCGGAGACGCGAGAATACGACGTTGCAGCTGCCCTGTATCGATTTCGATCAAATAGCGCAGGACGGCGACTTGGGTCGATTTCGTGTGCGCGCGCTCGGCCCATGCTTGCATCAACTCTGGCCGAGGTGAATAGCCAGACTCCTGGCGGGCAAGCTCAACAAATTGAAGGGCCTCACCACTATAATCGTCTGAAAGCTTCCGCTCGGGAGGCGCAAACGCCGATCGAAGGACTTCTGCTCTATCGCCGCTTTGAGAGATTGTAAGTTCACTCACTGGACGCCAATCGCCTTTCACATCTTTGAAAAGCGCGACGCTAACTTGCCTCCGCAGGCTGGTGTACTCTGTGGCGAGGGGCTGGTGGACGATGGTGGACTTCGACAGAACAGTGCCTAGCTGCCTCGCGTGCTGCACCTCGACCCTAGATCGCACCGACGCGAACTCACGTTGAAGAATCGCAGTCATAGTAATCGGCTGAAGGCGATCGAACCCAAGCTTACCTAGATCGCGTGCGGTTTCCTCGGAAATGAACTCTCCCGAAGCCGCCATTACCGTCGGCCAGTTTTGAATGGATCCGAGAAGCTCGTTGTCCTTGAGTGCGTCGGCAAGGTAACCTCTTGTTAGAGATGCGCCGGTGAGCTGTTGGAAAGGCGCGCGGAGCCTGGATGGCACGACGGAGGCTCGGGCGGCCAGCGCTGCCAGCCCGCCTCCTTCGGCATGCAACTCGCGAGCGATTTGATCATCCAGGTCGAGGCGAAAGAGACTCCACAACTGCTTCCAGAAGAGGACAGGAGTAGCATCCTCGATCGCCAAGCCGAGAGCGGCGGCAAAGCTGCCCCAATCTGTCGCTGCTGCGGCATGAACGAGAATTAGCTTCTCTCCGAGCGCTTGCCCTAAGCGCCGGAACAAGGTTTCGGAATCTCCGTGGAGTTCGGCGCGACTCGGCGTAAGTGGGAAAGGGCCGTTCAGTAACCAGCCGGAACCGATCTTTTGATCAAGAGGAGCCACGTGCCACAGTCGCGGCGCGCCATCGGGAAAGGACAACGGGCCTGTCTCGTCGAGCTTTACGACGAGAGTGTATCCCTCGCCGAGATCAAATCTCAGCGCCGAGAACGAAGCACTTCCCTCCATTTTAACATAGCGAACGCCGTCGACGCCCCAAATTTCGGAATCGCTGCCAATTCGCTGGGTGAAAGGCCTGGCATCATGCTGAATGTCGATGTGGCGGATAGCCTTTGCGAATAAGGGCAGATAAGGAGCGGCGCCTTGAAAGGTTTCAACGGCCTCACGCCCGCTCAGCCCCTGCCCAGCAGCATATGGAATATCAATGATAGTGGCAGTGGTGTTACGATGGTAGGTTTCCGCCTCCTTGACGCCCTCAGGCCAAGAATGCGGTAATAGGCCTCCAAACGTTCTGAGTGAAATCAGCCCTGATGCGATACCGACCGAATCGGTGAGCCCATGAACGCACTTGAAGCCGAGTCCGAACTTGCCGGTTACGCCATCTTCTGGGCGCTTGTCGGAAAAGTTCAGTACCAGCATGTTTACAAGATCGCGATCGTAACCTCTCGCGTCGCCAAACTGCGCATCCGCACCTCGGTGGTTGATCGGTCGACCCCAATGAACCACACGCAAGTGGCTCACGAATGCTTCCAGACGGAAGCCACGGGCATTCTGTCGATCATCGGCTTGCCAGCTTGCGTCATCAGCATTCTGAAAAAGCTCTAAAATTACACGGCGGCTGTCGTAACCGAGCTCATTGAGTTTAGCGCGGACGAGCTGCAGTAAGGTCCCGCAAGCCGCAGGGCTTGAAGTAATCGAATTCCACAGCGTCTCCTCAGAGGCCTGGCGTTCGTTGTAGCTTGTGCTGAGTGCCAGCCGGCGTCGCTCGGCATCACGGTACTCCTGCAATGCTCGTCCAAGGGCGTCATCCGGCCTTGCCTTCAGCGGCTCAAGTATTGTTGGGAGTCGTTCGCGAAGCATGGCTCTGGTCTGATCCAAAAGGACTTGCGACGTGCGACTGAAGCGATCGAGAAGAGCGTCAACCGCTCGCATCTGTTGGTCGCTAGAAAGCCAAAGGCAATCGCAGCTGATAGAGCGAATGAGCTTCTTTGTTGATGCGATCGCGTGGTGCGAATCGAGTCCGGAACCATCTCGAAGCTGAAGCGAAAACACAGTAAGCGTGCGACCGTCGTCCAGGCGGTGCTTTGCCCCGATCGTATGGCGATTGCCAACAAGAAGTTCGGCGCCGCCAACTGTCGTCGCGGTAAACGGGTTGCCAGCGAGAGATATGGCCTCCACCCGGTCGTCCTTGACCGGGACTACAACGAAGCGTCGTTGTTCGAGCTCAGCTTCAAGACTCACTCGGTGTAGGGACGGGTCGATCTCTTTGTCGATTGTTTGGACCAGGAGATCGGGCATAACCGCCGCGTCCAACGCCCACGTGTTTGCAATCTCCTGCATTCCTGGGAATCGCCCAACAAGCGCCAGATACATAAGCGCTAGTTCGGCTGGAATTCGATTGCGGAAGTGCTCAATGAATTCACGGTGACCTTTCGCTGAAATTTGGTCGAGCTCCTGCGCTCCTGACGGTAACCGCGGGACCGGTGCGTCGAGCATGGTGCGTCGCGGTCCGGCGTCGGGTGACGTCGATCTGTCAAGCTCGGCTTCGGCACGTCGCAGAGGCTCGGCGAGATTGCCCTGTAACAAGCACTCTGCCGCGAGGCCAGCGCCGTCCCGGGCCACCTCGCTGGCAGGTTTCCATGTCCCAGCTATGGTCGGGACGCGAATTTGCCCGAAAACGGCTCGCTTCTTAACAGTGCTGCTGAGGGCGAGGTCGCAAAATGCCCGGTTGTAAATCCTCCTCGCTGCCTCACTCACCCTGCCGAAGTCTTCAGCATGCGTTGCGAGCGTTTCGAGGGTTTCCGCGAGCAGAGACGAGTCGTCGTCAGCAGCTGAGATGAAGACGGTGAGACAGCCCTCGGCCCTGATATGGTCTGCCACTTGCGCTTTGAGGAGCGCGGCTGCAAGTGGCCATCCTGGGAGCGGCAACCGCACATCGGCGCATGCAAGCACTTCGAGGTCACGCTTGGCGGTCTCAGCAGCGCCGGCGGCCTCATAGCGTATAGGAAGTCCGACAAGAGCGGCACAGTCGATCAGCAGCGCGAGTTTATCGAGGGACTCGGTGAGGCTGGGCAGCACCCAAGCGGTTAATCGCGAAAAGGCGAGATGATCGCGCACCGATTTTGAAAGGGCGGCTTGTGGATACCAAGCGAGATCACCAGTTGTCCCGAGGGCGGCATTTGCCGCCTCGCTGATTGGATCGGGCAGGCAGAGGATCTCATCAGGCCGGACGCTCTGGCCTCCGACGCCGAGCCAACCCGTTGAGCGAAGCTTCTCGCGAAGCGATTCGTACAAAGCACCGTCGCGCATCTCAAGGTCGGCGATGGCGTCCAGTATGGCGACGGTCAAACTAGCTGGATTGGGTGCGCCGAGCGCAGCGGCCAATTCGGCTGCTGCATCATGCGGAGAAATCAGATGTTCCTGTCGCTTCCGCGCCTCCGGATCTCTGGAGGAGCGGACACGCCTCATGAACGGTCGCAACAAGACCGGAATTGGCCGTTCGGAGACAAGGCAGACCGTCTCATCGATGGCAACGGCCGAGCCATCCTCAAGCTGATGCATCGGCAGTCGTTTTAGCAAACCATCCGAAACGCTGGATGTGAGCAGCTTGTCCGCCTGTCGCGCCGTAACCTTAGGGACAGGACCTACCGCAAGCGCTCGTTCAAGGCGCGATTCGAGCGCGAGTGCATCGAATTGTTGAAGGCCGATTGCCGTCGACTGAAAGGCCGCGAGCCGATCCGTCAATTCACCGTGTGCAATGTAGGCCGTATGATCGGACGCGAGCAAGTTCTCTGCAAACTCCGCCAACTCGGGATCCTGGCACCGATACACAGTGGCATGCGTTCCGGCTTCTGGGGCTCCAGTCAAGAGTCTACGCATTGCGATGAAATATTGCTCGGAAGATGCCCAGTGCTTGCACAACAACTCCACTAGGCCAACGCGGTCGCTCGCGTCCGCGAACTGCATCGAGTCGTTGACGAAGGCCACGGCTCGCGGCACGTCCAGTGTGCCTTTTCCCTCATCGGGCCCGAGTACGGCTTGCACCAAATCTTTATCGGTTGTCAGGTATAGCTTAAGCGCGGGAAGAGCAGTGAGTACCGGCTTCAGATTGATATTTGTGAGGCCCTGTCGCTGAAACAGCAGGCCGGAGCGACTCAGGTCGGCCAGGTCGCCGAGGGAAAGGATCCGTCGCTCATCGCCGGGCTCCTCCGCGACAGGAAAAACAGCAATATCGCGGAAGGCAGGGCTGGACGCCAGACTTGAAAGCAAGCGACCGCTTGCACGGATTAGCTCTACTGCGGCTCGCGCGGACCTCTCGAGCTGTGCGCCGCGCATCTGCGACTGCAGGGCACCCAACATGGTTGCAAGCGCGCCCTCATCCGGAATTACCGATCGGTGCGATTCCTGCAGCCACGCTTGCTTCACCGGGAGCGGCTCTTGGCCGGTGCTCGCAAGTATACGCAAAACGTCAGCGCTCGCTGCCGATTCGGAGAGGCCGACGACGAGCCGGTCCGGGACGTGACAAAGAATCCCCGCAATTGTGTCAGCTTCAGCGAATGTGCCTTCGCCAGACATCGCTCGCCTCAACTTGCCGCAAAGCGTACGTCCAATCTTTTCGCCAGGAATCGCAGGGCAGACTCCGTCTAGGAACGTGTGGAGAGCCTCGGCAAGGGCTCTATTCTTGAAGACAGTCGGAGACATGAAGTCCAGGAGATCGGCAATTTCAGAAGGTTCCCAGCCGGGTTCCTTTTCTCCCAGACACGTTACCGTTCCGGGATTCGCGCTAACCAGCGCCAAATTCCGGTCGCGTGCGAACGAGATCAGTTCCGGGAACAACCGCGATAGCGTTTCAGGACGTGATAACAGTAGGGCGGGAAGGGGTCGCAGTCCGGTTTCACTCGGAAGGGCACGCCACAAGAGGCGCTCTCCTTCCCAAACCTCGCCAAGCTGTTGTTTGCTGGCGATTGCGGCTCGGTGCTGCGAAAACCAAAGGTCATGAGCAAGCGCGCTGACGACACGGGTGAGTTCAGATTCGTCAAGAATGCCGTTCTGAAGCGCGTCAACTAGCAGGCTTGGCAAAAGCGGCAGTGTGACTCGGTCGCGCACCATCTGATTCCACTCGATGCAGGTCTCGGCGTAAGCGGAGGCAGACATCCCGCCTGAATTTGCAAATCCCTCGATTTGCCGACGCCCCGAATCGACAAAGAAATAGCCATGGAGGAAGAGGTACAGATCGATCGGTCTCCCGCCCGGATTGCTAATCGGGATTGTGACCTGAGCTTCTTCGCCTGTCGGAAGGAATACTCCCCAGTGAATTAGAATTCGGGATTCAGTCTGGTCGTGCCGCACCAGAAAAGCGGCGCCATGGGGCTCCGCCTTTTCCGGAACTAGCTTGTTGTTGAGTGTCCAGGTCTGCGGCCAGCCCTGGCGGGTCTTGATTTCTCGAAAAGCAATGTCGTGGGACAGCGCTTGGCGGGCGCAAAATATCGACGAAAAACTCCTCAGTCGCTCGTCGATGCGCACAGTACCCGCAAATGCAGCACGGTTCGGGATCGATCCCGCATCCTCCGGAGAAAGCCGTGCTAGGTTTGGCCCTTGACGGTTGAGCGATAGCAATGCGCCACCATCGTCCCAAATAGTTACTTGCTGGAGATGCCTGGCTGCAGACAAAACGGTAGCCAGCATCGGCTTATGCATGATCTCCGCAAGCAAATCTTGTTGTTCGAACATCCACTCGTCGAACCGTCCGGCAGGCAGCACGATGTCTTCGCGCCTGAGGGGAAGCCAAAGTGCGAGGTGCGGGCCTGCGAAGACCATCGGGTCGATGTAGCGCCTAAGGTGACCGGCCACTTCACTCAGGTTCTCCCAAATGTCCGTCTGGGGTCGCGTTTCCTCGAGGCCGTAGAAGGGGTTTACGATGAAAGGTTCGAAGCGTGAGGAATACCCGAACGGCGCCACGATGAAGGCGTCGCATACGTGGAACACTGCTTTTTGGCCAAGGCCGAAACGGCCCGCCGATCCAGCATCTTCCGCCTTGCTTGTCGCGGATAGCGTTCGAATCCCGCGTTCATTCTCGACGCTAAAGCTGCCATTGTTGACGATGAGGAGGGCCGGCCCCCTTAGTAGGGGATTTGCTGTATCTTGTTGACCAGAGCACAGCTTGAGCGCCATCGTGTGCGCACCTGCGTCGTCCGCATTTTGGATGAGCTCCTTTATGATCGACAGACGCGTCCGGTAACGATCCCGCAGATTGCGCTGAATTTCGATGATCTGCGTTCTCGGGTCATCAAAATAGGCGGGCATATGAACTCCGAAGTCCTAGCGCGTAGCTTCACGCTTGGCCGACGTAATTAATCGTACGGGGTGTCAAAAGCTGTCATCGAGATTGCTATTTCAGTGCGGGAAAGTCTATTTGCTGAATGCTCGAGCAATTTTCGCAATGCCAAGGTGCCGAAACATCACCTGATCGTCCCACATATAGAGGTGCCAGCTGATCAGCTTTCACGTCCAAGGAATTTCTTTCGAGGGTCATAATCGATAGGTCGAGTGCGGCCAGCTCGTCAGGTGCGAGCGTCACAAGATCGCGCGGCGCTCCGGTTCGTAGCCGCCAGCGCTTGTGGCCGTTGTCGTCAAAAGTGGCCTGAGTGTCCGGAAATTGCACTTCCAGAGTGTGCAGGATTCGCTGCGCCGCTCGCTTGGAAATGTCCAACCGGTCGCCGATTTCATTTAAAGTGACGCCCAGGCAGCGGAATGGTACGAAAGTCGCAAGCTCCAGTAATTGTTGGGCTTTCTCGAGAGACATGGCCCTCCCCGGGGTGGGGTGACACGGATTGTCACCGCCTGACGATAGCTATACCGTACACGGGGGGGTTGCACGTGAAAATCGACGGCCAAGACACATTGCTTTCCGAATCGGGCTTGACGCGGTTTATAGGCTACGTTCATCCGACCGCGATCGTTTTTCGTTATGCAGAAGGTGAGCGGCTCATTCCCCCGGAGGACTCCCAAGATGCCAAGAGACTCCCAAACCAGGGTGACGACCACGAATTACGGTTCCTCTGCAAGTCAAAAGTCGAACGTCGTTTAGGCATCGAATTTAGCTGCGATGGGAGAGTTGGTTCCCAGCAAGATAATCGAGTAACCCGCGAGCAAGGTAAAAGAACGTTACTCACTATTTCGGATCGTGCCATCAACGAGGCTGTTGCCAAATTGCTCAATACGTCTGCGCTCGGTCTTGTTGCCTTCGAGAGCCTCAGTGCGTCCTACCCAAATGCCGACGCCCCCGAGCGTCCGCCGGACTGGAACTGATCCGACGCCCATGTCATCCCCCGCCCCCCCGCTAACCCCCGGCATGCGAGTTCTCTGTCGCGATGCAGAATGGCTTGTTACCAGGGTCCACAGCGTCGATTTCTCGACCGGCTCTCAGATAGCGTTCTGCACTGGCGCAGATGAGATGGTCCGCGGCCATGAGGCCGCGTTCGTCACCGACCTTGACGAAGTCATACCCATCGACCCGGGTGATACGAGGCTGGTCAGGGACAGCAGCCACGGCTTCCAGCGGGCCAAGTTGTTCCTTGAAGCCCAGCTGCGGCAGATGCCTCTGACGGCGGCTCATCCCGACGTCAATGGCATCGGCGCGTTTCGGCCGCTACCTTTTCAGGTGAAGGCGGTCGAGAAGGCGCTCCTGCAGATGCGGCCCCGTCTCCTGCTTGCCGATGCCGTCGGCCTGGGCAAGACGATCGAGGTCGGAATGATTCTCGGCGAGTTGATTCGCCGGGGGCGTGCGGACAGGATTCTGGTGCTGGCGAAGAAGTCAATGCTGACCCAGTTCCAGGCCGAGCTGTGGAATCGCTTCGCCATTCCGCTGGTCAGACTGGACTCGGTGGGCCTTGCTCGCTTGCGCTTGCGCATTCCGGCGTCGAAAAATCCATTCGAGGTCTATCACCGCATCATCATCTCGATGGATACGCTCAAGGACGTTGGCCGTTACCGTCACTTCCTGGAGAATACGCGTTGGGATGTTGTCGTCATCGACGAGGCGCACAACGTCGCGGGTGCGACCAATCCGGAACGGAACTACAGTTACCGTCTCGCCAGACTCTTGTCGCGCCGGGCCGACAGCATGCTGCTGACCACGGCGACGCCTCACAACGGAAAACGCGAGACTTTTGGCCGGCTGATTTCCCTGCTCGATCCATCAGCGATTCCGGATCCGAAGTTTCAGCAATACTCCGCCGATGACATCAAGCCATTCTTCCTGATGCGCTTCAAGGAAGACATACGCAATGAGGCCGGCGAAAATTTTCGCGATCGTCAGGTTGTTGCCTTGCGTGAAACCGCAAAGCAGGCGAGCCCAGCGGAAGAGACAATCTATCGGCGGCTCGCGGAGCTTCGCGGGAGCATGGACGAAGGCGATCGCAGCGCCATTCTGCGTTGGGGATTGTACAAACGCTTTCTCTCGAGTCCGGAAGCCTGCCTGTCGACCATTGAGAACAGCCTCGCGGGCTTGCATAGCAGGCACGGCGACGCCAGCGATATCGCGGCCTTGGACGCCCTTAAGGACGCGCTGACTGCCCTCTCGATCGAACAATCCACACGGTATCTGCTGTTGATCGAGCAGTTGCGCCAGATTGGTTGGGACGGCGGCCCGGCAAGTCCACGCGTGCTTTTGTTCACGGAGAGCACGGTCACCCAGTCGGCGCTCGCGAAGGCTTTGGCCGAGAGCTTCGATCTGCCCTGGTCGGCCAAGCCCGAAGACCAACCAGACCAGGTCATGGCCACGATCGACGGTGGGATGCCGGACGTCTGGCTCGGCAAGACGATCGAAGCCTTCGGGACCGGCAACGCCGCAATGCGCCTGCTGATCGCCACCGACGTGGCGTCCGAAGGCGTCAATCTGCATCACCAGTGCTGGCATATCATTCACTATGATCTGCCTTGGTCGATCATCACGCTGATACAACGGAACGGTCGGATCGATCGATATGGCCAGCACCATGTCCCCGAAATCCGGTATCTGATGGTGCTAACGGAAGTGGGTGAATTGAAGGGCGATCAGGCCGTATTCAGTAGGCTCGTCGAGAAGGTCGAGGAGATCAACCGAACGGCGCGTAGTGGTGAGAGTGTACTGAAGCTCTATGATGCCGAGCGCGAGGAGAAATTTGTCGCCGAGAAAGCCCTGCTCGGCGGTAGCAAGGACATATTCGACCCACCGCAAGGCAATCGCCCGGGATCCTCGGGTGTCGAGGACATGCTGCGGCAAGCATCGGATCAGGCCATGGCGGAGCTGACTGATCTCTTCGATGATGACGACAAAGCCTTGATACGAGAGCCGGCAGAGAAGATCGAAGATACGTCGAGGGTCCGCCTCTACAACAATGTCCGGTTCCTCGAGGAGGGCTTCTCGCTGCTGAGCCAGATGTCGGGCGATGGGTCCTACCACCCGATTGAAAAGACGCCCCAGCAGTTCCTGCTCACGCCGCCGTCCGACCTGCGGCGCCGTCTTGGTGCGCCGGAACCTGGGCGCGAGGTCGTATTCGGCGCGACCGCAATCCCCGAGGAAGCTTGGCCCGAGGATGGGCGCCTTCGACTCACCATGGATCCCGACCGGGTCGATACGGCGATCCGCGCGGCGCGGGCGCTGCGGGGCCAATGGAGTGACGAGTTGCTGCTCACGGAGCTTCATCCCGTCATGCGCTGGCTGGCCGAGCGGCTGATGATGTTGATGCCACGCGGCGAGGCGCCTATGATTGCCTCGCCATATCTACCCGAAGGCGAAATGTGCTTCTGCTTCATCGGCCAAGTCAGCTCGCGAGCCGGCACGCCGCTCATCGCCGACGCTCACGCCGTGTTCATTGCGAGGGGCGGCCGGATTGACTTGCTGCCGCTAAAGGAGGCGTTGGCGAGAGCCCGGTTCGATGATCTCGCCGATACCGGCCGGCGCGGGCCGATGCCGGAGCCGCTGCTCAAGGGCTTTGTCGCAGCCGCTGTCAATCAGAGCCTGGATCGAATGCAGACGCGCAAGCACGAGCGTCAGTCCGAGTTACGGCCGATGCTGGAACAAGAAGAATCGCGACTGAGGAACTGGCTCGCGCGGCGCCGCGATCGGATCAACGATCAACTGGCCGATCTGAGCCCCACCAGCCAACAGGCCATCCGTGCCCGGCAGTCGCTCGAAGAAGCCGAAAAATATGTTCAGGACCGCAACCTGAACTGGAGACTCGCGCATTTTGAGGCGGCAGACCAGCCGACAACTCGGCTCATTCTGGCCATCGAGGGGGTCCGCTGATGCCGCTCGACACCGCGATCAATAATATCGGCGAATACTACGCCGCCCACTATCTCGAAGCCCAGTTCGCCAGGGACATCGCCGAGCCGCTGAAGGCCTGGCGCGACCTCGGTTCGCGGTCGGTGCCAAGGCGCCTGCAGGCCTTGGGCGACACCTACTTTAAGGCAAAGTCTCAGGCGCTGGATCATGACGTCACAACGCACCGGTCGCATGCCGAAGAGCCGGAGCTCGCAGGCTGGCATGATAGGCTGCTGCGCTCGCTCGGCTATGAGCCTGCTCCCGCTCCACTGCTCCTCCCCGCGGAAAAGGCCGTGTTGCCAACTCTGGCGCAGGTTTCGCGTTACGGAAAGCCGTGGCTGGTAGTGGCGGAGACGCCTTTCTGCTTGCCAGCGGCTGCGCTTCCGTCGGACTGGAATTCCGAGGATCCGCTGGAAGAGGCGGTACCCGCTCTCACCGCTCCCGACGGTACGCAAAGCCTTGAAGCATCGTGGGGCGAAGCCGTCGGCCGCTTGCTGCGGGAAGAGGATAGCCCCCGATGGGTGATGCTGCTCTCGGGCTCGACCATCCATCTGTTCGACCGCAATACTTTTGCGCAAGGCCGTTGGGTCAGCTTTGACCTCGACGACGCCTTTGGACGTAAGGAGACGTCTGCTTTTGATGCGATGGCTGCGCTGCTCTCGAAGGACACCTTGTGTCCTGACGGCGAGAACGCGACGGTCCTGCACGACACGCTCGAAAGCCAGAGTCATAAATTCACCCATGTGGTTTCAACCAAACTGCAGGGGGCTGTCCGGCGCGCGATCGAAGAGGTCTGCAATGGCTGGGTCGACAGCCGGCGTGCCAAGAAGCTCTCCTACACCCGCCTCGCCGAAGCGGAGCCCACCTTGCCAAATGGCGAGCGGGACATCACCGCCGAGCATCTGCGGCACGAGGCGCTGGTGTTCGTCTATCGGATTCTGTTTTGCCTCTACGCCGAGGCGCGAGGCGGCGAACTGGGCGTTCTTCCTATCAACGACGATGTCTATCGCCTCGGCTACAGCCTGGAGGCCCTGCGCGACCTGGCCGATTCCGGCGAGATGCCGGTGGGAGCAGAAGCTGGCACCTATTACCACGCCCACCTGAAGCGGCTGTTCTCGCTGATCCACAGGGGCTTTGAGCCGATTCGCGTGCCCGCGACGGCCAACGCGGCCGAACCCTGGGCGCCGGTGAAGCCGGAGCAACTTCCCTTGTTTGGTGGCCTGTCGGCAAAGCCGCAACAGCTGCGTCTCGATCAGGTCGGCCGCAAGGTGATCGAAAGCAGGGCAGGAACGACTGACACCTTCATCATCCGCCCCTTGACGGCGACCCTGTTCGATCCCGCGGCCACGCCATTGCTCGATCGCGCCGATCTGCCCAACCTCCGCCTGCAAAGGGTCATCCGTGCGCTTAGCCTTGGCACCGATGAGAAAGACAGGTCGATCGGACGCATCAACTATGCGGAACTCGGCATCGTGCAGCTCGGCGCGGTCTACGAAGGCCTGCTGTCGTATTCGGGCTTCTTCGCCCGCGAGAACCTGATCCAGGTCCATCGCTCTCTCGATAAGAAGGGTGCGCGGGGCGCGGCAATCGATTCAGACATTGACGAAGACAACATCGAGCAGGACTCAGATGAAGAAGAGATAGAGGACCGCGATGAGGACGCCGCTGCCCCTTCGAACGGTTCTACCAACGGCGTTAAGCTCGTCTTCGATGACGACATTCCGACGGATGTTCAAACCTGGTTCGTGCCTGAGACCCGTGCGGGTGATTTTGCTCCGGGTGAGATCGTAGTCGAACGCCGCACGCGTCAGGCTCGGATCTATCCGAGGGGGGAGTTCATCCTGCATTTGAACGGGATGGATCGGGTCAACTCCGCCTCCTATTACACGCCGGAGATCCTGACCCGCACACTAGTGCGCGAGGTCTTGAACGAGCGGTTGAAGGGCTTTGGCCCGGAGGATGCCGACCGCATCCTGTCGCTGACGATCTGCGAGCCGGCAATGGGCTCGGCCGCCTTCATCAACGAGATGTGTGACCAGCTCGCCCATGAATACCTACGCCTAAAGCAGGCGCAAACAGGTCTGGTCATCGAGCCCGGTCGCTACGAAGACGAATTGCGGCGCACCAAGCACTTCATCGCTACGCGTAACGTCTACGGCGTCGATCTCAATCCGACTGCGGTAGAACTGGGTGGCCTGTCCTTATGGCTTGGGAGCATGCACCGCTTGCTGGTTCGTAAAGGCGAGGGCGCGGAACCTGACCGCTACCGTGTCGGCGCTGTCCCCTGGTTCGGCCTACGGCTGCGCGCCGGCAACAGCCTAATCGGGGCGCGGCGCGCGGTGTGGACAAGCGAGCAACTTCGCGACGGCGAGCACCTCGGCAAGGACGCAGCGGCCCCGCGCGCGCTGAAACCAGGCGAGCCTCGCCAGGACAACGAGATCTACCATTTCCTAGTTTGGGGTCAGGATATGGTCCCTGCGTGTCGGGACAAACTGATGAAGCAGTTTTGGCCCGAGGAATGCAAGGTCGGGAACGACTGGAGTAGCAAGCAGGTCAGGAAGAAGTGGTCGGAGGCGGAGATCACTGCCGGCAAGGCAATCAGTCGCGCGATTGACGAATTGTGGCAACGCTATGCGCGCGACCGCGCCCGCGCGCTCGAACGCACCGCCTGCACTGCGACCGTCTGGCCAGAGCCGGCCGGTAGCGATGAGGCGCTCAAGGCAGGGCCGACGCTGGAGCAACAGGAGGAGATTCGTCGGACGCTCGAAAGAAGCTCGGGGGCCTTTCAGCGGTTGAAGCTCGTCATGGATACCTGGTGCGCGTTCTACTTCTGGCCACTCAAGCGATCGGGCGACCTACCGGACAGACTGGCGTGGCTCGCTGCAGTGAAGATCCTGACCGGTACGGAAATCGGAACACCGGAGGCGCGCGCCATGCTGGCCGTTCAGTTGGGCTTGGAGGCCGAGCTTGAGGCGCTGTTTACTGCCGCACAGGATGAATTGCCCGACGTCGAGCAGCTCTGCCAGGCCATGCCCTGCCTGCAGGTCGGCCGGCAGCTGGCGGAGCGCCAGCACTTCCAACATTGGAGCCTGATCTTCACCGAGCTGCTCGGCCCGGCGGTAGAGGGGCTGCCCGCGCCGGGCGGCATCGACCTGATGGTCGGCAATCCGCCCTGGATCAAAGTGGGTTGGAACGACGCACCGCTGCTCTATGAATTCGACCCATCATTGGGGGCAAGTGGAGCAAGGAGCGCCGCGTTAAATCATGCACGATTCACACTCCTGGCCAATCATAGACGCAAGGTCGAATATCGGGCGGTGTTTGAAATCGGAGAAGGCGTATCAGCTTTCTTGAACGACCGGACGCTTTATCCGAATCTGGCAGGTGTCCAGACAAATCTCTACCTGAACTTCATCGAGCGGAGCTGGGATCTGCTTAGCGAGCGGGGTGTTGCAGGTCTTATCCACCCAGAGGGCATATTCGACGATCCTAAAGGAGGAGCATTCCGCGACGCATATTATTCGCGGCTCTCGCGTCATTTCCAATTCAAGAACGAGCTGCTCATTTTCCCAGACGTCTATCATCACAAGACTTTTAGCATCAATGTCTTCAACGGCACAGCAGGTGACATTGCGTTTGAGGCAGCGTTCAACCTATATCACCCTGACACCATTGAGGCCTGTCGAGCGCCGATCCACTCACGCACTTCCCTGCCTGGAATTAAGTCGGATAGTGGAAGCTGGGAGACTGCCGGACATCCAGATCGGCTGATCGATATCACCGAAGCTGCTCTGACCAACTTTGCCGCACTGTTCGAAGACTCTACTACGCCCGCCGCTCAAGCTCGCCTTCCGCAAATCCAGGGCCGTCCGATCTTATCCGTCATCGACCGGATCAGCCGTTATAACCTCCGTCTGAGCAACGTGCGAGGGCTCTACTTTTATTCAGAGATGTTTCACGAATCCAACGCCCAGAAGGCAGGATTGATCACAAGGCAAGAGCGGCCTAGCTATCAGCCTTCTAAAGCTGAAGAAATGGTTGTTTCTGGACCGATCATTAACATTGCAAGACCATGGGCGAAAACAGCTCGGTCTACCTGTATTCAAAAGGATCAATACGATCTGGTCGATTTGACAGAGATCACCGATTCTTTCCTGCCCCGCACAGTGTACAAGCCGGGAATTTCGATGGATTTCGAAAGTGATTTCGTCAGAGCGATTCCGACTTGGCCAAGACCGGCTCTTCCCGGCTTTTGGCCGATCAAAAAGGATGAACTAAGCGCTTGGGAGCAATTGTGTGGTGAACCACTAGTTCTGTACGGAGAAGTGGCCGCAAATTGTGAACAGAGGCCAACTCAGCAGTACGCCTTTTTTAGCGAATTGGGGGAGGACGCACTGGACGAAATCTCATGCATTCTGCGAGGACAGGGCGGAAGGTCTGATCGTCAAAGTAGCGATGACCGTGACATCAAGGTAATCCAAGGCATTCCAAGCGAAGAGCAAAGAATATTCCTACCACGAATCATTACTGAAAGATTCAGGTACGCTAACAAGGTTATGGTTCAGTCGGGACACGTTAGAACGCTTGTGCCATTTATTTTGCCGCAAGGCGCCACCCACATATCCGCGTTTTGTTCGATAGCGTTTTTAGAAGAGAAGAAGTTGCTGGCATTTGCAGCATCAACCGCCTCTGTGATTGTTGACTTCATTGTCAGAATGTCAGGCAAATCTAATCTTCGGCATGACACACTCCAGACCCTTCCCATTTTAGCGGACGAAGATAGTTTCCGTGCGCAGGCTCGTCTTCTTCGCCTCACTTGTGTAACCAACCATTACGCTCCCCTCTGGATGCGCAATTTCAGCGAGTCGATGAGGGAGGATGATTGGGCGATCGATGATGCGCGGCTGACGCATGAGGATGAGTTGCATTGGGCTCACCTATCTTCCAAGTGGGAGCGTGGTTGCGCACTTCGATCCGATTTCGCGCGGCGTCAGGCACTTCTGGAAATTGATGTGTTGGTGGCGCAGTCGCTGGGTATGACGCTTGACGAGCTGCTCACCATCTACCGAGTCCAGTTCCCAGTGATGCGCCAGTACGAGAACGCCGACGAATATGATGTTAAGGGCCGCCGTCTGCCCAACACGACCAGAAAAGATCCCGGCGCAAAGGAGTTGCGCGAGGCCCGTAAAACGAACGACGAAACGAGCCCGCTCACTATATCCTGGAAAATCGACAACGGCCTTTCGACAACCACCAAGACTTTCCATCCGCCCTTCACCAAAGTGGACCGCGAGGATGACTACCGTCGCGCCTGGGCGAGCTTCGTCGCACGTTACGGCACCCACTGAGAGAGGCCGGCCCCATGCTTCCCGCCACCCTCGCCCAGGACGTCAAGCGGCAGATCCGGCATTACCTGGAGGCGACGTTCAACTTTCGTCGTCGGGACGAAGAGACCGCGCTCAGCGCCTTCATCAACGATTCCGAAAACGGCCTGTTCAAGGGGCCGTGGGTGCAGTTGCGGCGGCCGTACCGGCCGGCACACGAGAGTTACGATCCTGCCGAGCACTTCGATATCCGGCCTGATTTCCATCCCTTTCGCCATCAATGGCAGGCGTGGCAGCGCCTGTCGTCCAAGGGGCGCGATCCGGAAAGCACGATTGTCACGACCGGCACCGGCTCGGGCAAGACCGAGTGCTTTCTGTTCCCGCTGCTCGACCACTGCCTGCGCTCGGTCAAGCAGGGCGAGAAGGGCGTCAAGGCCATCATCCTTTACCCGATGAATGCCCTGGCGGCCGATCAGGCCGGACGTTTCGCAAACGAAGTTTTTTCGCGCCCAGAGTTGCATATCGGCGCCGGAAACGATCGCAAGGCGCTGATCAAGATCGGGCTCTATACCGGTCGCAGTAGGTCCGGCGACAGCGGCGGGGAGGACCCCACCGCGGTTAAGGCGATGCGAGCCGAGGGCGATGGCTGCTTTCACATCACCGACCATGACGGCATGCAGGAGGATCCGCCGGATATCCTGCTGACCAACTACAAGATGCTGGATTATCTGCTACTGCGCCCAAAAGATCAGCGCATCTGGCGATTCAATGAGCCCGGCCGTTTGCGCTTCCTGGTGCTCGACGAACTTCACACCTATGACGGGGCGCAGGGCGCCGACGTCGCGTGTCTGGTTCGCCGCATCAAGGCGCGGCTGGATGTGCCGGAAGGCGGGCTTTGCTGCGTCGGCACCAGCGCTACCGTCGCCGGCGGGCGCGAAGAGGAGGAGATGAATCCCCTCGATCGGCTGGCTTATTTCGCCGGCATCCTGTTCCAGGAATCCTTCACGCCGGCGATGATCATCAACGAGGACAACAACCGTCTCGACATTGCAGCCATGGTCGTACCGGAAACGGAGGCGCCGGAGACGTTCCCGTCGGCGGCGGATTGCACGCCGCGCGACGACGAGACCGCGGCTGCGTTTGCGCAACGGACCGCACCGCTCTGGGGTGCCCCCGAATTCCCGCTCATGGACGGCAATCGTTGGCTCGACTGCAAGATTCAACGGCCGACGCCGGAAAAGCGCTGGGGGCTCGCTGTCGGCGACTGGCTTCGACGTCAGGAATTGTTCAAGGCGCTGCTTGAGATTACGGCAACGCCGGTATTGACCTGGGACGCGCTGATCGAGGAGTTGTCGGCGCGGTTCTACGTTCTAAGGGCTGTCGGCGACTATGAAGCTCGCAGCCAGGTTGTTGCCGCCTTCTTCGCCCTGGTCGCGCAGGCGCGCGATCTGCGCAGCGGGCGGGCGCTCCCGAAGGTGCCGACCCATGTCCAGATTTGGGTGCGGGAGCTGCGACGACTTGGACGCTACGTGCAGGATGCGCCGAAGTTCGGCTGGATCGACGAGAAGCGGGTCGGCAGTCCGATTCTGCCAGTCGCTCACTGCTCGGAGTGCGGTGAATCGGTATGGGTCGGCCTCTCGGATCCGGACATGGACAATCAGATCCGTGCCAAGGGCGTGAATGGCTTCCGACTGCTCGACGACCCCGCGCGAATTTATCAGGGGTGGGGGTTCGAAGGCTCTTCCCAGTCGCCAAACATAGTCGTGCTGAGTCCGTGGCAGACCGATGACGAAAGATCGTGGGGTCCCGATCAGTTGCCGTTGCCGACAGCTCATTGGTATCTGGCGCCGGACAGTCTGGTGGTTCGCGAAGGGCCCGGCAATTGTCCGCTGACCGAAACGAGAACCTTTCGGGTTAAGGTCAACCGCGAAACCCGCCGACAGGACAACGGCAAGGTCGTCGGCCAGGTGCGATGTCCGCATTGCGAGATGCGGGGCAGCCTGATGTTCATCGGCAGCCGCGCTGCGACCGTTTCGAGCGTCGCGATCGACGAAATGTTCGGGTCGGTTCTCAACAATGATCCGAAGCTGCTGGCCTTTACCGACAGTGTGCAGGATGCCAGCCACCGGGCGGGCTTCTTCTCCGCGCGCACCTATCACTTCACGTTCCGCACCGCGCTTCAGCGCATCATTGATGATGCCGGGTCCGCCGGTGTGCCGCTGACTGAGGTTGGCGACCGTCTGCTTGCCTATTGGTCGGAGGAGGCGCCCGGACGGCCGGGCGTGCCACTGGAGGCGCTGGCGACCCTGATCCCGCCGGACCTACACGAATATGGTCCGTATCTGGCATTTCGCGAGAATGCCGGCAAGGCGACGCCTATCCCAGAACCACTCCGCAGCGAGATCGCCGAGCGTTTGACGTGGGAAGCGATCAGCGAGTTCGGTCTGATGCTCACCCATGGACGCACCTTGGAATTGAACGGCAGCTCGTGCGTCGCCTGGGATCTCGATGTCATCGATGCGATTGTAGGCCGCCTCGTGGCGCGACTGCCCGGCATCGATACAGCCTTCGAAGGGGTCGACGGCAACCAGCTGCGACTGTGGATCCTCGGCATTCTGCATCGGCAACGCAGCCGGGGAAGCTTCGCACATACCTTCGTAACCGCGTACGCCCGTTCCGGATTGTGGGGCAAGAGATCGAGAAGGAAGATTGTCGAAGGGCGTGAGGCCTACCCACTTCATGGGCGGTACACGCCACGGCTGATGGCTACCGGAAGCAACCCCAGACACGACCATATGCTGGCCGTCACCCGAACCGGTGTCCAGGATCCCTGGAATATAGTGTGGGCACGGCGCGCTCTTGGCAGGGACGGCCTGCGGCTGCACGGCGTGTCCGATGCCGCCATCGCGGACCTGACTTCTGCCTTTCTGAAGGAAGGGGTGGATGCTGGTCTCTTGGAGCTGCTGCATTGCGATGGCGACAAGGACTACTTTGCGATCTCGCCGAGCGCCGCAATGCTTCAGGCCGACGGCCGTCCACTTGTGTGCGACCACAGCGGTCACTTCATGTTGCGGCCGCCTCGCGAAGCCGAAATTTGGATGGGGGCATCTAGTCTGGCTTATGGCTCGCGACGCGGTCGTTACAGCGATGCGCCCTTCACTGATCGTCAGACCTATTACCGGCGACGCTATCGCAAGGGTGCGCTACGCCGGGTGTTTGCGCAGGAACATACGGGCCTGCTCACCACTGAGGAGCGTGAAGACCTGGAGCGACGGTTCAATGGTGGGGTTCACGCGGACGACCCCAACGTCATCACGGCGACCTCGACCCTGGAAATGGGTATCGATATCGGTGATCTCTCGACCACGATGCTATGCTCGGTTCCGCCGACCACCGCGAGCTATCTTCAGCGCATCGGCCGGGCGGGACGAAGCACCGGCACCGCGTTGGTGGTTTCGGTGGTCAACCAGCGACCGCATGACCTGTTCTTCTTCGCTCGGCCGCAGGAAATGCTGGCCGGCAAAATCGAGCCGCCCGGCTGCTGGCTCGACGCCAGCGCCATGCTAGTTCGCCAGTATCTGGCATACTGCTTCGACAGTGCGGTCAAGGATCGGGTCATCTCCGAACTTCCTTCGAGCGGAAAACAACTTGATGAGCAGCTCGAGGCGGACACCGGACCCATCATAGACCTCCTCGCGTGGATGGCGATGAAGGAAGCCGCCTTACAAGATGGGTTCCTCGCGCGATTTGGTCCCGAAGTGGTGCGGCCGGATACCCGTCTACGCTTTCGGATGGAGGCGGACACCATGCGGCTCCATCAGCGGATCCGTGCCGCAGCATCCGAGTTCGGCGATCAGCTCAAGAATATCGAAACGGCGCGCCGGCGTCTGACGGATCAGAAGAAGGAGTTGGCTGGAGCCGATGATCAGGCCGGGCTCCGCGAGATCGAGCGCGAGTTGCGCGTCCTCAAGGTACGAACGATGGTGCTAAACCGTACGTCAGCATTGGAGGTGCTCACCGAGCGAGGATTGCTACCGAATTACGCCTTCCCGGAACGCGGCGTGCGACTGTCCGGCGCTGTCCACAATGAGCACCAGGGTGAAGAAGACGCCACGATTTCCATAGACATCACCCGGGCAGCCGCTGTCGCCATTCGGGAGCTGGCACCCCGGAACATCTTCTACACACATGGGCATCAATTCGAGATCCAGCAGCTCTCCCTTGGCAATCAGTCACAACCCTTGGCGCAGGAATGGGGAGTTTGCGGGAAGTGCGGCCACATGCGCCTGGTCGAGGACATGGAAAAGCCCGAGGCCAAACCGGCCTGTCCACAATGCGGCTACGACAAGCAGCAGCAGTCGCAATTGGACCGGGCGCAACGCAAGACGTTCCTCGATTTTTCCCGATCCGGCGCGATTTCCTACATGGAATACTACGACAGTCTGTCCGGGGATCGGGCCGAAGAGCGCGATCAGCGCTATTATCGGCTGGTCTATAGCTTCGATCAGACGGCCGGTGGTTATAAGGGAGCCGTGGGTACCGAGGACGAGCCGTTCGGCTTGGAATTCCGCAGCTCGATGATCCTTCGCCAGGTCAATACCGGACTTGCCGACACCCCGCAGGGATTTCAATTCGGTGTCGAACAGAAGGTGCCGGAGCTCGGCTTTCCGGTGTGCCAGGATTGCGGTGTGGCCGCCGAAAGCGATGTCACCAAGGACAAGGTCGAACATCGACGCAGCTGTGCCGGTCGCAAGCGCACCGACAAGGCCTTTCGCGAAGGGCGCACCCAGAATGGATATAAATGGGAGCGGGTCTATCTTTACCGCGAACTCAAATCCGAGGCGATCCGCCTGCTGTTGCCGCCCGACGTCGAGTCGGAAGATATCCAGACGCTGCGGGCTTGCCTGTTCCTCGGCCTGCGTCTCCATTTCAGCGGAAACCCTGGCCATCTGCTAATCGAGCCGCAGATTCTACCCGACCACAAGCAGGATATCAGGCGCCATTACCTCGTGATCATGGATGCCGTGCCGGGAGGGACGGGGTTCCTGAAATCGCTGTTCGAGCCAAAACACGCTGGTGAAATCCCGGGGCAAGGCATCATGACAGTGCTGGGCTTGGCGCTCGACGCCCTGCAGTCATGCTCCTGCCGTCACATCGGACCGGATGAGGATGACACCGACGGTTGTTATCGCTGTATTCGGGCCTATCGTTTGCAACATCAATCCGAAGAGATCAGCCGAGAACGCGGGATCAAATTGCTGGCGACGATGATAGAGGCCGGCAAAAAGCGAGTTGTGGTTGAGGCGCTGGATGATCTCGATGCCACGTCCCTGTTCGGCAGCGTGCTGGAAAAGCGATTCGTCGAACGCTTGGAAGCGGCCGTTACCGAGAGCCATGGTGAATGGCAAAAAAGCTTGGTGAAGGGCACCTCCGGTTTCCGATTTCGGTTCGGACAGGATTCCCGATTTTGGGAGGTGCAGCTGCAGCCGAGATTGGCACAAGCCCAGGGAGTCATGACGGCATGCCAGCCCGACTTCATGCTGACCGCTGACCACGCCGACATTCTCCCCATCGCGGTCTTCACTGACGGCTTCGAGTTTCATGCCCATCCAGGTCAGCCGACGAGCCGTCTGGCCGATGATGCGGTCAAGCGCCGGTCCGTGCTTGAGAGCGGCACCCATCGAGTTTGGAGCATCACATGGCAGGATCTCCTGGAAGGTCCGCAAGCGGCGTTGAATCTGCTGCATCCCAGGATCCATGCGACACTTGAACGGAAGATGCAGGCTCTTGGAAGCACCGGTCTGGCCTATCCGCCGGTCGCGGAAGCGCTCGGCAACGGATTTGTTCAGCTCGTTGCCTTTCTCCGGTCTCCCAATCCGGCCGGATGGCAGCGCCTCGCCAACGAGGCGGGTCTCATCCCGCTGCAGGTGCTGGCCAACAGGGGAGCAAAAGGGGCAACTCCGTCCGACCTACTCGACATGCACGACCGTTGGCGTGCCGGTGCGGACATCCCCAAGGGCACCGACGACGCCTGGATTGGCGATCTGCTGCACACGACTGTGTTGGCTGAAGGCGCCGATCTCCTCGTAGTTGCCAACCAGGGCGATGTTCTTGCGAGCAGCTCTCACAAGGTCATTGCCAGGCTGCGGCTCGGCGACACCGCAGAGGAGCGCGCGTCCGCGCTCTATCTCGAGCGGTGGCGGCGATGGCTTGGGCTCAGCAACCTGTTGCAGTTTTCCGGTAACGGCCGATCCTTCACGACCTCCGAGGTTGCTCTTGGCTCGGCACCCGATCTGGAATTCGCCACCACCGATGGGGTCCCCTCGGAATGGGAAGAAGTTTTGGCTGCGGTGCTTCCCTCGTTGATCGCCCTGGCAAAGAAAATGGCAATCGACGGCGTTCCCGTGCCCGAAGTCGAGCATTACCTCGAAGGTGCGTCGGATGATTGCTTCGCCGAAATGGCATGGCCGCTCGCCGGCCGACGCAGCTGTTTGCTGGTTGGCGACCAGATGCACTTCAGGAAGCAATGGGAGGATGGCGGCTGGCGTGTCGTCGCGCTTGACGAGATCCATGGAAAGGGAACGCGCTGGTTGGCGGGCCTGTTAGTTCGTGCTGAGGAGAACGTCTGATGGCGTCGCTGATGTTGCACCGTGATGTACTAACCGGTTTTGGCCGCCTTCCCGCCAAGGTCCAGAAGAAAGTCAGCGAACTGATTCGGAAATTCCAGGAGGATAGTACCCAGCGCAGCATTCATCTCGAGAAGATCGAGCAGGCGCTCGACGACAAGGTGCGAAGCGCACGGCTTGGCGACGACTGGCGTGCGATCGTTATCGCGCCCGAACGGGGCGATACCTTTCTGCTGATGCACGTTGATCACCACGACGAGGCGTACCGGTGGTGTGCCAATAAGCGCTTCGAAGCCCATGGCTCGCTGGGGATGCTCCAGGTCTTCGACGTGGCGGAAGTCGAGGAAGCAGCCGAGCGCAGCCGGGACGGCAATGACGCCCAGGCCGACGAGCACCGACGCTACCCATTGGATGAACTGACGGACGACGACCTGTTTCACGCCGGCGTTCCCAGGCCACTCATTCCTGCGGTGCGTGCCATTCGGACGGATGCCGCCTTCGAAGAAGTTGCTCCCTATCTGCCTGAGGAAGCGCAGCAGGTCTTGTTTTGGGTCGTAGCTGGCCGGTCGCTCGACGAGGCGTTGAGGGAAACGCTGGGAACCCTGAACGCAGGGGCAGCGCGTCCCGAGAGCCCGGGCGATTTCTCGAAGCTCGATCAGGTTGGGAATTTCAACCTTGTCTTGGTCGAAGGGGAAGAGGAACTGCGCGCGATCCTTGCCGAAGACATCGAAATGTGGCGCGTCTTTCTTCATCCGTATCAGCGCAAGATCGTCGAGTGGGACACGGCCGGCCCGATCAAGATCAACGGAGCCGCGGGGACCGGAAAGACGGTCGCACTCATGCATCGTGCTGTCTATCTCGCGAAGCGACTGACCGATCCGAAGGACAAGATTCTCGTCACCACATTCACGACGAACCTTTCGGTAACGATCGAGCATCTGATCGCGCAGCTTTCGCCGGAGGCCGCCGAGCGTATTGAAGTCACGAACCTGCATCAGCTCGCGCGTACCATCTGCCTGCGATCGGAATGGCGTGGACGGATTGCGGATGACCAGGAACTCAGTGAAATTTGGGACGCATTGCTGCCGCCGGCTTCGGAGGCGAGCGAGTTCGACCGGGAGTTCGTCAAGGAAGAATACGAGAGTGTCGTCGACGCGATGGGTATCGACACCGAAGAGGAGTATCTCGCTGTCATCAGGACCGGCCGCCCAAAACTATCCCGGCAGCAGCGTCGGAAGCTGTGGCCGAACTTTCTAGATTTCAATCGCCGGCTTCAGAAGAAGGGGCTTCTAACCTTCGAGGGAACGATACACCAGGCCCGAATGATCGTCGAGAACGCCCGGGGCGACACCGCGGGGCTTCCAAAGTATCGGCATGTCCTCGTCGATGAGCTGCAGGACTTTGGTCTCGAAGGCCTGCGCCTGATCGCGGCACTGAGCCCGCGAGGTGAGGCGGCGAGCAACCCTTTGTTCATGGTCGGGGACGGACATCAGAGGATCAATCGCAAGATTCCGATCCCGCTGTCTCGTGCCGGCATCAATGTCGTGGGTCGGTCGCGGCGCCTAAAGATCAATTATCGCACTAGCGCGCAGATTCGGGCTTGGGCGCAGTCGCTGCTCGCGGGCATGGACATCGATGATCTCGATGGTGGCAAGGCCGACACGACGGGCGACCGCTCAGTTTTCAAGGGGCCGGAACCCACCGCCCGCAGGGCGACCAGTATAGAGCAAGCCGCCAGCTTGATCGTCGACTGGGCGGCGGAACTGATCGAAAACGAGGGCTTAGGATCCCACGAGATTTGCGTCGCACCGGTGCGCGATGCAGTGAAATCGGCACTGGCCGCTAAAGGGCTTGACTTCCTTGAACTCGAGGCGCGGCGCGTCGATCCGGGCAAGGCCGAACCCGGCGTACGTCTCGCCTCGATCCGTCGCATTAAGGGTCTCGAATTCAAAGCCGTTGCCATGATCATTGGTCAATCGGACGATCATCCAAGCAGGTTGGAAAGATACGTGGCAGCGACGCGGGCACGCCAACGACTGCTGATCGTCGAGCTTTTTACGACTAACGTTTCAACTGCTCTAGGCCCGCCCTGAAAAAAGCTCTGGCAAATGCAGCGGGCCTAGAGATGCTATTGCTTCTTGAGGAGACAGACGGCGAGTCCACGAATGGGACGCCCGAGTCGTCGCCGGTACGACAACTTAGCAGCGACCAGCTTTGCGCACCGGGCAGTCAGGCCGGTGCCATCTTTCGGGTAGTGTAGCCATGGGCGCGTGCAGATTTTCTGAACCCGCTTCGCTCAGCGTATACGTCACGGTCAGGCGGTCAGGAGCCGTTTCGGGATCAGCATCTCCTGCGAAAGCTGCGCCTCAAACTGCGCTGGCTTACGGCGGGAATAGGTCCGCGCTGTTGGATCGTCGTCTGCGAATTCGTGATCACAGCAGCTAAGCACGTCGGTGCCGTCGATATATACGGACCCAACTCTTGGTTCAGACAGTCACCGCAAGTCCGTGGTCCCTGCAGGCACCGTGTAGAAATCGCCGCGTCGCTGCGACCTACGCTTCCGATATGAGGCCGAAGCTCGCACGCAGCGGTGCATGCTTCTGAAATTCAAGATATCGTCGAAATATCGCCCCTTAATTGCCAGCCTGAGTGTTGCCTCGGGATGGAAAAATATCTCGAAGAGCATGCCATCGATAATGACCTTGCGCTTGTCTACCGGGTGCTCGGCTGTGAGTTCGGCTAACTATGACACATACGCAATCGCGCAATTCGATCCTCCACATCCAGCCTGGTAGATAACACGGCCCGGCACGAAGAGGTTGTTGACGCCCATTTTCTTCACACTTCTCGGACAGAAGATCGAGCGCGTCGCTTTGCGTATAGTAAGCATATGATTTCCGTCTAACGGATGGAGTAATTTTGAAAGCCGAGGATCTCGCCGGCATCACATCGGCTGCTGATCATGCAGCCGACGGCATTCTGAAACGTCGATTTCGATTACTCCGACCTTCCGCATCGGAACCGCCGGAGGGTCATGAGCCATGACACGGTTGAGGCGGCCGCGCGCTTCGTGTTTGAGTCCAAGTTGCATGCCCGCGACTTCACGGTGGTGTGGCACGCCGATGAGCCGCTCGTGGTTCCGCCCGCCTGGTACGTTGAAGCGTTCGCGCGTGTGGCCGCATTGGCACCGCCAGAAATTGCCGTGCAGTATGCATTTCAGACCAATGGCATGCTGATCAACGAAGCGTTATGTGATCTTTTCCTATCCCAGGGGGCTCGTGTCGGCGTAAGCATCGATGGTCCTCCTTTTCTTGATGATACGCGCAGACGCACCCGCGCGGGAAGTGGTACCCGGGCGTCGGCGCTTAAGGGCGGCCTTTGCGAGCGCGGGGCGTCGCCACGCATTTTATCTGTGTCATGACAAACGCCTTGCTTAGCCACGGGCGCGAATTGATGGCGTGTTCTCGTGATGAGGGAGTGCCGGATATCGATTCAACATCGAAGAGGTCTAAGGCGCGCGTGCTGGTTCGAGCTTGGCGCGTCGGGGGGCGTTGAAGACTTCCGCAGATTCGTCGAAATCGTACTTGCCGAGTCCGATAGTGCCATCCTTCTCTGGATTCGCGAGTATCGCAATATCCTTGCTATGCCGAGGCAGCCGGGGTTTCGAAGCATGTCGGCGAACTCTCAAAATATGCCGTTCGCGATCTTGACCGTGGGCGTCGGCGGCGAGTTGTTCACCTTCTCGCCTGAACTCGTTGAACTCTCGAACGAGGCTTACAATGATTTTGTCATAGGCCGCCTACCTGATGCCACGCTCGAGACGGTACTTTCGCGGCCGACGTTTAGGAGCTACTAGCTGACGTCCAGAAAGGCATTTCCCGTTTCCGTCAATCTTGCGCCTACTTCGAAATGTGTCTCGGCGGTGCCCCGGTTAATAAACTGTCGGAATGCGATACGTTTGTCGCGACGGAGACGTTGGCCTGTAAGTTGGCTTATCAAGTGATCACGGACATTTCTCTGGATCATCTCGATAAAGCGCTAACAAGGTGCAAGTTGGCGCCTCAATCAAACTGGTTTACCAGTAAGGCCGACCTGCCACAGTCTTCATATCACACGTGGGCCGTGGAGAGCCCTAACTGTTGCAGCGGCCCTCCCCGTTCTCCCTTTGACAGTCTTTCTCCAGGTCCACAGCCATGGCAAGCCCGAGCACGGAACAGGCCAGTTGATGCAGTCGGCCCGTGTCAACCTGTCAACCATGTCAACCCAAGAATGACTTAGGTCGGCTGGTGAGATTTCGGGGCGCGCTCGGGCCGTAGGGGGCGGGGGGCCGGGAAGGACCCGCGCTTGGCTGGCGGACGTGCGCCCGAGACGCCGGGTCGCTAGACCGATCCCGGCCGCGCCCCCGTTCATTGAGAGATGTTGAGTTCCGGCTAGTTTGTTGGGTTGGCGTCGATACTGCATCTGGTTTTTCTGAAGCGATTTCATTGTTTTGGTTTGTCGACGTGTAGAGATGTAGGGAGAAACCTATACGCACACATGAGAGAATCCATTGGCTTCGCCTGCTCTCCCTGAGAGTGAGAGAGAGCAGACGCCCGCCGAAACCGTGCACCGCTCATACTGTGCGAGACTTAGTCCATTGAAGCGTCTTCACTATTCGCTCGATGCACAATGTAACTGGCACTGCATCGAGCCTTGATGATCGAGCATCCTTCACACTGGCGCGATCTCGTCGGCGTAGTGCGGCGACTCTTCGGAATGCCGGCGTGGCCCCTCGGGCACATTCTTGAGCGCAACATGCAGGTAGCGAACACCAGCCGCGACGCGATTCTTGATGAACCCTTTCTGCGACATTGCAGCCGCAAAGCTCTTTTCTTTCCATGGTCGCACGGCGTTCGCGACTGCCCATGAAGCGAACGCGTCATACATTGCACGTGCGGTCACGACGGCCGCCGGCGAGCCGTTGGGCTTTGGCGGCACGCTTTCGACACACGCTCCGACAAACGTCCCAACTGGGTCCATTTCGTCACGGTATTGTGCTGTAGCGTCGGCAACCTCAGCCGGCGTGCGCAAGCCGCCGTTGAGATAATCGAGCGTGCCAGCGATCAGCCAATTGAGGATACCCGAGCGTTCGGGCCAAATTTCATCCATCACTTCGTCCATTGGTCGTCTTTCGTGATCCGCAATGGTCACTGGCCACGGCACAAACTTCACTCGCCTCCAAATACCATGGTCAACCCCGCCGATCTCGGGTTTATGGTTGCCTGACAACACCATCTTGAACGTCGGCCTCATCTCAAAGAATTCTTTGTTGAGCGACCGCACAAGCATCGGCTCGCCGCCTGTGAGCGACTTAATCAACGCCTCCTTGAACTGGACGCCACGCTCTGGTTCGGACGCTCGCACGAGGCGTGCCCCCGGCAAGCGCGCAAGATCGGGCGATGGCCCCGACCCCGACCTTTGTTGATCGCCCGACAGCGACTCAAAGTTGATGGTTGCGCAATATGGCCCCATAATTCGTGAGATGATCTCGACAAATGTCGATTTCCAATTCGCGCCGGTGCCATAGCTGAAAACGAAACATTGCTCGCCCACCATTCCGGTCAAGGCGTAGCCATGGAAACGCTGAACGAAGTCGCGCACTGGCTTGATCGGCAGGAAACGCTTGACGGCCGCCTCGAAGTGCGGCGCGCGCGCCTCCTTGATGTACTCGACGGGCGCCACTTTCGTGATGTTGTCCGCCCGATTGTGCGGCGTCAAAACCACGCGCCATTGCTTGAGCATCTTGCTTGAGTGATCTGACGCATCAGGATCGGGCACTTCATCGTACACAAAGCGGATGGTGCCGTTCTTGACGTTGAAAGCGAGCGCGTCGATATCGAGCCCGTCGACGGTCACAGTGCGGTAAGGCAATGATTGGTCGAGCATTCCGCGAATCTTGCCAGAATTGCCGCTCGACACGGAGTATTTTCGTCGCGCCGCCTGGCGGCTCTCCAAGGCGGCCTGTGCCTCGGTGCCGGCCGCGACAATGCGTGAAAGCATCTGCCACTGCTGATCCTTGCGAGCATCAATCTGCCCTCTCGCCTTTTCGATCCAAAGCATCGTGCCGCGGGCCTGGCCCGCTGCGTCGATCGCAGCTTGCTCTTGCGGCGTCGCCGCCATCAGGTTGGCCTCGAGCGCGATTCGCGAGGCTGTGTGATGTGCGAGGCGCGTCGCCATTTCATTGCCACCTTCGCGTTCCCAATGGGTTCCTGCCCACACGTGCCATCCAAGATTGCGAACCTGCAAGAGATCCGCGCCAAAATGGTGCAACAGTCGTTGACCGTTTCCTGTGTCGTTCTGCGGCTCTTGCGAGCAGGCCAACAGGACCTCCCGTGAGATTCCATCGACATTGACGTACCGCTCGTTCTCTGCCGGATCGAGATCCCCCTCGTTCTGCCCGGGGTAGCCCCTTTCGGTGGGGTGCGGGGCCCTCTTGGCAGAGCCGGTGGAGTTTGTGGTGTCGGGCGAGTCGTCAGCTTCAATGATCGCCAGGATGCGTTCGTGAGGCGGGACTCCATCGATTCGGTCCGCAACGGCATGGTCGTGTCCCCGGAGGTGGTGTAGCTCGGTGGAGCAAAGCCGCCCGGACGCGCGCTCCCAAATAGCGCCGTAGCG